>CACZHC010000047.1 GCA_902780865.1 uncultured bacterium
CTCAAGGAACTCCGGCATGGTCGACACGCCTGAATTGTAGTAGAACGGGAGAAACACCCAGCTCATCATTACGAGCACCCACGCGTGGAACTCCCAGTGAGACTGCGAAAGCCCCGCGACCGCGCCGGAGCCCGCGAGCCCGATCAGGTGTTCCGAGCCGATGTTCGCCGCGAAGATCGACGCGCCTATCGCGAGCCACCCGACGGATCGCCCGCCGAGGAAAAGGTCCTCGCCCGACTCTATCTTGTTGCGTCTCAGCGAGAAGACGACCACTCCGGCCAGCACGCCGAAATAACCGAGAATCATAAGCCAGTCAATCCACGTCAGCATCTTCCAGATTCCTTTCCCTTTTCCAAGTTTGTGGAAAAGTATAGCATAATCGCGGCAAAACTTCCATCACGCAATTTGCAGCGCGGCGAGACGAGCGCCGCCGATTGCGGCAGAGTCCGTGGCGTCGAGCGTCTTCACCTTTGCGCCGAAGACGTCGGCGATCACGGAAAGTATGCCCTTCGAGCGCGAGGCGCCGCCTGTCACGCAAATCGTGTCAAAGTCGCCTATCCAGCGAGTCCTCTCGCGTATGTTCGACATCTGCCCTTCCACGATGGCGCGGATCTTCGTCTCCGCAGGAGCTGACGCCCAGTCAAAGTTCGCCTCGATGCCGGTCGCCTCGTGCTTCGGCGTTATCTCGGTCTCAAAGTACGGGAACGCCCTTCTGCCGCCGTTACCCGCTTCGGTGAGCGAGAAGGCAGTCTCGTCGAAGAACTTCCAGTCAACGCCGCACTCGCGGCGAACGCAGTCGCGCGCGAGGGATCCGTTCTTGAAGCAGGCAAGCGACATGAACCCGCCGACGGGATTGCCGAAGACATGGCCGTATCCGTCGGGGTCAGTGCGGAACTCGTTCATCGCGGCAAAGAAAGTGTCGCTTGTCCCGAGCGAAACAACGGCGGTGCCAGGTTTCTCCGCGCCGCAGCCGACGAGCGACGCCGGGTTGTCGCCGGTAAACGGCGCGACGGGGATTCCCGGGCGAAGGCCGTACTCGGCAAAGCGCTCCGCAAGGCGGAGCGGCGTGACGCCAGGAAGATGGACGCGCGGCAGCTTGCCAATCAGCCCGTTCGCCACAAAGGCGCAGATCTCCTCGTCCCATTCAAGCGTCTGCAAGTTGAGGAGGTTCATCCCCGCGCCGTCGCCTATGTCGACAGGAGCATCCTCTCCGGCGAGGACGGACGTCAGGAATGAGCTCAAAAGGTGGACGCGCGCCGTACGCGCGTACGCTTCCGGCTCCTCGCGCGCAAACTTCATCATCTGCGCCGCGACAAAGCGCTCGATCGCGGGTGAGCCCGTGCGGGACGCAAGCGACTTGCCGAAACGCGCGTCAAGCACAGCGACCTCTGCCGTGGTGGACGAGTCCATCCAGATAGGGCTTTCCCTGCGCGAGAAGTTACCGTCTGCATCAAGGCAGACCGTGGCGTGCTGCTGGGCGTCGCCGCCGATTGCGGCGATCTCGCCCATCGGCGCGCCAGAATCCCTGAGCCTCGAAAGAACGAGCTCAAGCCCACGAACCCACATCTCCGGGTTCGCCCGCCTGACGCGCGTGTCGGCATTGGGGAGAAAGCCGTCCGGAGATCCGAATTCCGGAAGGTCGCGCCCGTAGTTAACGGCGGCAGAGGCGACGACTTTCGCCGCGTCGACGTCATAGACGACGGCCTTCGTGCCTTGCGTTGAAGAATCTATACCTATCGTGAGCATTTCCTAACCCTCCTCTTTGCGCGGCGTCCTCGTGCTTCACGGCGGATATTCTACTATATTTACGCCGCCGACGCCATCACCCAAAAGGGTGTGAGGAGAGTCTGGAAATCTTAGAATCTCGCGCGGAGGCCGATCTCGAACGTGCGCGGCTCTCCTACGAGGCACTCATAGAAGTGGCGCGCCGACTCGAAGTACTTCTCGCCAAAGAGGTTGCGGATGCCAAGCGTCAGCGTCCAGTCCTCCGGGCCGCCGAACTTCGTCAGCGGGACGGACACGTTGACGTCGAAGACGTGGCTGTGCGCAAAGTAGAGGTTATCGTCTACGAACGTGCCGCGCATCGTCGCGAAGCTCTTCGAGCGGAAGCGATAGCCGCATCCAACGACAATGTCGCGCAGGAGGTCGCAGCAGTCGAACCGGTAGGAGGTGTTGAGCGAGAACGTGTGGTTGGGGTTGCGGCGGAAGACCGACGGCGCAGTTCCTGTCGCGCTGCGGTTTTCGTAGCGGTTGTACGAGTACATCGCGAGGACCGTCCAGTTCTCGGTGATGTCGCCCGCAAGCGAAAGCTCAACGCCGCGCGAATTGCTCTTGCCCTCGAAATAGTAGTACGTATCGTTGTTGATTGTCTCGGCGACAGGAGTGTTGCGCTGGTCGATGCGGTAGACCGAGGCCGAGAACCAGAGCTTCTCGACGGGGCGGACGCGGAAACCGCCTTCCATCTGCGTCGCCGTCCAGGGGTCGCGTCGGAGTAGTCGTCTGCGAGACGTTGCCGAAGAAGACGAGCCAGTCGAGCGGCTGGACCGTGAGACCGCCGCGCGGAGAGAACGCGAACTCGTTTGCACGCTGGTAGTGCGTGGAAACTTGTTCGGAGACTGTGCGGGCGTTGCGGCCACTGCCGATTGTCCGCGTCACCGTGGATACCGTCGTCTGGGGATTCTCCGTGAAGTAGTCGTAGCGCAGGCCGCCAAGTAGCGTCACCCAGCCCCAACCGACCGAATCCTGGAGCGTCGCGCCGTAGCGCGTGACGGGAGCGCCGAATCCGGTCGTCGACTCGCGGTACCAGAAGTCGGGCTGCACGACGAGAGTGTTCCTGAAGCCCCACGGCAATTCCTCCTTCGTGTAAACCGATCGCGCGTAGAGGTTGTAGCTGCGGCTTATGCGGTCGGACTCTGAAAAGCCCGACGTCATGTACTTCTCGCCGCTCGACCACTCGCCGGTCCTGTAGAATGTGTCTAGCTCGGTGCGCCCCATGTACGGCTCGCGCGTCTTCTGCTCCCAGTCGGAGAACATGAACGCGCCGCCGAACTTGAGAAGCCAGTCGTCGGTGACCTGCCAGTCGACATAGGGGTTAAGGTACATCGAATCGTATTTCGAGCGGTCGCCCTTGCGGCACGAGGACTCGTACCAGCTGTAGCCGCCGCCTGGCCGTCCGTGCCAGACGGGAACGCCGATGTAGCTCGGCTGGTCGGTCTTCTGGAACATCGACTTGAACCCGATCGTCACGTTCTCGACCGGACGCCACGCGAACGACGGAGCGACCGTGTAGGACTGCCTGGGGTCGGCTCCCTTCTGCGAGCCCTCGCCAAGATAGGCGGGCGAGAAGACGTCGAACGCGCCGATCGCGCGGAAGGCGAACTTGTCGTCGCCATAGACCTCGTTCGCGTCGATCATGCCGCGCTGGCGCCAGGTATGACGTCCGACGGAAGTGTTCTCCTGGAAGTCGATCCTGTCGCCGCGGAAGTTCGCGCCCTTCAGGTACATGTTGACCGAGCCACCCGCGCCCGAGTTGTTCTGCTGCGATCCCGCGCCGCCGGAAAGCGAACCGATCGGGCCCTTCACGATCTCGACGCGCTCCATGAGGAACGGATCCATGAAAAGGCCGGCTCCGCTGCCGATCGGGACGACGCCGTCGAACGCCGGCTCGGTGCCGCCCATGCCGCGGATCTGGAAAGTGCCCGGCTGCCGGATGAGAAGCGACTTGCCGCCAGTCTCGACACCTGGCACGTAGCGGAGAAGGTCGTGGAGGTCGGTCGGGTTGTGCTCGCGGATAAAGTCCTCGGTCAGCGTGTCGACGACTGTCGGCGACTTTTCGGGCGCAAGGCCGGTAAACGTAGCACCTTCCACCGTCTCAGGCCGGTACTTTGAAAGGGCCGAGCCTTCGACAACGACTGTGCCCAAGTCGGCCACCGCGTTAGTCGAGGCGTTCGCGCCAGCTTCTTCTCCCATTCCAGTCAATGCGCCTGCAACAGCGGCGCAAACAGCGACAATTTTCCTTTTCATACCCACTCAAACGCCACCCAGCCCTTGATGGTTCATTCGCCAAATGCCACTATCCCTAGAATCGCCTGACGCCCTCCAAACGCTGCCGCGCCTTCGGGGAGAGCGTCTTGTAACCGAACCTGCGCGCCGTCTCGCGATAGAGCGTATCGGGCTCGCATGCGCCGAGATCCTTCTCCACCTCCGCCATCTTTGCGCGAAGCTCGTCGTTCGAGATCTTGTCGAGGTCTGTGCGCGGCACTTCCGCCGCGGACACGGAGCGGCGACGCGGGAACGTCACCTCGGGCGTGAACTTCGGCGCGGGAAGAACCCCGTCAGGCGCACGGCGGATCTCCTCAAGTTCCTTGAGAAGCCGCTCTTCGCCGCGCGCGCGGTCAAGAGCCCAGTCCGCAGACCACACGTGGACGGTGTTCCATCCGAGCGAACGGAGAACAGACCCCCTTAGTTCGTCGCGGTCGCGCACAGTGAGCGCAGACGCGTAGGAATCGCCGTCGCACTCAACCGCCGCGAGATACCCGTCCTTCCGCGCGGGATCCCTGACGCCGACATCGACGCGGAAGCCGGAACAGCCGACATCACGCTCGACGGTGAAGCCGTGCTCGGAAAGGAACGAAGCGACCTCGTCGGCGAAGCGGTCGCGCCGCCTTTCGGCAGCGTCTGCGGCCGAGGCGATTCCGCCGCGCTCGGCGTACTCGAGGAAGGCCCGCAGATGCGCGGCACCAACTGCCTGCGTGCGATTGAGGTCGATTTCCGCGCCTTTGCAAGACGCGAACACTACGACCTGCTCCTTCGCGCGCGTGACGGCGACGTTTAGGCGCCGCTCGCCGCCGGAGCGGTTCAAGGGGCCAAAGTTCATGAGGAACTTGCCGTCCGGGCCCTTAGCGTAGCCGACGGAGAAGAGTATTACGTCGCGCTCGTCGCCCTGCACGTTTTCGAGGTTCTTCACAAAGAACGGCTCCTCGCCGTCGTCCGCAAAGTATTCCTCGTACTTCGGGTTTGCCGCGCGGCGTTCTTCGAAGATGTCTTCAATGAGGTTCTTCTGCGCCATCGAGAAAGTGACGACGCCAGCGCTGCGGCGCTTTTGCGAGGGATCTGCGAGACGCGAGAAAACGTAGTCGACGAGCGCCTCGGCCTCTGCCCTGTTTGTGCGGCTCGCCTTCGCGTCGTAAACTCCGTTTTCGACGAAATGCCACGCGACGCCGAGACGCGGAGTCGTCTTCGCGGCGGGGAAAGTGCAAAGACGGTCGCCGTAGTAGTGGTGGTTCGAGAACGCGATAAGCGACTCGTGGCGGCTGCGGTAATGCCAGCTCAAGTACGCGGAGCTGAGGCCCGCCGCGAGGCATTCGTCGAGGATGCTCTCGAGATCCTCCGACTCGTCCTCGTCGTCTCCAGTCTCGCCCTTCTGGAAGAAGTTTGTCGGCGGCATCTGCTTCGGGTCGCCAACGACCACGCACTGCTTCGCGCGCGCGATGACGCCGATTGCGTCCCATACGGGAATCTGCGACGCTTCGTCGAAGACGACGAGATCGAATGTCGATTCGGCAGGGAGATACTGCGCGACCGACAGGGGGCTCATGAGGAAGCACGGCTTGATGCGCCCGATGATTCCGCGCGCCTCCGCGAGCAGGCGGCGTATCGGCTTCTGGCGCGCCTTCTTCGCGCACTCGCGGCGGACGATTCCGAGCTCGCATCCATCTGGGCAGTCGCCGAGACGCCCTGACGGGAGAAGCGCCGCGAGCTTCGCGCGGACAGCGTGCTTCACGAGCTCGGCATATTCCGCGTCGAGGCGGCGGAACTCGATTATCTGCTCCTCGCGCTTAAGCCCCGCGAACGAGGCGAGCACAGATTCGGTGCGAAGGATCTCGCAGAGCGTCGCCGACGCGAGCGAACGATCGAACGATTCGCCAGTCTGCTCGGGATCGACATCGCCAGAGGCAAGCGCAGTTGCAAAGCCAAAACCGATCCTCTTCGCGACTTCGCCGGCAGACTCGCGGTAGCGCATGACGCCGCGCGACTCTCCCATCGCGGCGATTGCCGCGTCGAGCTTCGCGGCAAATGCGCCGCCAAAGCCCTCGAAACGCCCGACGAGCCCGGGGCCGAACCTAAGCGCGCCGCCGCCGCCGAACAGCACGGACATTCCTCGCGCAAAGCCCCCCTTGGCGCGGAGCGCGGCAAGTTTGCCGCGCATCTCTTCCTCAGCGCCGGGATTCCACGCGAAGGTCGCGACAGGCACGAGGGCCTTTACGGCGTCTGCCGTCGTGCCGCGCCAGTCAGCCGCGGCTCGCAGGACGAGCTCGCGGATGTCGGAGACGTCCTTCTCGCTCCAGTCGCAGACCTTGCCGCCAGCGAGCGGGAAAGTCTTTGCGCCGCCGGCAATCTTCTCCGCGAAGCAGTCGTAGGCGGTTAGTCCGTTGTTCTGACGCTTGTGAAGCGCGGCAATCGGCGCATCGAGGGCGGAGCGGTAGTTGGAAATCTGGTCGACCGTCTTCTGCCACTCGTTCGGAGTGCCCTTGTCGATGTAGTCAAGCGCCTCCTTGAACTGGGCGAGGACTTCGGTCTTGCCGGACTTATTCGAGTGGAGCTCGAGGCAGAACGGCTTTAGGCCGACTGACGAGAGACGGCGGTGGACGACGTCGAGAGCGGCCTTCTTCTCGGAGACGAAGAGCACCCTGCGACCAAGCGCGAGATTGTGCGCGATGAGGTTGGTGATCGTCTGCGACTTGCCGGTGCCGGGCGGCCCGTGGAGAACGAACGACTTCCCCATCGCGGAATAGAGAACGGCCGCAAGCTGCGAGGAGTCTGCTGAAAGCGGGGTAAAGAGTTCACCGTACTTGATGTGCGAGGCAATTTCCTCGGGCGGGAAGACCTCTATGCCGTCATCATAGTCGCCGCCGCCTTTCATGAGGTGCGAGACGAAGGGATGGCTGCCAAGCTGGTCGGCGCGTGCGGTAAGATCCTTCCACATCACGAACTTGCCAAACGAGAAGTTGCCGATCGCGGCGTCTTCCTCGATGTCCCAGCCCTCCATGCCCTTCACCGCCTCTCGGAAAGTGGCGAAGACCTTGGCGACGTCTACGCCAGAGTCGTCTTCGGGAAGAGGGTCGAGCCCCGAGACGGAAATCCCGAACTCGGCGCGAAGGAACTCGACGAGCGTCGCGTTGAGCATCGTGTCGTCGTCGAGGCGGGACACGGTGTATCCCTCGCGGACGTTCTTCCGCGTCATCTGCACGGGCATCAGGAGAATTGGAGCGCGGCATTCCTTGGTGTTCGCACCCTTCGGCCGCCACCGCAAGAAGCCGAGCGCCAAGTAAAGCGCGTTTACGCCGCTTTCCTCAAGGTCGGTCTTCGCGAGGCGGAATATCTCCTTGAGGCGGCGCAGCATGTCATCTGACGCGAGCGTCGAGCGGAGCGCGCCTGCGGAGCGCGACTGTGAGTCGGACGGCTCCACGGCGACGGCCTGGTCGGCCGAAAGCCGGTCTTCAAGCGATGCCACATCGTCAACGGCGAGGGGCAGTATCTGCTTCGAATCGCGTGCATTGAGCAGGCGGTTGCGAAGCGAGAGATCAAGCAGCTTCTGCGTCCAGCGGACGACCCTGTTCTTGCTATTGTCTTCCATTGGCATACATTATACCATAAAGGCACCAATTCGGCATTTGTGGTATACTATCCGTCGTCGGAGGACACCATGGCAGACCTTTCAGACGAAATCAACATCTTCATGCGCGTGCTCGAGCTCATCGGCGCCTTTGCGGGCGCCATCTCGGGCGTTCGGCTCGCGAGCGTAAAGCGCTTCGACTGGTTCGGCGCGAGCGTGATCGGCTTCATCACCGCGGCAGGCGGCGGAACGCTGCGCGACGTTCTCTTGCGCGTCGAGCCCTTCTGGATGTCCGATCCGTCCTACATCATCGTGTCAGCTCTCGCGGTAGTCTCGATCGGGCTCTTCGGGCGGCGCTTCATCAGCGGGCAGATCACGTGGTTCATCTTCGACACGATCTCCATTTCGCTCTTCATGATGATCGGTCTCCACAAGGCGATACTGCACAGCTACCAGCCGTGGTGCGCGATAGTCCTTGGCGTGGTGACGGCGGTCGCAGGTGGCATCTTGCGCGACATCTGCATAAACGAGGTGCCTCTCATCTTCCGCAAGGAGCTCTACGCGCTCGCCTGCGCCGCGGGCGGCGTCCTATACTTCCTCTTGCCGTTCGTCGGCGTCGAGAGTATCTACGTCCGCAACATCGCAGGGCTCGCGCTCATCTTCGTGATCCGCGCGCTCGCGATCAAGTACAGTCTCGGCGTTCCCGTCCTAACCGGGCACGGCACCACCTTCCACCACGGCCACAAAAAACACGGCCCCGAAAAGTGAAGTCCGGACGACTTCGCCTTGCGGGGGCCATGCCAAATCCGCGGCGGATGGGCTAATCTGCCGCGCCGGCTCCCGTGAGACACGTCACCACTTGTCGTGGTGAATCTTCGCGGGATTCCACTTGTCCTTGGCTGGAGGATTCTCTGCCGGGTAGCCGACGGGGATGACGTTGAGCGGCATGAAGCCGTCGGGTATGGATAGAATCTCGCGGACCGCGGCAATGCGCTCTTCGCCGGGATAGACGCCTGTCCATACGGCACCGAGCCCCTGGGCATGCGCTGCAAGGAGAAGGTTCATGGTCGCCGCCGAGCAGTCGTGGATCCAGTATTCCTTGCCGCGTCCGGGCAGCCCGTTGTCAAGAGAACCGCAGACGACAATCGCAAGTTTAGCGCCGTTGCCAACACGCGAATAGGGAAGCCGCTCGGCGAGAGCCGCCAGCTTCGCCGGGTCCTTGACGACGATGAATTCCCACGGACGCTTGTCCATCGCAGTCGGAGCGCACATCGCGGCGCGCAGCATCTTCTCGACCTTTTCGTCCTCGACGGGCTTGGATGCATCGAACTTGCGGATGGACTTGCGCGTTGAGATCGCGGTCAGGACGTCCGGCCCCTTCTCCTTGACTGCATCAATGCCTTCTCCGACGCCGGCGAAGAATTCCGTCGCGCCCTTTCCTACGAGGTCGCCGCTCTTGTGCGCGACCTTGCGCCCAATATTCTCCGCCCTGTCGCAGCCGCTGATGGCAACCGTCAGTCCCGCCACCAGGACAAAGATCCTTGAAACACCTGTAAACCTGCCCATATCGAACCTCCTTCGTTCTGCCGAAATCATCGATGATGTCAGCATTATACCAAATCCGCGGCAGATGCGCCGCAGCGGTGGTTGACGCTATTTCGACTTGGCGGCTCGGCCGGTGTAGTCAAGCTTGCGGGTGCGGACGAATATAAACTCCGTCTCGTCGGTCTTCCCCTGTGAAACGCCAGAACCGACGAGGACCGTCTCGCCTGGCGTGACGGGCAGCTTTGCATCGTGCGAGACGACCGGGAAGAACGGCTGCTTCATGGGCAGGGCGTAAGTTCCGCCGTATGCCGAGGGAAGCTGCGTGCCGTAGTCCATCCATTCAGGCGGCGCGACGACCTGCGTGTTCAGCTCAAGATCGATGACCTGTCCGTCGTCGGTCATCGTCGGAGTCACCTGAAGAATCGAGCCGACTTCGCGAATCGTGAAAGACTGCGGCTCGACCACGGCGAAACCGTGTTCGCCCGTGCGCACCCAGTCGTTGCTGCCGCTCGGAGCGTACGAACTCATCTGCACGTCATAGTCCGTCGGATAGATGTATTCCGCAACATCTTTGAAAACAACCTCATCGCCGGGACGCGTCGTCGCCCGGCAGACCTTGTTCTCCACGAGATCGCGCCGCGAGACAAGGCGGCGCTCGAGCTCGCCTGCGGGAACGGCGTCGAATTCGGCAAGGTCATAGCGATGCCCGGCGCCCTTCCCGGGGAACAGTTCCGCACCAAGCTCGTCCAGCGTCTTCTGCGCGACCCTGACGAAGCGCGTCTGCACTTCGAGAAGATCGCCTCTCGCATTGACCTCGTCCATGAACTCGTCGATGAGCTTGAGGTTCTCCGGCGTGTTGCGCACGCGCAGCTTGCCGATCTGCCTGACATAGGTGCACGACGATCCCACGGGCCAGGTGACACCGCTGCAGCGGGCGAAGAACTCCTTCCATTCCCGCTCCTCATCGCTTTCTTTCGCAATGACTTCAGACTTTACTGTCGACGCCCCGAACCCCTTCATATCGGACATCCCGCTCGACATCCTCTCGAGGAATGTCGCTATGACCGGGTAGCTTCGGACCTCCATCTTCGTGTCGATCACGACCTTGTTGGGCGGGGTGGTCTTGACCTCCTCGATGACGACGCACGATTCGGGCAGCTCGTCCTCGAAGGACGCGCAGCCCGCAAGCGCGAGCCCAAGACCAAGAAACGTAAGTGCATTTGCTTTTGCATTCATAGCCATTCTCCTTGACAGTTCAGTATTATACCACATTCCGCGGCAAATCTGCCGCGCGTCAGGCAATTCAGCGCAAACAGGACATTGAACAGCGTATCGGCCGGGTCGAGGCTAAGCCATATCACAACCCCGTCTTTCGCTCGCGACACTCTTTATTGGGGCGTGGCTTCGAGAACGAGCCGTATCGGGCCGTCGCCTGGCAGGATAATGACCGACATCACGTTATCTCTAAACTCAAATGGTACGTTGACGCCGTTTGCCTTCACGGCAGAGGGTCGCGCCACGCGCGAGAAAAACACCTTGTACGGCGCCTTCGGCCACGCGGCGATTTCGACGCGCGCAAGCTCGCCCGCATGCGGCGCGCGCGCCTTCGCGCGTCCCGGAACGTGGACGAGCGTCTTGCCGTCCGGCGTCGCGCGGACGACGCGGTAGTACGGAAGCCCCACGAAGTTGCTCACGTTCTCCTGCACGGTCCCCGGATTGATCGGCGGATCGCGGCGCACCTGACTGACGACGTCGAAGGAGTCCGGCAAAAGCCCCACCTTCTCGCCGTCGCTCGGAAGGTAGCTCTGGTCAATGCCGCTCGCCGTAATGCCCTTCGCGAGATGCCGCCACAAGGACGCCAGTCCGGCATCCGTCTCGATCTCCGCCAAGTCGGCGAGCGCGGCGGAATAAACGAGGCCGCACCACTGAACGGGCAGCCCGATCCAGTTCGGGGCAACCCAGTGCGTCGCGCCGATGACGCCGATCGTGGCGTAGCGTCCGATGGGGTTCGGCCTGTCCGTTGGCGGATCGACGAAGTAGACCATCGTCATCCCGGTACGCGCCCAGTAGCGCGCCCGTTCGAGATAGCGCGCGTCGCCGGACAGCAGATATCCCTTCACATAGCAATCGACGAGGCGCCCAGACGCAAGGATGTCCGGCGTGTGGAGCGGCATCTCCCACGGTTGCGCGCCGCGCGGCACGTCGTTTCCGTAGATCGCGGTGAACTTGTCGAGGACCGCGAGCGCGTCGGCAATCGCCTTCTCGTCGCCCGTCCAGAGCGCCGCGGAGAGCATATCGGAGACCGAGATCGCCGAGTAGCCGTTGCAGTGGTCCGCGCCCAGCGTCTCGCCGAGGTCCGGATTACCGTCGTCTAGCTTGCGCCAGACGCACTTGCCGTCCGCAAGCTGCAGCGCGAGGCTTCTTGCGGAAGCTCCCTGCGCCGCGGAGTAGGCGAGCGGATCGCCGAACACGAGCGGGGCAGCCGGACGCTTCACGTGCGACACGCTGCCGCCCCACCCACGCCGCTCCGTCGCGCCCTCGGGGAACGCCGCGATCATTTCGTTCGCAGCGGCGGACAACTTGGCGGACTTCTCGGCGTCCGGCGTCGCCGATGCGAGCCAGAGCATGAGCGCAGGCACGTCGGCGGCGAGGTACGGGTACCAGTTCGATCCGAGGGCATGGCGGCAACCGCGCGCACCGTCGCGAATGCCGGAATCGAGCCAGCCGCGCGCCAGCACGTCGCAGCTCTGCGCCGCGTCCAGCTCGGGCGTAGGCGGAAGCTTTTCGAGCGGATACCGCGCCACCAGCGCGTCCACCACGTCCCCACCAGCGCCCGTGGAAAGCGTTGTACCGACCCCTCCGGCCGTAAACGGCACCGCAGTAAACAACCGCATGTCGCCTTCGCGACGCGCCGGGCCAATGCCGGGCGCCCAAAGCGCAAAGAGGTGTCCACCCGACTTGAACTGTCTGTCGGGCGTGTCGAACACCGGACAATTCACCCTGTCGGAATTCCTCCATTCGAACGCGAACCAACTTGTATCGTCCGCAATCGCCATCATCGGATAGCAGAATTTGTGCGCGGCGGGAATGAGGCGGTTCGCCTGCGAACCTCGCACCTCCTTCTCGTTGGACGATGGTTCGTCGGCGAGATACTCGATGCCGGGCAGGAGCGCCTGCTTCTTGCGTCCGTCCGAGGCGCGGTCCACGAAGAGCGTCATGTAGGGAATGTGGTAGACGCACGCGGGACGGTCCACGGCAACAGCAGAGATAACCTGAAGCATCTTTCCGTTTGAAATGAACGTGCGCATCCAGACCCAGGTGCGTCCGGCAGAATCCTCCGCCGTCGCGCTCGCCTCGATGCGCTTACCTTCCATCCGCACCTTGGTCTCGCCCTTGGACCAGTCGAGCGACTCGGGCTCGCCGTTCGCATCCTGGACGACTATCGGCTCGTTCGGATAGCCCTCCGCCCACGTCTTGCCATTGGCGACAAACGCGAACGCGCCCATGCGCGTGCGGTCGTGGCGCAGTTCCCATCCGTCGCCCTTCAGCACCAGCGGCTCGCCAACAAAAGCAATCGGCGGCGGCGCGGAGAAGTTTGGCGTCCATTCGGCCGTCATATACGAGGCGCACAGACGGCGGACTTCGACGTCGGCAAAGGCCGCGCTCTTCCCAGGCGGGTCTATGCGAAGGGCCACGGGATCAGGGCCAATGAGGCCGACCGGCAACTCGGCGACGAATGTGGCGCAAGGCGACGGGCCGACGGGCTTAAGGAACGCGGACTCCTGTTCGGTGAACAAAGGCTCCCCGGCGTGCCAATAGATCTGGAACGAGACCGGATTCTCGACGGGGGCGGTCTCCAGCTCGATGCGAAGATACGCCGCTCCCTCGGGCTGCTTAGGCATCGCATATGCGGCGCTCGCGACGCACCACGGATCAATGTCCGTCACGCCGAACGCATAGCCAGTCGCGGTCTGGCGGATGTTCTCCACGTGGTTGGCCGCGCACCAGCCGTGCCCTTCGCGCGCGAAGTCGACAATCTCCTCCGCCATCGCGCCACACGCCACAACAACGCCAACAAGCGCAACCGCCATTTCGACTGCGGCGGAGCCGGGGTGGCGGAGGAACGCGGCGAGATAGGGCTTAACGTCGTTCGGCCAGCTCGCACATATCTTCTGCTGCGTCCCGTCCGGCTTCGCGATGACGAGCTCGTTCATCCGCTCGTTGTTGACCCACAGGGCGCTCTCCGCAACCTTGACATTGAAAGCCCCGCCATATTCAAACCTGCGGCGAAGGCCGAGAGGCCCAACCCCGAAGAAGGTCGTCCCATTGCCGTGGTCGAGCGTCATCGTGCGCTTTCCGAAGAGTGCGGACAGGAACAACACGAACGGGAAAAGCATCACGAAGACGAAACCGATCTTCGCCGGAATCGGCACGTCGGTGAACTTGAACCAGTTGAGCCACGTGAAGAAGGCCATCGCCGCCAGCAGGACAACCGCCATCATCCATCTGACACGGCGAAGAACGACGAATATCCGCCCCTCGAAGTCGCGTGAGACGGACATTCCCTTCGGCGGCCTCCCGGCGAGAAGCTCGTAATCTAAGCGCTCGATCCCCGCTTCCTCGTCGGCAATTTCATCCGCGCTCTTCTCCTCAGGTTTCGGCGCTCCCGCAGTGATTGCAATCTCCTTCGCCGCCTCACAGAGCGCATATACGATGTCGCCGTCAGTCGAATCGTAAATCACACGGGGGCCGTCAAGATCGAACTGAGTCTTCACGATGAAGCGGTAGACCGTGTAGGTCCCGCCCTTGCTGCCGTGGCGGACTTCTTCGTCGGTGCAAAGCTCGCCCTTTATGGGAAACGAAAACTCCTTTGTGAAGCCGATGCTTCCGACGCCTGTGAACTTCGTCCCGCCCTCGCGCCGGAAAGTGAAGACCGTCCTCCCGAAGATCATGAGGAGAATCATCCAGGCGACGAATATTTCCCCGGCGAAGAAAGGCAGCGCAAAAAGAGCTTCTCCGACATTGAACGGCTTTGAGACAAGATCAGAGACGAGCTTGTAGCATCCGAACGACCATCCGGTTATCCAGACAATCAGGAAGATGCCGACCGCGCTCCAGTGTCCGAACGTGACGCGCACCACCGGCTCTCCGTCGGCAGTCACGCGCTCTATCTTCGCCTTCCCGCCTATCGTTCTATTTGTATTCCTCTTCATCTTTTTCTCGATATCACTGACACGTCTTTCGACGCATGACTATCGCCGAAAGGAGGCAAAGTACGAGCGGCGCAAGGACAAAGTCCGCCGCGAACGTCCCAAGGGCGTTCTTCGCCTCGACGCAGTCGTCGGCGGCAAGCGCCGAGAGCGGCGAAAGCGCACTCGGCGGCTTCGCGCAGGCACCCACGGCGCGAACTATCGAAAGCCCGAACCTGTCCACTGCGTCCGTCTCGAGACTGTCGGGATACTGCTCGACGACGCTCGGCCCCATCTCGACGACAATAAGCATGACGAAGGCGACGAAAAGCGCGACCGGCCGAGAAAGCCCCGTGCCGAGAAACACGCCAAAGGCGGCTATCAGCGCGAGGATCGACGCCATAACGACATACGACCGAAAGAGGTTCCATGCAAAAGAATCGGCCGGCACAAGCAGCTCAACGTCCTGCCGCGGACGAAGCATCACGGGATTTTCGCCCATGTTCTTGAACGAAAGGACGTCATGATCCCACCCAAGCTGGCAGAGGTGCATTGGCACTGTCACCGCCGTCTGAGTTATGTTGCTGACGATGCCGAAGAAGCCGTTTGCCATAACCGTCCCGTAGACATCGTCGCGCATGCTGTACGTGTTGGAAAAGCGGAATCTCGCGGACGGCTCGACGAACGGACTGCCGTTGCTCCAGTCGTAGAAGCCGGGAAACGTCCACGACGCGGTCTCGTTCGTCTGCACCGTCTGGTAGTGGTCCTTCGCACGCTGCTCGAGTATCCTGAGGACAATGGACTTGTGCGCCTTCTTCACCATCGGGGAAGTCTCGGGGTCGGCCATGTATGCGTCATACATCTTGAGCGCCTCTTCTTTCGGAGATTCGAGAAGCGGGCGGTAGACGTGGCTGCAGCGGCGGTCAGAGAACTCCGACGAGACGAGCAGCGTCGCGCAGGGGAAGGCAAGGATCGCCGCGGAGACAGTTGCAAGCGCGAAGAACTTGCCCCACGCTATGGCGAAGGCAGACACCGGACGCACCTGCGTAAGCTGAAGACGCTTCGACTCCCGCTCCGTCGCAATGACGCCGGTGGCCGCGGCAAGGACTGCGACGATGAGCAGAACGAAGACGCCGCCGAGCCCGTAAAGAACGAGCAACTCCCTCTTGCCTTCCTCGGTCGCGTCTGTGACGAGGACGAAGTTGGCGGCAAACATCCACCCGAGCGACGCCACGAGGAGCATCAGCGCGGTCCACGACCGGACGAGCGCGACGACCTCAAGCCAGAAAATCCGCCAGAGCGAAATCATCTCCGCTTCCCACTTTGGCGAGGAAGAACTCCTCGAGCGACTCGCCGAGTTCCGAGACCTTCCCTTCCGCGGCGGATTTGCCGCGGTTCAGGATCATAACGCGGTCGCAGATGTCCTCGGAGTCCGCGAGGAGATGCGACGTCGTGAGCACCGTCATGCCCTTCTTCGCAAGCGCCTTGACGAGCGTCTTGACCTCCTTGGTCGACACTGGGTCAAGCCCCGAGGTCGGCTCGTCGAGGACGAGGAGCTCGGGCTTCCCGATGAGCGCAGACGCGAGCGCGACACGGCGCGCCATGCCCTTTGAGAAGCCGCCGACAGCGCGAGAGGCGACGTCGGACAGCTTTATCATTTCAAGAAGCTGATCCGTGCGCTCGCGCGCGACCTTGCGCGGCAGGTTGCACAGCCCCGCGTAGTACATAAGCGTCTCGCGGGCCGTGAGGAACGGATGGAGATAGCTGAGCTCTGGGAGATACCCAAGTTTCGCGCGCGCGGCCTTTGCCTGCGGCGGAAGCCCGAAGAGGGAAATCTTCCCAGACGACGGCGGGAGAAGCCCGAGCATCATCTTTATCGTCGTTGACTTGCCGGACCCGTTGGGACCAAGCAGACCGAAGACCTCGCCCCGGTGAACCTCGAGGTCAAGGCCCGACACGGCCTCGACCGTCGGCCTCAGCCAGAAGTCGCGGAAAGTCTTCGAGACCTTCTCAAGTTTTACAATTGGCTCTTCCATTTCAGAACAAGCCGCCTCCATCTCGGCGACTGCGTAGATTATACCAAATTTTTTGCTATAATTTGCACATGCAACAAGTCGAATACATAGACCGCGCATCGGGAAATAAAGTCGCCGAGTCCGTAATGGGCGACAAGGCGCTCCGTTTTGCGTACGAGACGCTGCTCGGGCGCACGCTATGGCCGGTTCTCTTCGGCTCAAAGGCGATTTCCGCCTTTCTTGGTCGACGCTACGACTCGCCCAAGTCCAAGAAGGACATAGCGAAACTCGTCGCAATCCCAGGCTGCCGCGCAGAGGAGGCGGAGAAGTCCGTCTCCGAATACTCGTCGTTCAACGACTTCTTCACGCGCCGCCTGAAGCCCGGCAGCCGGCCTTTGGGCGACGGCATCACAAGCCCCGCAGACGGCCGTCTGAAGCTCTACCTCGGCGCAGACGCCGACACACCGTTCCCGCTCAAGGGCGCGACGAAGTCGCTGCGCGGCGTATTTGCCGCGGACGCGCCAAAGGGGCTTTACGACATCGCAGTCTTCCGCCTTGCGCCAGTCGACTACCACCGATTCCACTTTCCCTGCGACTGCACGAGCGAGGGATCCGTGCAGGTAATCCCTGGCGAATACCACTCGGTCAACCCCATCGCCCTTCTGCGCAGGCCCAACGTCTATGCCGACAACGAGAGGCAGGTCTTGAAGTGCCGCGCCGATTTCGGCGACTTCTGGCTCGTCGACGTCGGCGCGTTCGGCGTCGGGACAATCGTCCAGACATTCACCGGCGAGAAGCACTTGAAAGGCGACGAAAAGGGATACTTCAAGTTCGGCGGCTCGACAGTTATTCTCGTCGCACAAGCCGGCGCGATCAAGTTTGACGACGACCTTGTAAAGAACTCCGCAGACGGACTCGAGACACGAATCCTCTGCGGAGAGCGAATAGGCGTTCCCGCCTGACGGCTTACTTCGAGCCGAGCGAGATAACGCAGAAGCTCGCAAGGAGAACAAGCGTACCAGCGGCGAGGAAAAGCTTCGTCTTCGCGCCAGTGCCCTTCCATTCGCCTGTCGCGGCGCCGATGATCGTCGAGAAGAGTATCGTCGACGCCATCACGATTGCGAAGGAAATGTACTTGAGATCGCCCATAAGCGGCTCGCCCGCCTTCTGGCAGACGAACTGGATCACCCAGATTACGCCGACGAGAGAGGCAAGCACAGCATTTCGCAGGATCGGGCCCTTGTGAAGGTAGTCGCCGAAAGTCCCGTTTTTGAAATGCTGCTGGATGACCCACGCCGCCTGCACGACAAAGCCACCCCAGAGGACGACCATGATGACCGGCATCCCGCGCCACGACCACACCGCGCCCTCGGAGATGACGCCGGCCTTCACCGCCGCGTCATACGCCGCCTGCTCGATGACGCCGCCGCTCTGGAGGCCGAGGTTCATGCAAGCCGAGCACACGCCCGAGACGAGCGCGACGATCATGCCCTTCTTGAAGTCGAAATCGGCAACCGCCTTCTTCTTCTCTTCCTCGGGAAGCTCGCCTTCCTTAAGCTTGCCGGCGAGCCCGACGAACACGATGCCGAGAAGAGAGCCGGCGACACCAGCGAGAACGATGAGCTTGCCAGTCGAGACCGCGCCGTCGGCACCGTAGATGAGCGTCGACGCCTCGCCGTTCATTATCGGGGGAAGGACCGTGCCCGTCGCGGCACATAGGCCGCAGCCGATCGCAAGCCCGAGCCCGATGCCAAGATACCTGACCATCAGACCCCATGTGAGGCCGCCAATGCCCCAGATCGCGCCAAAGGCGGCGCACTTGAGAAGAGTCGAAGCGGGCGCCGAACCAACAACGCCGCAGAAATCGGGTACCGCTATCGCGCAGATGACGGCGGGCATCACTACAAGCCCGACGACGCAGTAGAACATCCACCAAGTCTCGTAGGCCCAGTTCTTGACCCCCCTTGCCGGGAGAAGAAACGTCGCACCGGCGAGACCACCCGCCGCGAATATCAGCATGCCGAATACGGAATTCATCTATTTGCCCTCGGGGATGTCATTGGCGGAGAGAGAGGGATTCGAACCCCCGATACCCTTGCGGGTATGCATGATTTCGAGTCATGTGCATTCAACCAGGCTCTGCCATCTCTCCTGCAAGTTCAATGCCGAGGAGTCCGAGCCCGGTCGAAAGCACCTTTCCAAAGAGCGAGCAGAGCTTCAGGCGCGCCGCGCGGACAGACGACTCGCTCTTGAGGATCGGGGAGCTCTGGTAGAAGCTCGAGTAGAGCTGCGCCGTCTGGAAGAGATAGTCTGCGAGGACGCTCGGCTTGTAGGCCTCCGCCGCGCGGACAACCGCGCCCGGGAACTCCAGGAGCTGCAACGCAAGCCGCTTCTCGGCTGGAGTCGCGACGGCAAAGTCCGCCGCCCCTGCGCCGCCCTCTGCCGATGCCTTCTCCATAAGCGAGCAGACGCGGGCGTAGGCATACTGGAGATAGGGGCCGGAATTGCCCTCGAGGGCGAGCGCCTTGTCCCAGCTGAAGTCGATGTCGGTGATCGGGTCGTGCGAGAGGTCGGAGTACTTGACCGCGCCGTAGCCGATCTGCTCGGCTAGTTTCTCGTCTCCGCCACGCTCCTTTACAATGTCGTAGGCGCGGCGCTTCGCCTCTGCGAGCAGTTCGTCGAGCTTGATGAGGTTGCCTTCGCGCGTGGAAATCGCCTTGCCCTGATATGACATAAGTCCGAAGGGAACATGGACGAGCTTTGTCGTGTAGCCCATCTTCGCGGCAATCGAGAACCACTGCTTGAAGTGGAGCTGCTGGCGGGCGTCGGTGACGTATATGATGCGTTCTGGGTCGTATTCCTCGACGCGCGTCTTGACGCAGGCGAGGTCACTCGTCGTGTAGTTGTAGCCGCCGTCGGACTTGCGGACGATAGCGACGCCGAGTTTCTCGGCTTCGAGGTTGACGACGAGAGCGCCTTCAGACTCGACGGCGAGCCCCATCTCCTGGAGCTTGGCGACGACGCCGGGCATGGTGTCGTTGTAGTACGACTCGCCGCGGTAGGTGTCGAATTTCACGCCGAGCTTCGCGTACATGCGGTCGAACTCGCCGATCGAGATGTCGATGAAGCGCTGCGCTTCCAGAGCGCGAGGTTGTCCTTGTCGCCCTGCTGGAGCTTCACGAGCTCCTGCTTGCACGCGTCCTTCCACACGCCGTCCTCCTCCTTCGCCTTCGCCGCGGAGAGGACATAGCACTTCTCGAGGTTGGCGACGGTGAGGTTCTCGCGCTCGTCGTCGGTGAGCAGCTCGCGGTAGCCCTTGATGAGTATGCCGAACTGCGTGCCCCAGTCGCCGAGGTGGTTGTCGGCTATCACATCGTAGCCGAGCGAGCGGAATATCCTGTCTATCGCGCAGCCGATGACGGTCGAGCGGATGTGGCCGATGTGCATCTGCTTCGCGGCGTTTGGCGACGAGTAGTCGATTACGATCTTCTTGCCTGTGCCCTTCTGAGGGATGCCGCAAGACGGCTTGGAGTCCAAAGTCGAGAGCTGGGAGTCGAGCCAGCCGCCGGAAACCGTAAGGTTGAGGAACCCCGGGCCGGCGATCTCGACCTTCTCGAAGACGTCGTTGCCCTTGAGCGCCTCGGCCACTTTCGCGCCGACCTCGCGCGGGTTGGCTTTCGCCTTCTTCGCGAACTTGAGCGCGTCGTTGCACTGGTAGTCGCCGAAGATACGCCTTCTCAAAGGCCGCTTTCACTATGTCGCTGAGTTCCATAAGGTTTGATATTATACCAAAACGCCGCGCCCGCGGGAGAAGCTCACGGCAAATCCGCCGCGGGTGTTTTAACAACGGAATACATCCGCCTTCGCTAAAGCTACGGCGGACAGGCGGAACACACGGAAAATTGGGTCTATCGCGGGGTCTGTCCCCAACTGTTTCAACTGTTTCAAAAAATTCAAATTAGCAAGTTAAGGGGGTATTTTTAAGTTGTTTATAAAAATCCGCCCCCTTAACTTGCCATTTCACAGCAGATATGCTATACTTCCTGCCATGAAATACTATAGAAGAGAAAACTATCTCCGCAAGATTCGCGGCTTTTATGAGGACACGGGACTCATAAAGGTTATTACCGGCGTTCGACGCTGCGGCAAATCCTGCCTTATGGAAACAATTGCGGACGAGATGCGTGAACGCGGCATAGATAATACACACATCGTCTACCTCGATCTTGACCGCCGTCCTTATAAAAACATCAAGACTCCTGATCGCCTTGAACGGCTCATCGACGAAAGGACGCCTTCCTCCGGTACAACCTATCTCTTCATTGACGAAATCCAGAACGTAAAGGGGTTTGAGGAGGTGGTCAATGCCTTCCGAGTCGAGGGACGACATTCCATTTTCATCACCGGATCCAATTCCTACCTCCTGAGCGGCGAGCTTGTCACAAAGCTGACAGGACGATACCTTGAATTCGAAATGTTCCCGCTCACTTTCGACGAGTTCCTGGGCATGAAGAAATATTTCGGTAAGAGCATTGCCGCCAACCTCGTCGAGGAGTTCGATCTGTATTTGCGTGGCGGAGGGTTCCCGAAGGCTGTCCAATACGACTCCGCCGACGACCGCCGAACCTACATTGAGAGCGTCGTTGCCGAAATCTTCAAGAAGGATATCCGCCGACGCGTAAAGATCCGCAATCTTTCCGTGTTCCAGAAGGTGCAGACATACCTCATCAACAACTTCGGCGCTACGACAAGTCTCGACAACCTCCTTGAGGACCTCGAAAAGACAGGAACGCACATCAAGCGCGAAACGCTAAACCGGTACATCGGCATCCTGAAAGACGCGAAGATCCTGTATGAATGCAACCGCTTCGACCTCAAATCCCGCAGTTCCATCAGAGGCGAGCAGAAATACTACCTTTCCGACCTCGGATTCTATTTCGCCACCAATACCGACAACCGCATCAACTACGGCCCGGCGCTTGAAAACGTGGTCTACACCTACGCCCGTTCCCATGGCTATGCGGCAAGCATAGGGCGAATAGGAACGCTTGAATGCGATTTCATCCTCCGCAAAGGCGAGGCAGGATACGCATACGTGCAGGCGTGCATGACAATGATGAACGACCGCAAGACCGAAGACCGAGAATACGCCCCGCTGGAGAAGATTCGCGACAACTATCCCAAGTACATCCTCACGCGCAACGACCCCATCCAGCAGCGCAACGGCATAATACACGCAAATCTTCCCGAGTTCATGAGCAACGGCGCCGTATTCTGAACCACCGGCCAGCACCCGCTACGCCAAGGTTTCCGCCTTCGCCAAGACTGCTCGCGATGGGCTCGTCCGCGGCAATTTCCGCGGAAGGTTTTACCACGGAATACACGGAACACACGGAAAATTGGGTCTATCGCGTGGTCTGTCCCCGGCTGTTTAATAATGGCAATAATGGCGACAAATGTAGTTGCCGCAATCACAGCGGCAACGGCCGCCCACGAGATCTTCCCAGTATGCTTCACGCGCGCATTATACCAAAACGCGCGCCGAATGAGTATTGGAACAAATGGGAAGGCACCCCTTTGGCGTCCATTCCACCCAAATACTCGCCGCCAGTAGCGAAATCTTACACGAGACTTTCACGAAGCCGTCCGATTCACGGCCGGAGCAGAAGCGCAGCGATGGCGGCGAGCCGCTCGCGCTTTGCGCGGGAGTAGTCGCCGCAGCGCGTCGTGAGGACAATTGCGTAGCGGCGGCGCTTCAGGTCGAAAAGGACCGTCTGTCCGCTCCATCCCGAATGGAAGAGCGCCGTGCCGAAAAGCGCGTCGGGGAGGTCGGCGGACGCCGTCTGCCAGCCGAACGACCGCGCGCCCTCGACGCGGTTCGTCGCCGACGGCGCAATCGCGGACATCTCCGCCGCGCCGAAAATCCGCACACCCCCGTCGGTGACGCCGCCGCGCAGGTAGGTGCGCAGAAGCCGCGCCAGGTCCTCCGCCGTGCTGAACATTCCTGCGTTCACGGTGCCGATGCCCGCGCCCCACAGCGGACGCGCCACGAAGTCGGAAATCTCGCCAGGACGCGGCGTGCCGATCGTCTGCGCCAGGCGATCGCGGGCGACGGACGGCAACGGCGCGCCGAGCGACGAATCCGCCATACCGGCAGGGAGGAAGATCTCGCGCCGCGCAAACTCGTCCACGCCGCAGCCGGCGATCTGCTCCAGCATCCGTCCGAGCAGCACGTAGTTGCGGCACGAATAGGCGACCGCGCCTTTCTTCGGCTCCGCAGGCGGCAGCGAAAGGATGTTGTCCAACATCTTCACCGGATCCTCGCTGAAATAGACGCGCTTCCCCGTTCCGTCGGCCTCGCCGAATCCGGAGAGGTGGTTCATGAGGTCGCGCACCGTGACGACGCGCGCGAGGGGCGCGCGGTAGGCGGAGAGGTAGTTCGTGAACGGCGCGTCGAAGTCGACAAGCCCCTTCGCGTGGGCGACGAGAAACGCCGTCGTGCCGGCCGCAGCCTTGGTGACACTCGCGATGTCGATCACCGTGCGCGGCGTCATCGGAATGGTATGCGCCGCGTCCGCCCAGCCCCAGGACCCCGAGACGGCGTCGCCGTCCAGTCCGCCCGCCATGACGGTCGCGCCGTGGATCACGCCGTCGCACATCTCCGCCTCGAAGATTCGCGCGCACTCTCCGAGCGCGGCAGAACTGGCAGCCGCAACGAGATTAGAACTCGCAGCGGAACTGGCAGGTGCAGTGGATGCGGCAACCGCGGCGGAATCGGCGACAGCCACCGCCACAGTCAACGCGGCGATACCGCTCAAAAGCATCTTGCGTGTCGTTTTCATGGAATTGCCAATTAAACCCATTTTCAGGTCGTTTCCAGACCAAGATCTGGTTGCTTTGCAACGCATTATACCATAGTTCCCCCCGCCGGGGAAAGTGCCGCAATTGAATTTGAGAATTCAGTGCGGAAAATTCTCAAGGACAGAAAGATTATCGAAATCTCCTGTTTCCGGACGAAAATCACCACCCTAAATGGGGTCTCTCCCCGGAAAATCCGGACGAAAATCACCACCCTAAATGGGGTCTCTCCCCGGAAAATCCAAGGCACAATGTGCATTGCCCTTAGACTGCCACTATGCTATAATGTCGCGCATGACATTCATATGCCCCTATTGCCGCGCCGAGACCAAAGATAATATTGCAATCTCTCAACGTGGTTATCATGGATTCGGGCGGGCAAAGTGTTCAGCTTGCGGTCGGGAGTTTCTTTACATGCCGATGTCCATGAAAATGGAAGACAAGCCCACATGGGAACAACTTAGGTTGGAAGCCTACTCTGAATACCTAAAGGTAGGCGTGGTAATCCTTATCTCTGTCATTCTCATATTCTTGTCATTTATCGCCATCGCTTACTTGATCACTTGATCCTTGCGGAATCTTGTTGATTCCAGCACGCCCTTCATCTCCTTTGCGTCGGGAGTGGGGAAATAGCCGCTAAGCACGACCGCCTTGCCCGTGTCGGAATCGAACAGAATCGCAAAATGCCAATAAAACGCCGATTCGTAATTAACGACGCGGTAATAGCACTTGTTTCCGTTGACCATTGTCAGCTCGTCCAAAACCGTTTGACGCTTCAGCTTGTCGAAATCTTCGTCGGCGAACGATTCTGCAACCGACTCGAAGTTCTCCTTTGTGTCGTCGGAATCCAGAATGCTAAGAAGCTCTATGGAAGAGTCTTCGCCGTTCATCATGATGCAGACGACGGCCTCGCCCAACGATCCGACGTCGGAGGACCACCCCTCGGGAGCCCTGAACACCACATGCCCTTCGGTCAGCTCCCCTTCCGGCAATTCGGATTGCCGAATCTCGACATTTCCATTGTAGCCAAGGACCACTTGGAAACTTCCAACCACAACCCAGACAAAAGGCAAGAGGACAATAAGCGCTACCGCAGCCCAGGTTCCGAGTCCCGCATGGCGATATTGCCGCGGAATCACCCGTGAGACCTGTTTCGAAACACGAAAGTAAACAAGCCAGACAATCGACAAGAACACAGTTCCAACCGCCTGTCCATACTCCCTCGCCGACATTTCATCCTGCATCAGCGACAATGACAAAACGCCACTGAGCAGGCAATAGACCAGGAAAAACCTCGCCCAGAAAACGGCCGACGGCCATCGCCTGTGGAGCGCGGCAAAAGTCCAGATTGCCACAACAAGCAAGCCGAGCACCGTTACGATCCCTGTCGTCGCAAGGATGATGCTGCCATAGCACTCGGCAGGGTCCACCATGACTACCGTCTCGTCAAGACTCCACAACGGCGAGAGCAGCAATCCAAGCATGAAAAGTGCGAGCCACCCGCGAATACGCGTGTTGCTTCTCAGCCATTCAGCCGTGACAGGCATGTCGGGATTTGCTTCAATCATGCCCATTTCTTCTATGCTCAGAAATCAAATGGGGAGACACCACTTTGGCATTGCTCTTTTCATCGCCCATTTCGATATTTTCCTCATTCTCAACGGCGTTGGGGGTATTATAGCGAAACTGCCGCGCTGAAATCAAGCGCGCGGCAAATCTACCGCGGGTGTTTTAACCACGGAATACACGGAGCACACGGAAAATCGGGTCTATCGCGGGGTCTTGTCCCCAATCGTTCGTCAAATACTGGACACTTAGGAGTTTGCGCTTGCGTGTGCTGAGAC
>CACZHC010000048.1 GCA_902780865.1 uncultured bacterium
GCAGTCGGGCATCGTCGCGATGTGGAAGGCCGTGTCGAAGACGCCGACGTTCGGGACGCCCTTGAAGATCTTCTCGCACGCCTCGACGCCGCCGAGGTTGGCGGGCATGTGGAGGGGCCCGAACTTGACGAGCTTCTTCGCCTTTGCCATGTTCGCCTTGTTCATGAGCGCAGAGTCCTTGAAGACCTCGCCGCCGTGGAGGATGCGGTGGCCTATCGCGTCGATGCCCTTCGCCATGTCTCCGAGATCCGCTACGACCTTGGCGAGCGCGGCGGCGTGGTCCTTGGGACCGCCGCAGCCGATGCGCTCGACGAGGCCCTTCGCGAGGCGGGTCTCCGTCTTCATGTCGAAAAGCTGGTACTTGAGCGAGCTCGAGCCCGAGTTGATTACGAGAACTTTCCTTATCTGCTTTTTCATTTCGTTGTATTCCCGCGGGCCCGAAGGCCCGCCTCCTCAATTTACTTTTCCAGAGAAACCTTGAAGAACCCGCTCGAGAGGTCGATCGACGACGAGCCGAGGTTGAACGTGTACGTCCTGGACTTCTTCTCGATGGCGACCTTCTCGGTCTTGATCACCGTCCAGTCGCCCGAGTCGAGCGAATCGCGGTGCAGGACCTTGCAAGTCAGCTCAAGCGTGTCGGAGCCACCCGGAATCGTGTAGATGTCGGAGGCAAACGACCCGGACGCAGCGCCTTCGGTGTCGGCCGAGATGGAGACGGTGCCAGCCGTGCGGTCAAGCGTGATCGCGGTGATTGCAACGGCGACAGGCGTTGCCTCGGCGTCGGCGGAGGCGTTCGCAAGCGCCGCATTGACCTGCTCGTCGGTTCCGGTCGCGGCGACGCCGACGATCTGCGCGGCGATACGCGGCGACATGAGCGCGTTGCTGACCATCACCGCAAGACCGCCCGACGGCGAGCCGCCGGACCTCAGGTTCTGGGCAAGGGACGTCTTCAGCGCAAAGCCACCCGTCGCGGTCTGGTCGATCTGCGCCGAGCCATAGGTCGTGAGATTGCCATTCTCCGCCCACTCCCAGGCGTCTGGCAGGCAGTCCTGGTCTGTGTCGCAGTCGTCGATGTAGACAGGTATGATGTCGCTCTCGCCGACCACTGGCCCGACCGTCACGCTCTTCGGCGTGTAGATCGTGCCGGTCGTGACGTCACGCGTACAGTAGCAGCCCCAAGACTCCCAATTCTCGTGCATGCCGTTGGACAGCGTGTCGATGTAGGCGCGGATGTAGTAGCTGCCGGTCTTGAGCCCAGGAAGCGTCGCGTTGGCGGCAGTTATCTTGGCTGTCGAGGCAATGTCGGTCTTGCTCGTCACATAGCCGCGAGAGACCGGCTCGCCCGAGAAGTCTGGCGTCGTGAACGCCTCGACCCTGATGACGGAGCCATTCGCGACGTTGGAGGGACCGTAGTAGCGGACGGCCACGCGGGCCTTGCCGCATTCCTGCGAAGGCTCGGGCACGTTCATGCGGAAATGCCCCTGCACCGACCAGTTCTCGCGGAACCGGGCGTTCGCAAGCGTCACGCGCCAGGTGTACCTGGTGTTGTTCGCGAAGCGCGCCGTCCTGCCGTTCGTGGCGACCATGTCGTCCACGCAAATTGGCGCCGTCCACTCGTAGTGGCACTTGTAGTCCTCGCCCGGATCCATGATGCGCGACGGCATCCTCTGGAACCCGGAATCCCAGGCAAAGCCGTCACCGGTAATCTGGATGCGGAACGCCGTGTAGGTGCCAAGCCCGCTCGGAATCGCCCACTTGAACGTCGGCGAGACGGTCGTCACCAAGGCATCGTCGTTGAGAAGAATCGGCTTCGCGGCGTTGTAGACGGCCTGCGAGTCGAACCAGCGGTTGAAGGCGCCGACGCAGTTGTTCGTATCGCTGTTCGCGACGCTGCCCTCGCCCATTACAATGCGGTATGTCACGTTCGAGACAACCGGGCTGCCGACACTTGCGGCGAGGTCGGTGTAGAGGGTCTCCCAGTCTATGTCGAGCGCTCCTTTTGCAAGGAAGTCGGCCTCGGTGAGGTAGCGTACGCTGTCGACGCAGACATTCTTGTCGAGGATCACGCGAGCGGGTACGCCGAACTTCGTGCAGTCCTCGCCGTCGATTAGCGTGCGGACGACGCGGAGTCTCATCTCCTTGCCGCCGGTCTCCTGGCTAAGTAGAATCTTCTCCGCGGGAATGTCGCCATGCTCGGTTCCCCAGAGGACCTGACGGTCGCTTATGCCGAGCGTGCTGCCGGAAGATCCGCCGCCTGTCGAGCCGCCGGCCGCGC
Source organism: uncultured bacterium (assembly GCA_902780865.1). Lineage (GTDB taxonomy): Bacteria > Verrucomicrobiota > Kiritimatiellia > RFP12 > UBA1067 > UBA1067. The sequence continues at coordinate 2,276 of CACZHC010000048.1, forward strand.
CGGTCGCCGCATCGCCGCCGCTGGCCGCGCCTGTGATGCAGCAGACACGGGCAGAGACCGGATGCGTGTCGGTCAGTTCGATCTCGGCGCGGGCATAGTTCCAGCCCACGTCGACGCCTGTCGCGCAGCCGTACGGCTCGCCCGCCGTATACATGCCGTCGCCGTCGAGATCGTAGAACGCGACAAACGTGTTAAGGCCCTCCTTGACGTGGCCAAGCGAGTTGTTGGAGGCAGAACGCTTGTCGGCCTCGGAGAGGTAGTACGTCGTGACCGTGCTGCCGGCTATCAGCTTCGACTGCCAGTTGACGCGGACATAGCTCTTCTGCAGGTTGTAGATCGAGAGCCAGCCGTTGCCCGTGACTCGCCCGGAAATGTCGCCGACGATGGCGAATACTTCCGCGAACGAGGCGAAGTCTACCTTCATCTCGCCCGTCGCGTAGTCAATAGTGCCGAGCGACTTGGTCGTTTCGTCCTGGCTGACGATGTCGCCAAGGCCGGAGCTGTCGTTGCGCTGCTGGTCGATGATTCCGCCCTCCCAGAGAGCGGTCACCGGGTCGTTGAGGTAGCCCACCTCGGTAAGCTCGTTGTAGAGCACCCAGGCAAGATCCTTGAACTCGAACTTGACCGATCCGGGGACGACGCTACCGGGCGAGAGGTGGATGAGCATTTCGCGCCTCGGGTTCATGCCGAAGTACTTGACGCCGGTCACTATGTTGGAGTTGCCGTTCTCGGTGACCGAGACGTTGCCCTGCCCGCCAAGCGTCCAGACGGCGTCGGGAATGGTCGCGAGCTCTGGGTCGCTCCATGCCTTCACGACGACGGCCTTGTCGCCGACGGACTGGTTGCCGTTGTAGGAGAGCTTGAGCTCGATCGTCGGCACCGGGTACTCGTCCATCTGGATCGCGTCGACGCTGAGAGAGCCAAGCTTCGTCGGCGCAGTGCCGGCCTGGAACTCGGAGTAGTTCGACCACCCGTCGCCGTCGGGATCGAGCATTTCGTCATAGACATACGGCGAGACATCGTCCTCCTTGGCGAAGTATCCAGACTCCCAGACGTCCCAGACGCGATCGTGATCCGTGAAGATCTCGCCGACATAGAGCTCGTTGAGGCGATAGAAGTAGTCGGAAACGTTCGGGTTCACGCTGAAGGCGTCGTCCGGCGAGAATTCGGCTATCGAGAACACTTCGGCGAGCAGATACTCGACGTAGTTGGAGAGGCCGTCTCCGTCGAAGTCCTTGACGCCGTCGGTGCCCTTGAGATGGTACTTCCAGGCGAAGTAGTCGGTTACGCCGTCTCCGTCGCTGTCCACGTCCCAGGGATCGGTCGGGTAGTTGCCGCGGTCGTACTCATGGACGTCCGCGAGCTTGTCGCCGTCGTGATCCATCGACCTGTCGTCGAAGACCCACGGGCTGATGACCTTCGGGCTCGGCTCCATCGAAAGTTCCTGAGCGCCGCCATGGCCGAACATCACGTAGAGCTCCCAGCCGTCCGCAATGCCGTCGAGATCGTTGTCGCTGTCGAACGGCCTGAGCGAATACTGCGCCCACTGGCCCTTGACATTGACCTCGTCCTCGCTACAAAGCCCAAGCGCCTCGAGGTAGCGGATGACCAGATACTTGTCGAGCGCCGTGAACTCCTTGGTGTTGACGGCGGTTCCGTTGGCGAAGGCGACTGGGTTCGCCGTCCGAGGATTGAAGCCGAACTCGTCGTACACCTGCCAGTGGACAAGCACGACCTTGCCAGACGAGACGTCGATGACGCGGTTCGTCGTGCCGGCCGCCGCCGTGAGCTGCACCTCGGCGCCGCGTCCGTAGCAGCTCTCGACGCCGTTGCTCGTGACGACGGGGTAGTCGTACGGAACGTAGAGCGAGTACCCGTCGATGGAGTCTCCCCTGACAGGCGGCAACTGGCCTTCCTTCAGGATGTAGTTGACGGCATCGGAGCCGTCGGTGTTCCTAACCGTCACGATCGTGCAGTCCTGCTTGACAAAGGCCATCACGTCGCCTTCTGCCGCCTCGACTGCGTCGTTGAAGTTCGGGTCGAGGTCGGCGAACTTGACTTCCCATCCGTCGGGCATGCCGTCGCCGTCGGTATCCCAGATTGTCGACTCGGTGGCGTAGCTCGGCTCTTCCTCGTCGAGAAGGCCGTCGCGGTCCGTGTCGCCGGAGGCGGCAGAGGACGAGCTAACGTCCGCGTCTTCAAGGCAGTCGGGAATCTCGTTGCGGTTGATGTCGGTGTCCTCAATGAAGATCACGACCTTCGGCGGCTCGCCAGTCAGGTAGAGCTCGTCGGTCACCGTTACGTCACGCGGGGTGTAGATCGACAGATGGGCGGTGCCGATGTAGTTGGCATAGCCCCACGACTCGTTCACGTCACGGCGACCGTTGTTGTTCGCGTCGATATAGGCCATCAGGTAGACGGCGCCGGGCTCGATGCCCATGAACGCCGCGTTGACCGTGTCGATGTCGTCGATGTCGTCGAGCTGCGACACGTCGGCGCGCAGCTGCGCGAGCGGCTGACCGGCGAAGTCGGCCGACTTATGGACTTCGACGACGACCTGTCCCTCTGGCGCCTCGCCCGGGCCGAAGTAGCGGACAACTGCGCCGCACTTGCCGTAGCCAGTAGGCAACTGCGGATAGCGGTTTGCGTTCGCGACATCCATCTGGAACTCGGCCCATTCGCCCCAGCCCGCGTCAGGCGAGTTGTACTTGGCGTTCATCAGCGTCACGCGCCAGAAATAGTTGCTGCCGTCCACGAAGACGGGAGCGCCGTTCGTCGCGACGGAGTCGTTCACATACAGCTGCGGCGTGAACGTGCAGCCGATGGTACCGACCGCAGTCGGGACACGGCCTGGCAGAGTACGGATGCCGGAGTCGTAGACGACGTCGGCCGCGTTCGTAGACGTCGAAACCTGCAGGCGGAACGCCGTCATCGTGTCGTCGGGCGACGTGAACGTGAAAGTCGGCGCCGCGCTGTAGACAGGCGATACAAGCGTCGGCGACACGGGCGCCGGCTTGACGCGCTGCGCGTTGAACGTGTTTACGAACGTCGACAACGCGATGTTCGTCGAGCTGCCGTCGGGCAACGTGGCGGTGGTGGATATCTCGTACTCGGCCGTCTTGAGGTCAACACCCGTGATTCCGAGCTTCTCGGCGTCCTTGGCGAGCCACTTCCAGTCGAGATCGAACTTGTCGTCCGAGAGGACGTCGGCCTCCGTCAGATAGGCGCGGTCATCCAGGACGACCGTCTTCGAGACGAGCACGCGCTCAGGCACCGTCTTGTCGCCGACCCTCGGCTGGCCGTTCAGACTTACACGACGTACGAGGACGTCGGCCGTCAGACCGGCCGCAGCGATTGAGGCTCCGCCGCCTTCGCCGCCCGCGGCAGCCTCGGCGGGCAGCACACCGCTGGAGATGCCCTTGACCACCGCGCGGTCGCTCGAGCCGTCGGCAAGCAGATAACGCGGAATTACAGTCGAGGTGTCCTTTAGTTCAATTACCGTCTCGGCCGTCTTGTGCCAGCCAACGTTGACATTGCGCACGACACCGTATGGCTCGCCAGGCGTGTAAACTCCGTCAAGATTGAGGTCAATCCACGCCTCAATGGTGTTGAGACCCTGTCTGACGCGACCGGACGAAGGATTGTTGAGCCACAGCGTTTGCGGCCACTCGGTGCTGATCGAATAAGTGTATTCGAACTTCACCAACATTCCGTCAGGTTCAAGTCCGGCCGTCTCAAGCTGCGCCGGATTCAGAGTGAACTCACCCGTTATGAAATTGATGCTGCCAAACACGCTTTGATCGGTGGTCTGAGCGCTCGAAATTATTATGTCTCCGATGCGCCCGTCGTCGCGGCTGACCGCACGTCCAACAATTTCAAAGTCAAGTGCTGGATTATCAAGGATAACATTATCCCGCCCATAGGAACGAACGTCTGCGACATAATCTGGGAAAGTTCCTCTGAAATACCAGCAATCCACAGCTGTCCCATCGGCTCTGGTCAATGTTGTCGTAGCTATATACGTGCCAGAGGAACTTGGCGCCCTTATGCCATCACGCCACTGGACATCCTCCCTATAAATCGATCTCGGAATGCCCCAATAACTGACGCCTTCTTTTGAAAGATGCAAGCCGTAAACATAGCAAGAGGTTGGAACCACATTGCCCGGTTGCAAGAAGCCTTGTATTGGCGTGCTATTATCAATAAATGCCCCTACGGTGTATACAGCCATGCCGACCTCAGCCGCCTCTGGAGCCACAATGGTAAACGTTGCATCTGTCCTTGCACGGCCAGCGGTCATTGTCCTGACAACGACCGACTTCCCGGAGATGTCCTGGATGTTGCCCTCAGGATAAGTGAACCTGATGCCGATCGCCGGCTGCGGGTAGTTCTTGAGCGACACGTCGTCAGAGAGATACTTCGTGATCAGGTCGGAGAGCAGCGTGCCGTACCATGTTGCCGCGCGGTTCTCGCTCCAGTTGTCCCAGCCGTCGCCATCCACATCCCTGTCAGGATCGTAGACGTGCGAGTTTACGTAGGCGAGCGGGAAGCTGTTCTCCCACCAGCTTTCCATGAAGTCATGGTCAGTGACGATTTCGCCGTAGTATTCATTCGCATTGATGTGGCGACCGCCATCGTCGAACGCCTTGGGCGCACGGAGATAGTAGTCCGGCACACGCTGGTCGGCCTTCGTCGAATAGGCGTTCAGCGGGCTGATGAACGCCCAGCCGTTCGTGATGCCATACGGATACGGGCCGAAGCTGATGAGGTATTCCGCGTAGTTCGGAAGTCCGTCCTTGTCGGGGTCGTCCTCGGCGCCGTATCCGGCGACGCCGAACAGGTTCTCCCACCAGTCGGGGATGTTGTCGGCGTCTGCGTCAACTGTCGAGGCGTATTCGGGATGGTACTCGCCATCGGGCTGCATGCCGAGCGCGAGGTCGACGGTGTAGGCGATGTAGGCGGGCATCTGAGCGCCGTTCCAGTCGACCATGGAGTTCCAGTCATAGCCGCCCGCCGGGTCGAGACCGTAGAGGTCCTCCCACCAGTCAGGAAGTCCGTCGGCGTCCGTGTCGACCGATGTGTATTCCCAGGCGTCAGCGACGCCGTTGCCGTCCCACATGGCCGGGCAGGTCTTCGAGTACGCGCCGCCCATCGGGACGAGATCGGCCGTGCCGATGAAGTCGGAGCGAATCTCGTACTCGTAGCGGCAGACGAGATCTTCGAGCAGGAAGTTCTCGGGATCGGTCTGGGCGAGCAGGTTGAGCTTGAAGAGACGCTGGTAGCGCTCGAGGAAGTAATTGTGGTAAGGATACGGCATCGCCGAGTTGTTGAGCGCGTACTTGGAGAGCTCGTGCTGCGTCGCGGTTGTGGTGTAGCCGCCGAGATAGTCGGAGTAGAGGAACGAGTCGACGACGCTGCCGTCCATGACCGGGAGGTGGTGGACGGTGTTCTCGATCCACGGCATGACGGCGTAGTCGGTGTATACCGTGCTCTTCGTCGCGCAGGCGTCCCACCAGCCGATGTTCTCGCTGAAGGCGGCTGGTTTGCTGACGAGTTGCCCGCGGACAGCCGTGTCGAAGCCCATCGGATTAGTCGCGACGTCAGCGGCGTTGACCGCGCCCGGGAGTGTCGTAAAGTCGTAGAGCTGGACGAGCTCGGCCGTGAGCCTGAGCTTGCCGTCGTTGTCGTTGCGCGACGCGTCGGCGTTCGGGCTCATAAGGTGCGCGTAGACCTCTTCGCGATTCGCCGAGGCATCCGCCTTCGTCATCTTTTTCGCGTAGTTCGCGGAAATCTCGCTCGCTGTGCGCACACCGTCCCAAATGCGGACCTCGTCGACATAGCCCTTGAACCACTCGTCGCCGTTCATGGCGTCGTAGGTGATGGTGGCCGTGTCGAACGCCGCCGCGCCGCCGTCGCCGGCCGGGAGCGGCCTGCCGCCGATGAAGAACGCACCGGGCACCGCCTCGTAGGAGAGCTGCGTGAAGGCGTTCGTGTACGTCGGGTCCTGAATGATGACGGTGACGCCGTTGGCCGGAATCAGCGACGTCGGCTTGCGGCCGCGCTCGATGCCGTTCACGTAGAGGAGAAGCGCCTTGCCGTCGTAGGTCATTGCGACGTGGGTCCACTCGTTGAGGGGCACCTCGGGACCGTCGACAGTCTGGCTACTGACGGTGTCGTTGTCGCCGGAATCCCTGGCGTCGTCGTTGTCGAACATGCCGTAGACCCTGCCGTCAGCCGTAAGCCCGAGGCGGAAGTTCGAGCGAATCGCGGCCTCGTTCTTGTTGATGGCGTCGTAGCCGTAGAGCGAGCAGCGGTCGAGTATCGTCTGGGCTGCCTTCTTCTCGGGACGGATCCACGCCTCGACGGTGAACTGCTTGAAGAAGTCTACCGTCGTCGCGCTCGGCTCCTTGCCCTCGAAGATGTCGCGCATAAACATGGCGCGCGACTGCACCCACGACCTGTTGCCGTCGAGATAGAGCGCCTGACGGCGCGCAGGGTCCGTGAAGTCGAGCGGGTCGCTTCCCGGACGAGTCGTCGTTATGATCTCGTGGCCGTCGCTCTTCCAGTCGTTGTCGGTGTCGTAGCCCTCGTTCTCCTCGAACGCATAGAGGTAGCTGAAGCCGCCGTAGCCGCCGTCGGGCGTCTGGGGCGAATAGGGATCGTCGAAGCCGACCAAAAGCGGCCAGAACGGCATGGCGGTGACCGGCATGGTGTTCTGGTAGTACTGGGCCGTATAGCTGGCGGGCGAACTCGTGTCGGTGAACCAGAGCGGCGTCGGGTCGGTGTGAGTCGTCATCGGGCTCGTCAGGTTCGCCGTGACGCGTTCGGAGTCGTTCCTGAGGCCGTCGCCGTCGGGATCGGCCTCGCCTGCGCCCATCGACCACGGATAGCGGAACGGATCAAGGGCCGCGGCGGCCTGGAGCGGCGTCGGATCGGCGATGCTGCCCGGCATGCCCATGAGCGCGACGATGCGGTTGAAGTCGGGATGGGTCCACTCGTTCCAGAACGCGTTGTAGAAGGCGGGCGCACCCCAGGCAAGGGCAATTATGTCCTTGGCCCCTGCCCCGGTCGAGCCAAGGAGCGGGTTGAGGCCGTGGAACATCTCGTAGTAGTCGTCCATGCCGTCGCCGTCAGTGTCGGCGAGACGAGGATCGGTCGAGACGTAGACGCCCGCAGGAGGCATCATGATGCTCGGCTGTATCACGGCGCAGGTGATCATGCGGTCCCAGTAGTGGATGGGCGACGCCATGTAGCCGTTCTTGCGCCAGCCGGCAGCGACCCAGGGCGTCGAGTACATGTAGTTGTAGCCGTCGCCGTAGTACTTTCTCGCGATGACTGTATTGCCGGGCACTACGTTCGTGATCACTTCGTAGACGAAATTGGTCATTTCGGCACCCGTGAACTCGTTGATGGTGACCGTGCTGTCAATGGCGTTGGTGACGATCGAGACCACAGCGCCGTCGCCCCAGTTCCCGATTGCCGTGAAGACGAACTGGTCTGCATCCTGCATCATCGGCGTGAAGGCCGGTGCCTCGTTGATGACGTGGTTGCTGAGAAGCGGCCCCATGGGATTCATCAGATCGTACTCGCCCTCGTCGAGATAGCGGCCCATGAGCGGGGTCGTGATGTCGTCGTAGCGGAAGTGGCGCACCTGCTGGACGAGATACTCCTGGTAGTTCTGGAGACCGTCATGGTCGAAGTCGACGTCGCGCACCGTGCCGAGAAGCGGGTCGGTCGAGTTGCCGCCGTCAATCGGGTCGGTCCATCCGTCGCCTCCCCATGTCGCGTCCATGCCGCCGCAGATGTAGACGACGTTGCTCGCGAGCGCGAAGCCCGCCGCATTGAGGCCGTCGGACGTGAACGTCGCCTCGGCGATATCGGGGTCGAAGTTGGGAGCCGGCCCCACGTACTTGCGCGTCAAGGCGTCGACGGCGATGCCGGCGTACTGCATCTCCCACGGGTCGGGGAGACCGTCGATATCGGTGTCAACCGTGCACGGGTTCATGCCGCCGCCGCGCACGCAGCAGGTGATGGAATCCTGCGGATTGCCGTAGATGAACGTCATGCCGGCCGCGGTAGGCGCAACAATGTAGGAGTTGCCGCCGTTGTACCACGTTCCGCGCCACGCCATGCCCTCATAGCCGTCGAGGATTCCGTCGCCGTCGGTGTCGGGATTGTCCGGGTCGGTCGGGAAGAACTTGTTGAACCAGCCCTGCTGGAAGCCCTCTCCCGCCGGGTGGAGGCCGGGATGGTTGTTGTAGATCGACCCGTCCTTGTCCCACGGCTCGCCAAAGCCCTCTCTGTCTCTGCCGACAGCCGTCGGCCTGGAAGGCGCCGCGTTCGGGTTGCGGCCCTTGTAGAGCTCCCAGCCGTCAGGCACGCCGTCGCCGTCGGTGTCGGCGCCATGGCCCTTGACTGGGCTCTTCGTACTGCCGGCCTCGGCGAATGCATTTGCAAGGTATTCGGAGATGTTTGCGGTCGCCAGAAGGTTCGCCGACGTTTCCGTGTCGTACGTCGTCGCGTTTTCCGTGGCGTTGGTCTGGTTCAGGATCGCCTCGATGTCCGTCTTCGCGTACACGATGTTCGGCTTGGTCGTGAAGGCGAGGAATGTCGCCCAGATGTCGCCTGGGTCGTATTTGCCGTCGTTGTAGTACACGATGCCGAAATCGTGGCGGTAGCGCATGACGAGATATTCGTCGTAGTCCGTGTATGGATCGGTGTTGACCGCGGCACCAGTCGAGTCGAGCGGCGAAAGGGCGAGGTTGATCTGCGGGTTCCAGCGATCGGCCACATAGCCGGCGCCGTTCTTGTACCAGCCCGTGCGCGGATCGAAGCCGAAGGCCGCTTCAACCTGGTCGTGTATGAGGATGTGGGTAGTGTTGACGAGCAGGGTTCCCTCGGGGATCGTGTACGCGCCGCGCCTAAACACCAGATTGCCTTCAGCGTCGCGGTACTTGTGGTCAAGCATCGGGTAGCTCCAGTGCCAGACGGCGGGAATCGGAATTGGCGGAGCGTCGGTTTCGAGACCGTAGAGGTATGGGGCCCCGGTGGCGTCCAGCTTCTCAGGAGCGACCAGCGCGCTCGCGAGCGGGACGTCGCGAATCGTGATAGCGCCCTGGGACGTATAGCGCATTATCGTGCTGTCGCCGGCGTCGGGATCGTTCGCATCGACCGTATAGCGCCTATTGTCATCGTCGTCGTAGTAGTAGTAGAGCGGATAGTTGTCGTCGCCGTTGGCGTCTGTTGGACTGACCGTCTGGATGTAGAAGCCATTCGAATCGTAGTACTTCTTCATGGCATACATCTCAATGTCCCTTGTCTCGTAATCGCGGTATTCGCGGAGTTCCGAGCCAAGGTCGAAGACGTATGTGGTGGGGGCGTTGGGGTCGGCGTTCGGTATCTCTGCGGCAAAGTAGCGGCTAAGCTCCGTGTACGCCATGAAGTCGCCATCGGGGTTGCCGACCTTCGAGCCGTTCAGCGGGTCGAGCGAATGCAGAACCTCCCAGCCGTCGCACATGTGGTCGCCGTCGGTATCCCAGTGGCAGGGATTTGTGCCGATGACAAGCTCCTCCAAGTCCGTGAGGCCGTCGCCGTCGAAGTCGGGGTTGAAGTCCTTGACGGTCATGTCGAGCTCGACGCACGGGTCGAAGCGCTCAAGCACCTCCGCTGCGGGGATCTCGATGCCCCTGACGATGTCATTCGGGTTGAAGCGCTCGAAGACGAAGAGCTGGCCGTCCCTCGGCTTGCCGAGATCGGCTCCCTTGCCGCCATTTCTCGCCGCCGGCGCCCAGACCTTGGCCTGGTACCAGAAGAAGTATTCCCAGCCGTCGGGCATGCCGTCGGAGTCGGTGTCGTCCATCGTCGGATCCATGCGGTACTGCTCGCCCACGCCGCGCGGCTCAGGGCTCCAGAAACCGAGGTCGAAGCCGTCGGCATCGGTCCAATCGCGATTGTTCTCTTCCTTGAAAGCCGCCTTGTACGCCGCCTGCTCGGCGTCGCTGAAGCTCGGGTCGCTCAAGGTCAGGCTCGTTTCGTTGAGGCCGTGGTGGAAGCCGCGGAACGAGGTTGAGCTTGCCCTGCGCCTGCCACACGCCGGGGATGTAGTCATCGTCCGGGTTCCCGGCGGCGAGATCGGTGAGGTCGGCTTCGGTCTTGTCGCCGCCGGTCATCGTCGTGATGAGCGAATCGATGCCGTTGCCCCACGTGGCGATTGCGAAATAGTCGGGAATGCCGTCCTGGTTGATGTCGCCGAGGTTGTCCTCGGGCTGCCATTCCTTAGCGAAGACGGCCTCCGCGTAGACGGGAATGTACGACTCGTCCTCGGTCGTCGCGGTCGGGAGGTAGGCCGTCGCAGGCTCGGCCCTCGCGCTCGGCTGCTCGGGCGCGAGCGTGAGCGTCCACTCCGGCGGCCCGCTCTCGGTCTGCGGGTTCGAAATGAGCCAGGCGTAGAGGAAGCTGTCCTTCGTGGCGTCGGGATAGGGATAGAACCCGGCGGTCGTGTCGGCGGTAGCTGCCTTTGTCGTGCCCGAGCCGGTCTCGTCGAGCGCGAGGTCCATGCCGTTGTCGAGCCAGCCGTTGTCAAAGTCGCCCACGCGGTAGCCCCACGCAAACACGTCGACCGTCGACGCGGACGAGCAGTTCCACCTCAGGCGCCAGTAGGTGCCGTCCGAGAACGTCGCGCCGGGGACGTAGAGGTGACCTTCGCCGCGGCCGCCCTTGAGGGCCGTGCGCGAATACTTCTTGGAGAGTTCGCTGTTGCCGAAGCCCGTCGGGCCGTTAGGAATCGTCGTCAGGAACTTGGACGGCCTGATGAAGTACATGTACGTCCAGGTCTGGATGCCGCCGTCCTTGTCCTGGATCGTGAGGACTACGGTCTGCTCCTTCTGGCGCGAGCCGAAGTTCGGGACGAACGTGCCGCTCCACTCGTCGGTGTCGGTTACGTAGAATGTCGTTTCGTTCTCGCAGCCCTTGAAGGACACCTTGATGCCGGGACCTTCGCCCGAAGGCCATACGGTGGTGAAGTCGTAGTCGACGTCGTTGCGGATTTCCCAGCTGATCGGATAGGAGTCCGCCGCGCCGCCGGCGACGTTCCACGCATTCGTGTTCTCGTCCGTGACGTAGCCGAACTCCGGCGTCATGTTGTTGATGTAGATCTTGGTCTCGTGCGGCGTGTAGTACTCGGCCCAAGTCATCGTCGGGTCGGAGGATATCCCGTCTGAAACGACCTCGGCCTTGACGGTGAAGCCCTTGGAGCTCGAAAGGCGCGTGCCGTCCATCGAGTCGATGTCGACCGAGATCGTCTGCGCGGAGTCGAAGCTGATGTAGTACTCGTTGGCGGCGAGCGCCGGGTAGCCGGCGGGCACCGTCTTGAACTCGTTCGCGAGGACGAGCGCCCCAGGGTTGACGCCCTCGGGCGGGGTGACCGTCAGCTTGACGACGATGTCCTCGTCGGAGTCAAAATAGCCGAGACCGACGTCGAACTTCGCCCTCGTGCCCGGGGGCAGGAACTCGTCGTAGGAGGAGTCGGCCGTAATCGTGATCGTGGGGTTGGACAGGACGACGAAGGAGATGGAGTACGTGACGGCGGAGAACCGCGTCATGTCCTTGTCCTTCATCTGGATCTTGACCGTCCACGTTCCGGCGCGCGGGAAGTTGTAGACGATCGGGCATTCGTTGATGTTCATGCCGTCCGGCACGACGGTCGTGAAGACGGTTCTCGCGGCGTTCGCCGTGGTCGTCGGGGTGGTCACAGTGCCCGTCGTGTCGTGCTCGACCGTTCCGTTGACAACCGCCTGCCCGTCGCGGTAGGCCGTCCACTTGTAGGTGAAGCCGTGCTTCAGGTCGTAGGAGACGTCGTCGAACTCGGGCTGGATCGTCTGGTCCTGGCCCTTCGGATACTGGTTGGAGAAGGTATAGCCGTCGCCATCGGCCTCAAAGCCGTTGAGCGACACCGTGACGAAGTTCGGTTCCTTGTTGTAGACCGTGATGTTCAGCATCTCGGTCGTCGCGTAGCCCGGCATCCTGACGCCGGTGTACTCCTTCGTCTTGCTGAGCACGACGGAGAACGTGTAGTTCTGGCCCGCGTCGTCGGCCGAGAGGCCGTCAAGCACCGTGAAGGAGCCGTTGACGAAGCTGCCGACCTCGGAGATCGTGAGGCCAATGGAACCAGGCGCGGCCGCCGTCGCGTCCGTCAGAATCGCCTTCGCGCCCGTGCCGCCGAACATCGAGGCGTCCATGTCGCCGTTGCAGAGCAGGAACGCGTAGATCGGCTCCTCGGTGTCGTTCTGGGCGCTGAGCGAGATCCTGAAGTGCACCGTGTCGCCCTCGATGTAGTTGTCGGGATCGGGGTCGAGGCAGGTCGCGCTCGTCGTCTTCGCGGGAGTCACGTTCACGGTGAACTGGACAATCTCGCTCTTCTTGCCGCTGATCGGCGAAATGACCTGGATCTGCGACGTCTGCGCGCCCGACGCGGAGTACTTCACCGTCGGCGGGTTGCCGCTCGTGAGCCCTATGAGCTCGCCGCCCTCGCCGCTCGCCTTGAACCTCTCGGTCAACGTCTGCCAGCTGGCCGTCGAGCCCGTCTTGATGCGCACCTGGTAGCCCGTGTCCACGTCCGTCATGTCCGCGTACGTGTCCTCGACGGCGACGTTGATCTCGAGCTCCTCGCCCGACGTCACTTCATAGACGCTCGTGACGTCAGGGGTCGTGATGACCGGCTTCGCGGCGCTGATCCACACGCCCGCAGCCGTGACGCCCTGGATGCCGGCTGCCGCCTTCTCCTCGTCGCTGACGTAGGGCGTGAACTTCAGCTGGTGCCCCGTGCCGATGGTGTGAGAGTCGCCGCGGAGGGCATAGACGTAGACCGTCTTCGGCTCGGTTGAGTATGCCGGAATCGTGAACGTGATCTCGGTGGGGTCGGGAAGCGTCTGGACCGTGTTCTCGCTCGTCGAGAAGCGAACGTAATCGCCCCAGCTGCCGGTCGCGGTCGTGTCCTCGAACGTCGTCTTGAGCGTCACGTGGACGTCGTTGGTCGCCTCCTGCGACAGGTAGACCCTGAAACTGGTCTTGGCCGTCAGGTAGTCGTTGTCGGCGATGATCGTCGTGTCTGAGATCTCGGCGATGATGCTCGCGGGGAGCGCCTCGATGCACTTAACGGTCGCGGTCACGTAGTCGATGAGCCGGAGGTCCGGCGACGACGCCGAGTAGTTGAAGTGGTCGTACGCGCTGAGGATGAGCTCGGCCGTGGCGCCCTCGGAGCCCGGCTGGGCCTCGACGAGGAACGGAACGGGCGCGCTCGAGCCGCCTTCGAACTCGATCTTGGCCACCTGGAACGTCTCGGTGTGCGAGGGGTCGTCGTCAACCCTCATGGTGACGGGCGAGACCGTCACGGAGCCGGAGGCCTTGACCTTGATCTTGCTCTCGTCGGAGGACCAGACGTAGAACGTGCGCTTCTCGACGGACGGCGCGGCGATTTCGAGACGCGGGCTCACGCCGCCGCCGGTGATCGTGGAGTTTTCGTGCACCGTGCGCCAGTAGTCAGTGCTTTCGTCGTCTGCGGAGAAGTCGACGGTCTTGACGTAGATTCCGCACTCCCCGAGGGAATAGTCCGAGACCGGGGCGCGGCCGATGTCGGTGACCGCACGGGTGATTCTCGCGTTGTCGGCCGTGAAGAGCCAGCCGCAGTCGTCGATCTTGTTGCTGTCCGCGTCGTAGCGGACCATTTTCCAGTTCGGGTTGAGCGGGTTGAACACGTACGCGCCGTTGTCGATCGAATCGCCCGCGGGGCCCGACACTGTCGCGAGGCGAATCGGCATCGCGAAGTCGCCGGGCTTCGTGGTGTACTTGAAGACGAGCGCCGTCGTGAAGTTGCCCTCCTTCTTCACCGACACGAGACGTGCGTAGTCCTGCTGGCCAGAGACGTAGATGCCTATCTGCATCGGATAGAGCGCCTCGGCGATGTTCTCGGGAATGAGGCCGTCGTAGTCGAGCTGCCACAGGCTCACCGGGGCTCCGCCCGTGAACTCGCGCGCGACGAGTCTTATCTTGAAGTAGACGTCCACGCCCGAACCGAACGGATCGTCGGGTATGGTCCACGCGGCGCGGTCTACGCCGAGCTCGTTGCACGGAACGATGTCGTAGATGTCGCCTACGGCGGCCCTGGCGGAATAGCCCGCGAACAGTGCGAGGGCGGCTGTGACTGCGAGGGTAGCGATTTTCTTTTTCATGGTTTATTCACCCTTCTCTTTCGAAGCTTCCTGTTTGGCCTTTATTGCGGCGTTCTCCTGCTCTATGCGGTCGCGGACGAGCGTCTGCGCCTTTATGCGGTTCTTCTGAAATGCCTCTTTCGCGGCGGCCATCTTCGCCTGCGCCGCCTTGAACTCCTCGGAGTCCTCGCCCTTCTCCTTCGCCTGCTCGAGCGCGGCCTGGGCCTCGCCGAGCATCCTGGCGACGCTCTTCTGCTCCTTCTTGAGGGCGTCGAGCTCCTTGAGGTACGCGGGGTCGTGCATGCGCGCATAGCGCGTGTCGTAGGGATCGGCGGGCTTCTCCGGCCCTGCGCCCCAGCGGGAGCGCAGGCACACGGCGGTCACCGCCGCGATCGCGAGAAGCGCGACTCCAATCACGACGGGCAGAAGCCATTTGGGCTTTCTCGACTCTGCTGCGTTCTCAATCGCCATAGTAGTTGTCCTCCTGCAGCTGCTCCACGCCGATCGGGGGCAGGCGCGTGTCTATCATCCAGAAGAATACGACGGGGCAGTAGCCGTTCTTGTCCCACCAGCGCTTCCAGCCGGCGTTGTAGCCGACCGACAGCGGCGAATACGGGTCGTACACCTCGATCTTCGAAAGCCCTTCCGCGCTGAACGAGTTCGCGTTGAACACGAAGTGCCTCAAGGGAACCTTGTTGTCGGCGACGTAGAACGACGTGGCACTGTTCATCAGCATGCCGGTGATCTTGAACGTCACGCTCTCCCACTCGCCCGTGGAGGCGACGTACTCCTGCGAGTTCTCGCCCGGGCTGACGCCGCGCAGGACGTAGGGCGTCCAGTGCGTCGTGAAGTCGTGCGCGCCGCGCGGATGCGTCGGCGCCGCGACGGTCTCGTTCTCGTTGGAGATCATCATGTAGACGTACAGGCGCCTGTTCGTCAAGACGAGCGAGCTTTCGCCCATTGCCTTCGTCACGATGTGCTCTATCCCGTTGGGATCGAAAGTCGTGCCGGCGAGAAGCGAGAGCTTGCCGACCGTCGGGTCCATGTCGAGCCAGTACATCTCCCTGAGCGTCAGGTTCGTCATGACCGCGCCGCTCCACCACGAACGGTGGGTCGCAAGCCTGATCTCGCCCGACGCCACGTCCTCGAACGGATTGCCATAGAGGTCCGTGCCGCCCTCGAGCCAGTCGATGATCGCGTCGCGATATGGATCGTCCTCGGGAACGCCCCAGTCGGTGCCGAACTTCGGGTTGAGCGCGGCCGAGGCCACCACCGTCACGTTGTTCGACACGCCCTTCGCGACGCCGGAGAGCGTGTACTCGAAGGGCTGCGTGGCCTTCGTCTGCTGCACCTGGTCGACGAGCGAGACGGAGCCGGTCCTCACGTTGTCGAGGACATACCACGGGTCGACCCTGTAGATGACGTTCGTGCCGACGGGGTTGTTCTTCGTCACGATCGCGGAGAACATGCCGTTCGTGAAGTTGCTGCCGTCAAGGGACTGCTCTATGTGGTCGCCGGTGACGGTAAAGTACACGAGCACCTCCTCGCCCGCAGGCACGGGATGGTTGGGGTCGATGACCTGCCCGATGTTGTGGTGGCCGGGCGTCATCTTGACGACGGTCTTCCAGTCGTTCGTCGGGTGGTTCCAGTCGTCCGGAGCGATCGTCATGCCGCAGCGCCCGAAGTGCTGCGTCACGCTGAGCGAGTTGGCGGGGCCGCCGAAATCGTAGCCCGCCATGACGATTTCGCTGTCGGGCATCCTCGCCGCCATCCAGTCGCGCATCTCGCCGAGATAGCCGGGGTTCTCGATCTCAAGCGACTCGAGGTAGTTCGTGCCCTGGACGATGATCTCGTGCTCGACGATGCCGCTCGTGCGGACGAGCTGGAAGACAATTGGGTCGTAGTAGCTGACGACGCCGTCGGAAGTGAATACCAGCGTCGGGTTGTCGACCTTCCAAACGCCGTCAAGCGTGCCGTCCGACTTCTTAAGCCGTCCGCTCGACCGCGACAGCGGGCTGCCGATCACCCGGAAGACCATGTTCACCTCGGCGTCCTCGGCCGGCAGCTGCTTGGTGCCCGAGAGACCGTCTCTGCCGAACCTCGCGAGGTCGTTCGTGATGACCCAGTTGTTCCCCATCTGGCCCTCAAGAAGGCGCACGGTCCAGCCCGAGACGTCGGCTTCCGGCGGATGGGCGATCTCGATGAACTGGCAGTCCTCGTCGGTGTTGCGCCACTTGACGAAGTCGCCGAAGAGATTGACCTCGTTGATCCACGCCCAGCCCGGGGCGATGTTGTCGAGGATGTTGTACGCCGCGAAGTCTCCGCTTCCGCCGTACTGTGCGTTGAGGTCGAGCGGACGGTACCATTCGGGGATCTTCCAGTCGGAGCTGTTGAGCCAGTTGGTCACCGGTACTGTCGGGTTCTCCTTCGTGTAGAAGACAACCTCGAGCGTGTACTGGACGTACGACGGCGCGGCGAGCGACATCGGGATGACGGCGTCGGGGCTCGTGCGCATGGTCGAGCGGTAGACGAAGCGGTCCTCGTCCGTCTCGATTGCGCGGGAGAGCCAGGCAGAATGGGCGGAGGGGCTGTCCTTCCAGTTCTCGTAGCCCCACGGCGCGATGCCGTCGAACCAGTGCAGCTTGACGCGCGGCGTATGGGTGAAGTCGATGTCCGAGGCGAGCTGGGCGCCGTAGATCTCGCACTGCACGCCCCACGCCTCCTCGCAGATCGGCTGCTCGTCGCGGCTCGGGACGTTCGGCACCACGCCGAGGCCCGACATGTCGTGCCTGAAGCAGCCTACGTGCTTGAAGCCCATGATGGCGTTGACCGCTTCGCTCACGAACATCTCGTCGAGGAGCACGCGCGGCGGCGGGTCGTTCGCGCCCGCGGGAAGCCCGTTGCCGCCGCCGTCGGAATCCTCGACTACGCCTTCAACGCCCGCTACGGCAAGGCGGAACGACTTGTACTTCGGGTCCATCTTGGCGCGGTACGTCTCGTACCAGGCGTTCGACACCATGAACACCGCGCCGTCGATCCTCTCCCACTTGCCCTCGTCGGTCTCCGTGGCGTTGCGCGAGCCGTAGAGCGTGACCGTGGCCGTCGGGTCGGCCTCGCTGTACTTCCTCGCCTTGAACACGACCTCACCGACGATGTTGGAGGTGAACGTCGGCGTCTGGACGAACGGCTTGTGCTGGATGTACGACTCGCGGTCGGCGACGTCGATCCTGGAGATGCTGTAGTTCTCGTCGACCGAGTTGTTGATCGCCAAGGAGAGGCCCGAGCCGCCCGCCTCGGTCGAGAAGTCGTCGAGGAACATCATCTTCTCCGAGTCCTGGTCTCCGCCGACGGTGCGGATGTTCCAGCCCCACCAGCTGTGGACGTCTACCGGCGGCTCGTCGCTGCACGTTATCGACGTAATCGTGACGTCGCCGAACTTCGACGTGTCGGTGATGTTTCTCACGGCGAGTATGGTGTTTGTCGGCACCATCAGGCGCATCGCGCCCTTGACGTCGTGGAGACCGATGTAGGTGTTCAGAATGCCCTTCTTGCGCTGGGCGGGAGTCATCGCCGCGAAGTTGAAGTTGGTGATCGTCGTCCAGATTTTATCGCTGAACGACTTGTCGTAGCCGCCGATGGTGGTGTAGTCTACGCCATTCGTCGCGATCTGCAGCGCGAGGACGGCGTTCTCCTGGGCGTTCTCGTAGGCGACGGAGATCATGCCGAGGCCGATGCCGCGAATATAGCCGGTGCCGTGCGAGCCGTCATCGGCGAAGCCGTCCATCAGCGGCGAGCGGATGGCGCTCGGAGTCTCGAAACCGGCGCGCTTGGCGCTCAGGAGGATCGTGTGGTTAGTGGTCCAGGCCGAGGTGAAGACGAAGTTGGTGTGGCCTACCGCCTTGTTGCGGTGCTGGTCGTCGGCCCATTCGGGGAGAATCGGCCACACGTCGGGGTCGTCCCAGTTTCCGCCGCGCCACGGCTTCAGCACCACCGAGTCTACGGCGATGTCGCGGCGCGTCGACGACGTCGTGCCGCCGACGCCGAAGCGGATGGAGCAGTTCTCCGTCTTGTAGATCGGCACGACAAAGCGGTCGCCGCCGAAGTTGTTGACGGTTACGGTCTTGTCGGGCGCCTTCAAATTCCAGTCGGCCCTGCCGGGCGTGCCGAAGTATATGGAAAGCGTCTGCGGCACAGGCGCCGCGACGACACCGCACGCAAATTCGGTCACGTTCGTCGTCGCCATCCGCCCGGGGAGTATGTTCCAGTTGGTGTCATCCGTCCCGAAGCCCTGCGTCCGCAAGACAAGCCCGGCTGGGGCCGTGCGGGCCTTCTGGGTATAGTAGCCCGCTTTTCCGTCTGCGAGCTTAAGCTCGTCTGCAGCCGTGAAGACGACGTTAGGCGAGTACTGCGGCTTGCCAAAGAAGCCCTCGCAATTCGTCGCAAGAACGCCGAACGTTCCGCTCTTCAGGCGTTGGGTCGAATTGTCGTTGCAGGCGACGATGTTCCACGTGTTGCCCGAGGGGAAGGTGTTCTCCCTGAGGTTCTGATGTGTCATGCAGACGCCAGCCGCCACCCACGTGCGCGAGTTGGCGTTCGAAACGGTTATGTAGAACGGCATGAACGTCTGCGCCTCGTTAAGCGCATTCGGCGCGGCCATCGCGAACGCGGCGTTCGCGTTGTTGACACCGTTCGTCCACGCCGTGAGCAGCGTCGCATTCTTGCCTTCGCTCGTGAAGTTCCAGCGGTAGAGGCAGAGGCGCTGCCCGCCCTTCTTCTGGTTGTTCGGGTTGCTTATCCACTCCCAGCGCGCCTCGTAGCACCCCTTGTTCGGCAGATATGCCGCGATCATGGAGAGCGAGGCGTTGCCGGTGAACTTGTTTTGCTTGAAATCGTACGCGACGCGTGAGATGAACGTGTAGTTCGTCATCGACGTCTTCACGTCGCCGTCGTAGTAGTTGAAGTCCTCGAAGGTAATGAACTGCGCGAGGCGGGCGTTGAACTCGACCGACTCGACGCCGCGCGGAGCGGAGTCCTTGTCAATTAGCTGGAAGAAGCCCTTGCCCTGGCCCTCCATCTGCAAGCCAACGCCCGCGTCGGCGCCCGAGGAGATCATGTACTTCTTCGCGACCCACATTCCAGGACCTACGTCCCAGAGGCCGTTCTGGTCGCTTACGAACGGCTCGTATGCCGTGCGGCCGTACATGTGGCTTGGCTGGATGTCTGTAAGCCCAGTCGGGAACGTCCACGACTCGTTCGTAGCCGCCATCGATCCCCAGTTGGCGAAATCCTCGCCGAACGTCTGCTTCGAAGGCGACACGCCGATCTTGTACTCGTTCGTGGTCGACGTGCCGACGAAGATCGGCCCGCGGCCCTGCGAGTCCTTGCGCGCGAGCGCGTCGCTCCAGCCGTTCGCGTTCTGGTAGTCGGCGTGCACGACCGTAAGCGCCATGGAAGACTTCTCGGTGTCGTCGATCTGGAACATCACGTACCCGGTCGTCGCGTCTAAGGTAAGCTTCGACCAGCTGCCCTCGCCGCCGGGCACAAGCGCCTCGCTGACGGGGAATCGGGGATTGTCCACGGTGCAGTACCAGAAGTTCGTCTTCTCGGCATATTCGGCAAACGCCGTCGTCTGCTCGTCCATGGCCTCGATGCGGTATTGTATCTCGCCCGTCTGGTTCTCCTTCGTCTGTACGAAGCCGCGCCAGACGTGGTTTTCGGCAAGCGCCATGTGGACGCGCTCTTCCGCGGCGGAACTGCCGCGCCGGAAGACGATGTCGAGCCCTGCGTAGTCGCTCTTCCCGTCGCGGATGCGGAAATACCAGTCGCTGCCGCCACTCGCGATTGACGCGTCGCCGAGGCGGTTGGTGAGAACGCCGCGCTCTTCGGTGTAGTCTATCGAGGCATTTGCGGCGCCTGAGTAGTCGACGTACTTGTAGTACGGCGCTTGGAGCTGGTATTCAAACCAGTATTCGACGTCGCCGGGGCGGCTTGGGAGCTCAAGCGGCCTTATCGACTTGAAGTCGTCGTCCGGGTTCAGGTCAATTTCCTTCCATGCAGAAACCGGTTGGCTCAGCGTTTGGTTGAGGTAGCGCCAGCGGTAGTGCATCGTCGCAGAGGAGAAGAACTTAGTCGTGTCGGGCGTGGAGCCGTCGCCGACATTAAGGGTGAATTCCGGCTTTGCGTATGCCACTATGTTGGTGGTGTCGCCAATAGAAGGATACGGTACGCTCGTCGCAAGCTCCCAGCCAAGAGTCTGCGTGCCTGTCTTCTCCGCGTCGTAGTGGCCCGCCGAGACAAGGTCGGCGCTCATCGCAGGAATCGACGCGATTATATTGTCAAGAAGGATAAAAGAGGAAACATCTGGGAATCGATTAGGATCCGCCGTCGTACGGCGAATTCGGAATCGCACGGGGCCGGGGATATCAATCGGAACGACGACGCGGAAGAAGTTGTCCATAGTGCCGCCATTCTCAACGTCAAGCGCAAGTTCTTCTGTCTTTTCGCCCTTCTCGAAATTCGCTGTGCCATCGCGCTTAAAGGGAATCATTGAAACAGGCGTCCAGCAGCCATCAAGCCGACCATACCAGTTCGTAGAAATGATTTCCACCTCTTCGACGTAATTTGTCTCGATGGTGAAGGAGTTGTCGTCCATCGGCACAAGCCCTTCGACAGTATTTGTCGAGATTTCGACGACAATCTTGTAATTGTCGTAGTCCTCATTGCTGCGACACCAACCATTCACTGCATCGAAGTAAATTGTTCCAATACCATTGGTAAAGCAAGAAGAATAGACTGCCGCATTTTCGATATTGCGCATTACAATCTGGCCAGCGAGATTTTGCTTAATCGAAGACGTTCGCGACAAGAAACTCTTAGATGTCGAGGAATAAGGCAAATAGTTTTGATTGGCAACAAGATTGCCGCTGGCAACCCCGGCGGGGAATGTATTGCCGTGCCGACAATCTACAATTCGCCACAACGTTCTCTCGCCGCCTTTTGTTTTCAGAACGCTCTCCGTACCAAGCTGGAGGTTGAACGGCAAAGTCTCACTATAAGGATCGCTCTCTGCATTGATATGCGTCCAGTACGTATTAAGCGTGTCGCGGTTGTCTTTATAGCCTTGGTAGTCAATTGGGCACTTTGTATTCGTATCGCGATTCATCAGGAGAACGCGCCCAGAATCACCATTAGTACCGCCAATTTTAGTATACGGCTTCCCTTCGATGACATGCAGGTCAATAAGGTAGTCGACTGGCGTGACGTTTTCGGTCTCGGTCGCGAGGAAGTGGATTCGGTACAAACCCGTCTCGGTGATGTCGGCCGTGCTTTCGAACGTCTTCGTCGGATCGTACACAGAGTAGATGACGTTGGTGACACCGCCGTAGAGAACCGCAGGCGTATTGGTAATCGTTCCCGCCGCCTCGTTAACATCCCAGGTCGTCTTGTCCATCTTCGGCGTATCAAGCCAGATGTTCAACCTTAGCCCATCGCGCAGAACTACGGAGTTCGTAGAGAAGTCAGGATCGCTCAGTATCTCGTATTCGGCCTTGATGCGATCGTCTGTCGGGATGTTCGGGCCGATGCGGCACTCGTCATACGCGCCATTGAGCGACCATTCGTTGGGAGAGCTGCCCTGCGCACCAAACGCCAATGCACGCGCACCATTAGAAACTGCAGTTATCGAGCCGCTCCCGATCTTTCGCCCATTGGAATAGACCGTAGCTGTCGTGCCATTGTAAACAAACACCAGATACACCCAACCTTCGTACATATCGTCTACAGCGCCCGATAGCGTAAAGGAAGAGCTGCCATTGCCGCGGACGAGAAGTACCGTAGACGAACCATTCGCGGTCTCTATGCTCCAGCCATCGTTGCTGTTGCCGTTGTTCTTTGTGCCGGCAAGCCGTGGATAATTTCCCCTGGCGTTCATCTTGAAGAAGCCAGAAAATGTAAACACGCTGCCTGTCGAGAACGACTTGGATGTCTGAAGGCGGTTTCCGTTCTGGACGCTTGCCACAGAGCTATTCATGCGGCCATTGCCAATTACGCCGTCAACGGAAACCATCTGGTTGAGATTGGCCGATGAGGCACCGCCTTTTTGGGGCGTGGCGTAGTTTTTCTGGGCGGTGGAGTCGTTTGACCTTGCAGAAGCTGCCTGTGCCGCCGGAATCTCCTCGTCCATGTGCCAGACGCCGGTATAGTCGCTCCAGACCTCGGTCGGCTCGTTGGCGACGGGCGGCTCGGCATCGGGGCGGATGTTCCAGTACATCGTGACCGTCATTCCGGTCGGCGGCAAAGTTGCGAGCTTAAGCCAGACAATCGACTCACCGGTCGTGTTCCAGGTAGCGGCTTCGTAAGGGAGGATCTCGCCGTTGGAGTCAACAAAGAGCATTCCGCTCCCGTCCTGGCCCGCGAGCGAGTAGTCGAAGCCGGGCATGCGCGCGGTCGATATTTTTACCGGCAGGGGGATGTTTGTCACCGTTTCCGTCGCGCCCGAACGCGCCTTGAAGTAGATCTCCACAGAGTCGTGGTAGATACGTGCGGGGTCATCCCACATGTCGAACGAAGCCGTCCGAGTAGCCGCCGCCCAGCTTGGCGTTTCGTCAATCGTGGCGCGGATAATCCATGTGCCCGCCTTGTCGATTGCCGTCACGTCGTTAGTCCATGTCTCGACCGCCGACGCAGTTTCACCGAAACCATATTCATACCTGACTGTATCAAGGCCGTAGTTCGCGGCGATAAGTATCTCGTTCGGCGTGCCGCCAACGCGCCAGCCCTTAAGCGAAAGCGCCGTAATTGCATTGGCCGCCGCTCCAATAGTCCACTCACCTGAATACGGTTCAGCAGTCACGGGGTCGACATCCCAGACATAGTTCTCGGCCTCATCATTGCCAAGAAGCGAGAACGTGAAGGAATGCGCACCGCCATCGGTGGCGTTCGTGACGCCGGCGGTTAGCGCATACCGCGCGTAGTCGAGAGCGGCGAAGCCCTGTTTTTCGGTGCCGTCGTAGACAAGATCTGTCCTGGGCTCGGGCTTCGCGACTTTAATCGGAGAAATCGTCCACGAACCGTCAAATGGCTCTATCGTGTTGTCGGACCACGCCGTATTAACCGTATCGTCCAACGACACTGAAAATGTATACGTCCCCGCGTTCGTCGCATTCGTAACGCTCGATGTGTCGAATGTGCAGTATTCGAGGAAATCATCGCCGTATGTAACACCGACTTTGGCCGTACCATCGTAAGTGAAGTCTGCCGTTGTCGGCTTTTCTATCGTCCGCTTAACGATCGACCAGTTGACGGTCTTCTCGCCAGTACCGCCACCAACCCACTCAAGATCGGGGCCAGGCGTTACCTTGAACGAGTAATTGCCGACAGCAGTAGCGTTCGTATCGCCGCTACCATCTACATACGTGTAAGCTATGCCAAAGTCAAGTGCAACCTGGTTGTTCTTGTTAAATGTAAATGGGCCAACAGACGGAAGCGCCACTTTTGTCTCAACAAGCTGAGTAATACGGACAATAACAACACCACTGCCGCCATTGCCACCAGGAGCAGTCGTACCGCTACCACCACCGCCGCCACCGAGTCCATTCGTCCCAGAGACTGCATCAACCGACGTTGAACCACCTCTTCCACCGCCGCCGTCACCGCCAGCTATACCAGTGCTCAATTTTGTGCGGCCACCACCGCCGCCACCAGCATAATATATCGACTCTCCAGTAATGTCGATAGAAAGCCCCGCACCGCCTTTACTTTTTGTAGAGGACGCATCCTGACCAACAGCACCTGCACCGCCGCCGCCCCCGCCATATGCGACCGCGCCACCTCTACCACCAGCAAAACCAACTTCCGGGGCGACAGCCGTAGAGACGCCTCCATTTTGCGGAGAAGCAGCGGTTGTATAACTTGCCGAGCCACCGCCGCCACTTGCACCATCATGCCCTACGGACTGCGCACCACCGCCGCCGCCGCCATGGGCAACAATTACATCAAATGATGAGTCCAGACCATCACCTCCGTCGGCGGCGACATCAGTTGATGCCGCCGCTTCGCCACCTGCACCAACGGCAATAGAATACACACCACCGACAAGGGTTAGATTTGTCTCAATCAGGCCACCAGCACCACCACCGCCGCCAGCGCCACCTTGCGTCGACGTACTCGTGCCGCCAGCGCCACCCCCGCCAACAACGAGAACGCGCACATTGGCCCTGGCAGAATCGTCAACGGTTAGCGAACCTGCGGCTGTAGTGTCGGTGAACTTGAGAACGAGATGATCGTAGGCATCTGCCGTTGCTGGCGTTCCGTCGGCATTGAGATAAATGACTGTCGCGTTGCTGGACCAAGTGACCTTACCAGCGTTGACGAGCTCGCGCACATCCGCGCGCGCGGCGAGAGAGAACGACAATGCCAACAGTGCGGCAAGAGAGGCAAGCCGACGGGAGAGAGTCGTGAGAGAAGAGCCGATGCAGGTGCCGAAGAATTGCGAGATGCCGGCAAGAGTATGCGCAACGCCACGCGCGGTCACGCTTGTGTGCGTGCGCGTACGCGGCATCGCGAGCGTCCGCGAGGACGCCGCGACTCTCGTTGTGCGGTCCATCATTTTTTCTTCAGCTTCGTTTTCTCGACACCTTTTTCACACAATGTTTTCAAGCCTTTTACAGCTTATCGACAGACTAGTGCACAGACAAATATTTCACTTCGAGCACATCGAAGAGACTATTCGCCTATGTCCAATCGTTTGCATTATACCACAAAACCCATTGCGTGGGGGAAAAAATTTGCGCTGCCGCGCGACCACGAACACGGGCCTAAAGCCCGACACGAAATGACACGAAAAATTCCTTTCTGTGGCGGCAACTCATTGATGCGACTGATTTTGTGAGCTTTCATGTACCGAGACGTAGGCGCCCCATGCTTTTTTCGTGAAGCCCGCGAAGCGGGCGTTTTCGTGCGCCACGAAGGTGGTTTTCGTGACGCTGCGGCTTGTCGTGGGCCGAAGGCCAAAAGGACGCCGCGGCGCGTGGCGAAGGTCGTTCCCTCGTAGTGACCGAGGTTACTGGATGAAGCATCCAAGCGACCTTCTGGCCAACGCGCTGCCGCGAACTTTCACGCGGCGGAACGCCGCACGACAAGCCGGCAGCATTTCGTGGTCGCGCGTCATTCGCCCGCGCCGGCAGGCGTCGGGTTGCCTGAGCGCGAGATGCACCTGCGGCGAAGCCGTCAGGTCCCCCGACGAGCGAAGAGGAGCTTTGCGAAGCAAAGTCGCAAGAGGGTGCGCGCGAACCCCGAAGGGTATCCACCGACCGAAGGTCGCTGCCGAAGGCAGTCTCTAGAGTGGTGCCGCAAGGGGCCGAGCGCAAACACTGTTTCCCAACCCTCTACACGCCCTACATATCCGCAATAGACAGAAGCCCGGACTTCTGCCTAAGATTGCGCTTCTCGGGATTCTTCTCAAAAAACTTCTCGATCTTCTCCCTGAGCTTCGCGTCACTGTATCGTCCTGGGTTCGTCTTGACCTCAAAGAATGCTATTTCACCGCCAAGCTCGTCTTCGCACACCAAATCAATCTCTTCGGATCCCTTACGATCCCACCAGGCACCCATCTTGGCATACGACGTTGTCTCGGTGAACTTCCAGTGGAAATAGCGCTCTAAGGCATAGCCACTGAACACGTCGAAATCCCGCAATGCAATTTCACGCAGCTGTTCGTACCGCTCAAGCTCAATATAGCCCCTGTACTTGAAGACAAAGCGAAACCAGAACCGGAAAAAGCAGTCGTCGATCTGGTAATGGCAGTTCTTCCCCGTCGGCTTATCGAAAATCGGCTGCTTCTTCGATACTAACTGATATTGCTCTTCAAGTTTGGTGAGATAGCCATTGACGTCCACGCCAATAAGGTTCTTCAACTCCGCAGTAGTCGTAGCACCAGAAGCTATGGCCGAAAGAATCGTGAAGTATACGCCGTAATCCGGGCCGAACTCCTCGGCGAGTATGGCGCGACCTTCGGGCAGATACGACGATCCCGGCGAAAAGATGGTGTCGATCATCTGCCTGCGGGTGAGCGCCTTTGCCCCCGTCATCATGTTTACGTAACGTGCGACGCCTCCAGTCACCGTCCAGAGGGCAAGGAGGTCTTCGGGCGTGTAATCTGGCTTGAACTCTGACAGTATCTGCTTCAATAGAGAGACCTTGAACGGCTTGAGCGTAAAACTTGCCGTGTTGCGCCCGTACAAAGGTTCCCCGTCGTTAAAGAATATCTTATTCATCAATCTGTTTATGCTTCCGCACACCACCAGATTGATCTTTGAAGACGAATGATATTCATCCCATATTGCGGCAACCTGGCTGAACACAGCATCGTTAATTCTGTCAAATTCCTGAAACTCGTCGAGAACCACGGTGAATCGTCTTGTCTGCGACGCTTTCATGATGATTTTAAACAAATCTGAGAAAGTTTCGCATGTACCAAGGATTCCAAGATTAAGAATCTGTTCAACTTCCGCCTGAAGTTCCCGACAAAGCATTCGTTCGCTTTGACGGGTAATCGGCAGATGCACATAGGGTATCACCCCATCATCAAGCGCATTGCGCAAAAGCGCCGTCTTGCCCACGCGCCGGCGACCAGTAATGACGACAAACTGCGCTTCTTCGGCTGAAATATCCCTCCACCTGCGGAGCATTTCGACCTCTTCCTCCCGTCCGAAAAACTTCATTGTCGCCCCCTTTTGAAAATGGTTGTTTTGAAAACGGCTGTTTTTAATCCGCGGATATTATGGCATTATTTAGCATCCTTGTCAATCCCCCGCAGGGTTTTATTGGAAACAACTTTTTCATGGTGTGCGGGCTAACATGCCCGCACTTTCTTTTCTCGCCGCGAAACCTCGCGGCGCCCTCAAATCGCCGCGCTTGTTGCGCGGCGTAAAGAAGTTGTTTTTACAAGTTGTTTCAGTTGTTTCCCCTACACGTTCTGCATGTTCTACACGGCTAAAATCACAAAAACCCGCGGCATTTCTGCCGCGGGCGTTGATCCATTCTGATCTAATGGAAGTCATCCAGCTATTGCGGTGCGCCGCCCACGCATTGATAACTGCCACGCACTCGCAAGCCAAGCAGCAACGGCATCCTGAATCAGGGCGCGAACTTCCTCCAGCGTCTCGCCCTGCGTGACGCATCCGGGAAGCGACGGTACTTCCGCCCAATACCCAGTCTTAGGTGCGTTGCACTTGTGAATAATTGCTTTCAGACCATCCATATATGCTCGCTTTCTTTGTGTGCGTAGTATAGCACATGCGCCGCCATCGCGTCAACGGTCGGCAAGATAAACCCCACTCTACTCGACCCCGAAACAAAAACCCGCGGCGGAAGTGCCACTGTTTTTGTTTAGGGTCACTTAGGGTCTATTAGCGTCATTTAGGGTCAATGTAGAGTCTTGAGCCCCTACCAGCCCCTACCAGCCCATAACCGACCCTAACCGACCCAACCAGACCCTAACTGACCCTAACCGACTCTAACCGACCCAACCAGACCCTAACTGACCCTAACCGACCCTAACCGACCCAACCAGACTCTAACTTGACCCTAACCGACTCTAACCGACCCTAACCGACTCTAACCGACTCTAACCGACCCTAACTGACCCTAACCGACCCTAATACCCATAAATCCTCTTGACCTCCATGATCTTCCTCGCCCGCTCCCTATTGACCTCCAGCATCGAGAGCCCATCCGTCTTGACATCCACCTTGCAATCAAAGCAGCGCCACTTATACTCCAAAACTCCATTACTACTCGTCGTCCCATCACTCATCAGTTTGCCGCATTTAGGGCACTTCACGCCATAGCTCTTCGCCTCTTTCATCGCCGCATCGCGATTCTTTGCCGCCGCCGCCTTGGCCACCGGCTTCATCCGCCCACGCAAGTCACCAGACTCCTTAAACTGCTTCTCTAACGCCTCAAGCTGGCGATGGAGAATGTAATCTTCTTGTTTTAGCAGCACAATCGCCATATTTGCGACCACTTCACCATCCCTCTGCTCGGCAATTGCGAGATAGGGGGCGGAGTCGAGATGCTCCTTTGCGAAGTTGCGGAGCCATGCGATTTCTTTTCCGTCCTTATCCCACTGTCTAAGTCGCCGAGTGCGGAGGTAGTCCTCGAAGTCAGTTAGGAGTTCCTTTAGGGAGGCCTTGGCGACATTGACGAGCTTGATTTCGGTTTCGGCGTTGGTGGAGGAAGCGGCGACGCCTTCGGCGATATTTTGTTTGCCGCTGCGGGCGGCCTGGATCATTTGGTCGATGGTGCGGTCGCCTTTAGAGAGATATTTTTGGCAGAAGTGGTAGGTTAGGTCGAAGATGACTGTTGCTTTTTTAAAGGTCAGGAGTTCCTTATAGTTGCCTCGATTTTTCAAGATGATGTTCATTAGGGCCGTTCCTTTTTTTAGGGTCAATTAGGGTCGGTTAGAGTCGATTAGAGTCGATTAGGGTTTTAGAGTCTGATGGTTCAATTGCGCTTATATGATACCATAGGAAGGCAGAGAGAAATGGGTCATGAATAGGTTTTTGGTGGGTCTTTTTTGACCCACAGCAATATCCCCCGACCGTCTCTAAAAGCGCCAAACTCGACCCTAAACCGACCCTACCAGACTCTAACCGACTCTAACTGACCCTACCAGACTCTAACCGACCCTAACTGACCCTACCAGACTCTAACCGACTCTAACTGACCCTACCAGACTCTAACCGACTCTAACTGACCCTACCAGACTCTAACCGACCCTAACTGACCCTACCAGACTCTACCAGCCCTTCCCGCTCCCCGCGAGAAGCCATGCCCTCCATTCGGAGAGGCCGTTCTTCACGAGAAACTTTGCGACTGCAAACCTTCGCTCCCGACTTCCTTCGCCCGCACCCTCGCGGGTGCAAACTTGTCTTCTACTCTCGAGTTCTTCCTAACAGGTCTCTTGGAGATTTCCACTCCAGACCTTGTATCATGTCCTGCGTACAACAAAAACCCGCGGCGTTTCTGCCGCGGGCATGCCCGCTACCCTCAGGGTAGTTCCCTGCTACCCTCAGGGTAGTCGCCCTCGACCTCCGAGCTCATAACCCTACCCGACTCTAACCAGACCCTAATCGACCCTAAAACAAAAACCCGCGGCGTTTCTGCCGCGGGCGTTGTTTATCTTATGCCATTGCGAGCGACGCCCTGCGTTTACGCCTCAAATTTGCGCCGCGATGAGCTTCGCGGGATTTATTCTTCTCTTTTACGCATTTGAAAACTGCAGCGGGTAGTCTTTGCCGCCTATTTCAATCTGAAGCTTTAGAATACCGCCAAGTGCGCTGGAAATATGAAGGCGATCAGCAACCTCCACCTGCGTGACACCAAGCTCGCGGCGAATCTGCGACAAGACATATTCGCGGTTCATATCTGAAGCCGCAGTTTCATTTGCCGCCCTGCGCTCTGGCGACATCTTATCACGCAAACGATTAAAGGAACGATGTCCGCTCATGATTTGTCCTCCTGTTTTATTTCTTTTAGATGTTCCTCAAATATACGCTCCGCTTTGGGCACATTTTCGATATACCACCGGTCATTTCCTGTCTTATCACCTCCAATAAGCAACAAAGCAGATCGAGCAGGATCAAAAGCATACAGAATTCTTATGGGATGCCCGTCGCTCTGGATGCGAAGCTCTCGCATTGCAAACCTTGCGCCATTGATTGCAGAGGAATACGGGAAGCCGAGCGTCGGGCCATGTTCTTCAAGAAGCATGACGACACGGTCGATATCGTCTTGCATCCCTTCCGCAAGTTCTACCCACCATGTCTCAAACTCATCAGTGTATTCAACTGTCCAATTTTTGTTCACGCACATAGTATAGCATATTTCCTATATCGCGGTCAATCGCCGTTCGCTGTGCCCTTGCGCTCTATTGGAAACAACATAAACAACTTTTGAAAACAACTTTTTCTGTCTGGTAGGGGCGGCTCGGCACTCGCTTCGCTCGGCTTGGCTCGCTACAAATCGCGAGCCCCGCTTACGCGGCGGTTACCTCCGTGCCGTCCGCATACAACGGACGCCTCGGAGAGGCGTCCCTACCAACACCATGCCCGGCTCGCTTTCACGCTCCATAAACAAAAACCCGCGGCGTTTCTGCCGCGCGGCAAGTTAGCCAACAACTCTCTCCAACAATGGCACATTGCCAAAGTGAGCATCTAACGAATGCACCACCGCCCCTTTCGTGATTGCGCATGCCGCAATCCATAAGTCATTTTGCGGAATTGGCGTTCCGTTTGCCTTCAGAACTCTAAAAATCCTGGCATACGCATTTGCGACATCTTCAGTAACTCCCACAATCTTTACTGCCGTGGAATCAAGAAACATCTCAAGCGCCGAAAGCTGTTGGTGACCTACAGCCGTTTCGACAGCGACTCCAGCCTTGTATTCACCGATCACAACAGTGGGAACAAGAATTTGCTCATAAGTCGACACTACTTTCGCGATTTTCTCGTTCCCGCGAAGGAACTTTATCAAAACATTTGTATCGAGCAATAGCGGCATCATTTCCACATCTCCTCGTCAATCGTGCCAAATGCTGACTGCGTCGCCTCAAGCTCGCTACAATCTGTATCTTTTAGAATGCCGCAGAATTTCCCAAGATCATTCCGCGGCTCCGTGGCACGACAGCGCGCAAATCCGATAATGGGGGCGATAATTTCCTTTAGCGCAGCATTGACGCTTACTCCCTTTTTGTCGGAATACGCTCGAATTGCATATATGAAATCACTCTCAGCCCTAAAAGTTAATGCGGCAATAGCCATGACATCCTCCTTGCATCATTTTTATGCATCATATTATGGCATTATTTTGCATCACTGTCAATCCCCTTCAGTGTTATATTGGAAAACAACATAAACAACATTTGAAAACAACTTTTTCTGTCTGGTAGGGGCGGCTCGGCACTCGCGTTGCTCGGCTTGGCTCGCTACAAACCGCGAGCCCCGCTTACGCGGCGGTTACCTCCGTGCCGACCGCGCACACCGGACGCCCTGGTAGGGGCGGCACTCCGTGCCGACCGCGCACCCACAAATATGGGCGTGGCGCAATTGTCTTCTCATGCGCCCCTCTACCCCAACTCTCGCATGCGCCCGATTTTTTCATTTCCTGCGGCGCCTGCCGCAGCGGTCACGCCGGAGGCGTGCCCCTACCAGCGAACCCATCGGTAGGGGCGGCAACACCGCTTCGGTAGGGGCGGCACCCCGTGCCGTCCGCGTACAACGGACGCCTCGGAGAGGCGTCCCTACCAACACCATGCCCAGCTGGCTTTCACGCTCCATAAACAAAAACCCGCGGCGTTTCTGCCGCGGGCTTTGTTTTGTGTTCTTCAGTGATCTCTTACTGGAGGAACGCCTTGAAGAACGTACCGGTCGAGCTCTCGGTCTTGCAACCGACGTCAGAGTACTGCTTCACAACAACCTCGCCGTTGTAGCCGCGCTCGTTATAGCTCGTCGTCGTCGCCGTGACCCACTTCGACTGCGTGGTATCGTAGCTAATCGACGTGAACTTGAACGCCGCCTTCGCATCTGCAACCTCGCTCGGCTTGCAGTTCAGGAGGTAAGCTTCCTCGTTCGAGCCAGACGCATCCGGGAAGTCAGCAGCACTGATTTCAGCATACGCCGCCCAAGTGTCATACTTGGTCTTTTCCGTATCGTCGATGTAGCTCGGATAGGTCTTACCACCCTTCTCCGTCGGACCAGGAATCGCGACAGTGCCAGCCTCAGAGACCTCGATGGTGATCTCACCATCCTGGCCAGCCGTCCAGCCGGTCGGCGGCGTGGCATACTCATAGTTCGCGGCGGGCGTCGCGGTGATAACGATCGTCTGACCGACCGTGACCGTAAGGACGTCATTATCGGGCGTAATCGCCGATCCACCAACCTTGTAGGCCGCGGCATACGTCGTGTTGTTGGTCGGAATCACGGTGACCGTGTAGGTGCCAAGCGTCTGCACCGTCGGACCAGGAATCGCGACCGTGCCAGCCTCAGAGACCTCGATGGTGATCACACCCTCGGAGAGCGTCCAGCCGGTCGGCTCCTCAGCATACTCGTAGCCCGAGTTCGGCGTCGCGGTGATTACGATCGTCTGACCGACCGTGACCGTAAGGACGTCGTTATCAGGCGTAATTGCCGTGTTATCCGACTTGTATGCCGCAGTGTAGGTCGCATTCGCAGTCGGCGTCACCGTGACCTGGTAGGTTCCAATCGGCTGCGCACCGCCGCCAACCTGGAAGTAGTTGTTTTCAATTGCCGTTGCTGTTACACTACCGTCAACAAAGCTGTTGAGGTAGAAGTTCGTATCGCCAATTTCCTCTGGGCAGTTGAGGAACTTGCCACCAAAGAGCGTGAGACCAAAAGACTCGGAATCAATGACAATTGCGGCATCAAAAGAACCTCCATAGATGGTTGTAGTTCCGCCGCCAATGATGACCGCGCCTGATCCGCCAGTAACATGGCCAATCTCGGCCGTGCTATTGGTGATAATAAGGTTGGCAGCACCATTGTTGATGCCATATTCGGTACCCGTTATCGTCTTGCCTGCAAGGTCAATGATGATATTCCCTCCGTCACTCAGCTCAATGTCACTATGCATAGCGTCAGCTGTATAATTCGCAACAAGCTTAAGGGTACCATAGGTATCGCCCGACTTTAGTGCCGCAGCTACGGCATCCGAAATCTTGTCATACTTTACTCCATTGACCTCAAAGTACGGGAACATCGACACGATGTTGCATATCTCACCAGAAGCAAGATCAACAAAGCTGCTGGTTGCAGAATCCCACGAACCATTCTTGTCAGTTGTGAATGTGCCAGCTTCCCAACCAGACGCAAACGTTACGTCAACGAGGACTGCACCTTTGTCGGGATTAATATCTACGCTTCCCGCAGTGCCAGCAGAAAAGCCAGCGACCGACTCACCATTGAGCGTGAGAGTCGCAACATGCTCATCCCATGTGACGGTAACCACCGAAGACTCCTGAATGAAGCTCGGCTTTGTCGCCGTGAACGAAACATCGTCAATGAAGCCATTGCCGGAGAAGGCAACAGAGGAAATAGTGCTGCCGCCAATATCTTCCGCCGCAACTGCGCTCGGGAAGAGCGCGTGCTTGCCGGAGTTGTAGAACGTCTGGGCAAGAGCATTTAGGGTGCCGAAGCCAGCATCAACATCCGTGGAATATTCAAGCGTCTTCGTCATATTGCCATCAAGGTAAATGACGAAACCGACATTGCCGTCACCAACATCGGCAATCGTGCGAACCGTAAGACGATGCCACTCATCTTTGTTGAAGCCAGCGGGAACCGCTGCAACGTAGTTCGTCTGGACGATTTCCTGCCCGCCAACAAAGCCAGCGCGGATGACGAAGTTGGTGTAGCCCTCGTCGCCTTCCTCGGCCTCGTGCTCGACATACTCAATCGCAATCTTGTCGCCACCAGTCAGATCCTCAGCAAAGGCCTCATCGGCTGCCGTGAACTTCACGAGCGTGTCGAGGTAGATGCCATCGCTGCCAATGTCAACACCAGTAACGGACGAAGCCCCAGCGTTGGGAAGCGCAGTACGAACAAGCGGAGCCGTCGTATCAATTTGAAGGGACTTCGTGTTTGCCTGGTTCTGGTTGGCAAACAGATCAGGCCGACTCACGCTTTGACCCGCGACATCATTGGTAATCGCACCGAGCTCGTCGGTCGCAGGGGCCGTGGAGTACCAATAGAATTCGCTTCCGCTAGGGTCGCCCGAATCATCTTTGTTGACAACACCGCCAACATCTACGGGGCCTTCGGTCAAGGCCTCAAAACTTGTGCCAGTTGGAAGGTCACCGAACGAGAACATCGTCGTCGCGGCGGCTGCCAATGCAATCATTAGTTTTTTCATTTTGTTACTCCTGATTTGTCTTTGAAATTTGTGTGCACACTTTTTCTAGACACGCACATCATACCAAATTTCTTTCTCCCCCGCAAGGGGGAAAATTAAAAAATTTTCACCCGCCTGGGGGAAGCGGGTGGAGGATGGGGAGAACTGTGGGAGAGGGCGAGTTAAGAGTGGGAAAGCATTCGATCCAATAGCACAAGGTAGGAGAATGCCTCCCGGCTACGATCCCGAAAGTTTTTCAGCCTTAGGAGATCTGGACTTGTCAACTTTTCATCAAAATACTTATCAGGATCAGAAACAGACTCGAAAGAACGGTTCTTGATTAGACATTGAGCCGCGTACATGACCTTGACAGCCTGAAGGGCGGCCGCCTCCGCAGAATAGCTTTCAGAGAAAATATGTCCACTCATGCCCCTGCACCCTTTCACATACGCCCGATAGTCGCTTGGCGATATTCTGCCTCTTGTCGCTATGCATAGCGCCGATTCGTATGTGTCCAACAGCGTCTCTTCGGGCGAGACTGACAGCCCCCGGTAGGCAATCTCACGCAACGCCACGGCATAATATGTCTTCCTGACCGCTTCAAAATCTTCGACAGCGTCAAAGAGCGTTGCAACATCATAAAACTGCTTCATGATCTCCATATCCTTGTCAACGCCGAGCGGAATGCCAATCGTATGCGGGGCAAAAGCTGTAAGTTTGTCGCCAAGAATGCTGTCGACATCCGGGATGTGGACATTTAATGGCTCACCCTCGGTCAGCAACAATCCATTCTCTATCGGTCGTTCGACTATGTTTGTGTACTGGGCCTCCTCAAACAATATATCAAGCAGAATATAAGACGGCCGTCCCGCCACTGGCGAATCATATGAAAACTTGAAGTGGCGTTTCTCGATTGCACCGTGCTTCTTGCGAATCTGCTCGGTGCTCGTCACGAATGGGAAGATTACCTGTGCCTTTTCTATGAATGCCTCTACATCTATCTCAGGAGCCACAACAATGTCTATGTCCGTCGACAGCCGTCTGGGGCTTTTGACGAGGAACATGAGACATGTCCCGCCCTTGAAGACGAATGGTAAACCGACTCGTGCAAGCGCCTCCAGCAAACCGCAGGCATATACTGTCCGCTCCAACAAAAGCGGATCGCGATGATACTGCCCGCGCAGGGAATTTACATGATCAAGCGTGAAATTTTCTTTTTTTAACATAAGTCACCTCGTCAAAAGATTGACGCCAGCATGTTCGGTCAGGAGTATCTTCAATCGACCTTCTGCATTTCTTCGACGGGCATAGCGGAACAACCTGCTTTCATCGATTGCGTAGCGCGCAAATATCTCCGCACAGGCACCTGGCAAATCTGCTCCATTGAAGTTTTGCCGGATAAGCGGTTCCTCAAACAAGTCAACCAGCCACTTTTCCACCGGAGCCATTCCATTTGACTCCATGTTTCGTGGTTCTTCACTCAGCCCATCGAGAAGAACAACCATGTTTTCAACTCTATATCGGAAGTACTCTTCCTCTGTCGGCTTCAACAGGACTCGCCCAGAGAACCGCTTATGCAGTACTTGGAACAGGAAATCGGACATCCCATTCCCAACATAGACAAAGATTGTGTTAATAGCAACCAAATGATTGACAAACTCATTCATCTGGCGGGTTTCAAACACTGAGATTCGCATATCTGGACATTTTGACTGGATGTAGTCAACAATTTCCCTGCAACTCTCAGATGGTTGTGCCACATAACGAGTCCTACCATTTCTAGTCAGCATATACTGATTACGCCCTACACGAACAACCAATCCAGATCTTATAGCAGCCCTCAGACGACGATCTAATGTTGATTTAGACACAGTAGACCCTCGCTCAGAAAACAAGATAAATAGGTCTTTATGCGAGAAAATGCCTTTTCCCGCAATATTAGTTAATATATTATCAAATCCATCCATCTGACAGTTACGGCAAATCTGATGCTTATTTGCCGAAGATGTCACATAGTATAGCAGTTTTATCCTTGCCATGTCAACCCACCTGGGGGGAAGAGTTTTTAGGTGCCCGCCTAATCTTTAATATTCCCATCGCTTGTCCATAGTGGGTAATTCTGGATTTCCCATGGGGACCCAATGGTGGTCATCCATTTGGCAGTTGCGGCAATTCTAACGCGTGTTCGTGGTCGCGAGCAACATAATGCCAACTGAATAACGCGGAGCATTTCCTGTTGCTTTCGTGTAGCCTTCGCGCGGACGCATCGCGCGAAGGCTGTTCGTGTACCGTGAAGACGGTTTTCGTGTCCGGCGGGCATGGCGAGCCCGACAGGGCGCGTCGTATGCGCCGCGGCGGACGAGACAACGTCTCAAGTCCGGACGCGGTGCAGACGGCGCAAATCGCCGCAGGCGATTCGACATGCCCGGCCGGCTTTCGTGGTCGCGCGTACGCGCCAAACTAGCGACTAGCGACTAACCGCAATAGCGCCAATCGAGAAAGGGGATTGCTTCAAAATGACGATCGGATGAATACAAAATCCCTCTTGCCGACATAGCCTCTGCCGCGATCCAAATGTCATTGGTCGGGATCATCGTTCCCTGCTTTCGCAGCGCGTCGAAAATCTTGGCGTAGAACCGTCCCGTCTCTTCGTCTGGGTGGTGGACCGAAGTTCCCGGCGTGGCGAGAAGGTCTTCGAGCAGCGCCCGCTCTTTGTTCGCCGCCTCTCCGCGCCGCGCAATCCCTGCGAGCAGTTCCGCGTATGTTGCCAATGGGATTACCAGCCGAGAAGAGTTCATTACCGCTCGGCGCACCTCGCGGCTCGTCCCCTTGAAGAGATGAATGACGGCGCTTGTATCGAGAATTGCCGTTGGATTCACTTCCACATCTCCTCGTCAATTTTCCGCATTTCACTGATTTCGCGGGTCCAGGCGCTTGAGTCAATTTCCGGCATCGCCCCATAGAACTTGCTCCAGGGCGTCGCATTGTCTTTCTTGGAAAGGCCGAGAATAGGCGTTAGAATGTCTTTGACCGTCTGGTTGATGCTTTTCCCCAACCCATCGGCGTATGCACGCAGCGCCTCGGCAAACGGCTCGTCGGCATGTATCGTCATCGTTACCATGATTTACTCCGCGATTCACTGATTTGTTTTATGATTCACTATTATCTCATAATCCCCCGCCGAAGTCAATAGGGGGCAGGGGGCGGGGGGGCAGGAGTTAGGGGTTAGGGGGCGGCGGAGGTGGAGCGAAGGTCCGAGCGAGGGGATACGGCGTATTCGCCGAGGGATCCCCGAGGAGGAGCCTTCGGCCACCGCAGACGCCTACCACATTAAAGCGGTATTTTGGGGACAGACCCTCCGATAGCCAATAAAATCAAGGGTTCAAGAGGGTCTGTCCCCGAGTTTTTGCGCACCCAACCATCCTCTATCTCCCTGGTGCGTTGGTGGACGCGTTGAGTATCGCGGAGTCAATAGCAAATGCCAAGTTTGAAGCAACGCAATTGTCGGACGCCTCAACGCTTACATACACATTGTTGCGAACAAAATCGAAGCAATTGGAGCATCCCTGTGGAAATGCCGTAAAACAAACATCGCCAATCGAAGCGTAGACACCTTGTGCACGCGGAAAAGGCTGGACCGCCGCGCATTGGGAGAATCTCTGCACCATGACCTCGACAGCCGATGAAAATGAGTTGGTTTCCACAACAAGGAGACTTCCATCACCAGTTGGATTGCCTGTTTCCCAGATCAGGTCCACCACAACCGAGGAGTCCGATGCGGCATTTGTAGCCACATTAGCCCCACCAAGGCAACCAACCAGCGTGGGTGCCCACCAATTTGTTGCGGCCGCTTGATATGTCATCCTCGGAGACCACTCTTCAAATCCATATATGGACGACATCTTCTGCCTGCCCATTCCAGCACAACAGCGAAGCTGGACAGACATGGACAGCAATGCCGTCACAGCAATGGCGCTCGCAAGCACTGCCACAAGTCTACCCATTCTCCTTTGCGCAACAACACACATCATCTACATCCCCGGCGCGTTGGTGGAAACATTGAGTATCGCGGCGTCAAGCTGAACGGCGATGTCGAATGCGGAAAGAGAATTGGTGTAGGTGGCAATATCGACAAATACATTGTTCCGCGTGAACTCAACACAACTAAACCCGTTCGACAGAGTCAAGCAATAACATCTGTCACCAGCAAGCCCATTCGTGACCGAATGCTGGCGAACCGATGTAAGATCAGCAAAATACTGCATAAGCTCTGTCTGCGCGGATAACACATTCGTCGCAAAATTCATTTTGATTTCCATCAACTGGATTCTGTTGGATGGAGAAAAAATCAGAAGTCTCTTTTCCTGATATTCAGGATCGGACGTAATCTTTGCGAAGGTGCTCATCCCATTTGTCGGCAAGGAAATTGTCGGTACATCCATCATAGGCACAGTCGAAACATAGATTGCGTTCGTCGTCCCCGCCCACGACGCAAAGTCATATCGCTCCATTGCGTCATCAAGGAACTCGTCACCGCTGCAGCACAGCGGAATAACGATAGGCAGCAGCGCAGCCGCGCCTACCCCAATCAACACTGGTAAACGAATCTTCATCTTAAGATCATCACCGTTCCTCTACATAACATTCCGCCAAGATTATGTTAACATGCATTTCATTTTATGGTGCCATGTCTCGACCAAACGACTCGCATGCCCGCCAATCTTTCGAACGCGGGTAAAAAGGGTCATCACAAAGATTCTGTTTGTTCCATTCAAGATTGCGGTCAAGATTCTTGGGGTTGAGGTAATAAGTGAACCTGACAGATGCGACAGGCACATGCGGTGAGACAGTGGCCAAAAGTCGAATATCGCCATATATCTTTCCATAATAGGCCTCAACAACTTTCCCCTCCTCATCCCGTTGTGTGCGAATGCGAAAGCAGAAACAACGGTTCTTGTCATAACTCTCTCCCCATTTTAATGCCTTGCCAGGCCCATTCCAGCATAGATATTCGCTTGTGTAGCCCTCTAAAGGAGCGCTCCTTATCTTCAATTTCGAGCTCGCGCTCGTCGCCACTTCCACCAAACCATTATCCGCACCGATAAACCTAACCAGCATGGAATCTTTATAACTTCGCCCTTTTACTCCTGCCCCATTGAAATCCTCACCAAAATCCTCACGCGGCAGACGCTTAAACTCGACATCAGCAACTTCGCCCTTGCCAATGGGAGGCAGCCATTCACCCTTCATAAGATCGAAGTGCAGCACACCCTCCGACTTGGTAAAAAGATCTTCCGAACTCTCATCATGCCCATACTGGCCAACTTTCTTTACGAACAAAGGGATCGGATGCACGATGCGCTGGACGCGAAGCGTGACTACGAGATTGTCCGGCTGCCAGACGCCGAAAATGTCCTTGTGCTTGAAGGTATAGCCACCACCGCATGAATTATCATAGTATCCATCTGGTGCATTTCGCACATAACACCCAGCCTCTCCGCGGTTGGTTTCGTTTGACAACCTACATCTTCCCGACTTGTCCGTTCGGTTAGAAGAAACATTAGGCCCAGAATAGCCCTTCCATGCTCGCCATCCATGATTAACCGAAAAACTGCCTATGACTTCGACATCATGCAGCGGCTCGCCTGTAATCTCGTCAAGGACAAGCGCCTCTATCTTCGCCGTGTCGGAGAATGCACATCCCGACACTATGAATCCAACAATGCATACCATTACATTTAGTCTCATCAGCCACCTCCATTGTTTTCCTTGATCTTGTCAAACAGTCGGTATACAAATGGGTATGCTAAATTCTTCCAGTCCGAGTGGTGCCAAAGCAACACATTATTGTCATTTTCATCTCGCCTGTCGACTGGCCACTTATCAGTGTTAGCCATACAATCGTCCATCAACGAAATCCCTGTTATTCCACTTCGAGACTTTAATCTATTCGCCCCTGCCGCAAAGCCCTCCGCCGGGATGGCATCGCCGAGGAATCGCGCTCGCAGCGTATAGCGATAGTCGGCATCGGCTACTGCGAATCGGTTTGTCGAGTACATTGCGTCCGACTCCGCCCTGAACGGAGTGAAGAGCGGATGGGTAATCACGTCTTCGCGTACAAGTGAATTCACGTTAGTCTTAAAGCCGTCAAGGTAATAAGTTGGGTTAAGAGCATAGTACGAGTTGACACCCCATCCGCCCTCGCATTCCACATCAAACCACGGCCATGCGTTTAGGCCATGCAAAAGCGAAGACCCTTTCAGCAACTCCTGGATCACCCAGACCGTCTGTCCCACGAGAGACTGGTTTGTATCGATGTTGCCTACCACATTTTCAGTATCCGAATAGCAGTTGACGGCATTTGTAATTCCCGAGAATCGGCCTTTCCAGGAGAGCGAACTGCGGAAGTCATCCGCCCCAAACAGTCCGTGCCAGTTTGCGGCGCGATATGCGTTTGTGACGTTGGCCCAGTCAGAGTCCACCATGGTCTCCGCGTATTCCAGCGCATCATATGCCTCCATCGATACAGCCGCGTTGAGCATATAGTACCTGGAATAGTCAAGAGCATGATCCTTTATCGCGGCGGACGTCAGAATGTTTCCGAGGGAATGTGCTATGAATACCCTGTTCGTTCCCGGAAGCTGCGCCGTCTCGGAGGCAAGAGCTCCCGCTGTCTGGAATGCGTGCAGCACGTTGGCATAGTAGTCCGGCGATGCGGTTCCGTCGAATATCCAGTTTGATAGAAGACCGTCCATCTGCTCCTCGTCGCCGTACCAGTCCACGACGGTGAACATAGAATCCAGCCCCGACTGCCACAGCCGCTTGAACATCTCAACGCCGGTGGACACCGCCTCGTCTGGATTGACGTTGAACCCGTGTACGAAGAAATAATGCCTGTCATCGCATTCAGAATCTGGCCTGTTCTGCGGAATTCCCAAGGAATTTCCCCTCGTCCGAGCATCGCCGGCAACCGATCTGAGGCACAGCCACCTGAACATGTCCATCACAGACGAGATACTCAGGTTGGCACTCGTCTGCAAAGCAGGGCTTCCAAAAGGACCACCCTGCGCCCTGAGGGTCATCCCGGAAATAGTGCCGCGACCCTCTATCAGAAAAACCCCCTTGTCCGGCGACGAAGCCATCAAGTCAAGGAATGGGCTTGGAAGCACGACTCCGTCCACGAGATCGACGACGTTGGCTTCGTACGCATAGTCAGAAAAATAATATCCGCATTTTCTGCGATCCAACTTATGGAAAGATCCGGCCTCGTCGCGAGAATACGATGTCCAGACGGCGTTTACACAATTGGCCTGAAGTTCCCAGCGAACAGCATTACGTACTGTCTGCGGAGCCCCAGGCGGAAACACTCCGCGCATGTCGATCCACACTGGCGTGAAGTCTTCCAAATCACGACGGCCGTTCACAACACTGTCAAGACAATTGCGCCCGAGCGCAAACGGCGAGTCGCTGTTGTAGTCCGCTCCAGTGCAGATGTCGCCAGAATCGAGATCGTCATTCACCCAGAACCGGAAGGTCTTCGTGCCCGCCCGTGCGATTGCAGCCTCGGCGTCGGTAATCGACCCGTCACGATCGTAGTCGAAGACGAGGACCGGATCACCGAGCACATAGAGCGTCGCAGAAAGACCGCCAGCGACATTGCCCGGCCTGGGATTGCCGTAGTAGTCGTAAGTACTCTCATGGACATGCTCAGTCAATAGCCCGGCGGCGTTCTCCGCTATCCAACCATTGCCAACGACAACTTCGTTGCCGGAGCGCCGAGTGGCCGAGTAGTCCTGATAGCTTTGAGTCTGCGGCAACCCGTCGATCTTCGCCTGCCAGCAGTACCAAGGCGCATACTTGTCATTGTGCCCGTCGCAGTTGAGCCACCGCATCGTGAGGCGATAAGCATTGCCCTTTCGCATCTTTAGGGTTGTAGCATTA
This sequence comes from uncultured bacterium, assembly GCA_902780865.1. Classification (GTDB taxonomy): domain Bacteria; phylum Verrucomicrobiota; class Kiritimatiellia; order RFP12; family UBA1067; genus UBA1067. Next base: position 44,326 of record CACZHC010000048.1, read on the forward strand.
GCAGCGCTGGGCACCCCCATGCTGATTTTCCGGACGCGCATGTCGTCAGGGCCAAGACCTTCGATCTTCATTTCCCATGCCGCGTAGTCGCCGTAGATGTTGAACTCGAGTTCCCTGAACTGCAGAGTTTCGGGCGGAAGGCCGCCGTCTGCTCCGTCGTTTGGATCGGATTCCTGGCCAACCTCCGCCGCATCCGACACGCCGTCGTTGTCTGTGTCACCATCGGTGTCCGAAGGGTCCGTTCCGTTTAGGTATTCGCCAAGGTTCGAGAGCCCGTCTTCGTCAAAGTCGCCGGTAGCCCCGTTCGTACCGTCAGCAGAACGCGGATCAAGACCATTAGAATGCTCCCAGTCGTCCGGCAGTCCGTCTCGGTCGGTGTCGATGTAATGTGGCGACGTTCCAATTGACATTTCCGCGCCGTCCGGAAGCCCGTCGCCGTCGGTGTCGGAGCTGGCGGGATCCGTGTCGGTGCCAAGCCGCACAATGACCGTCTTGCCGCCCTCCACGAAGCCGGGGACCTTGTACGCGATGCGGTAAAGCCGACGCCCAAGCATCGACTGGACTCCAATTCCCGCGTTCCGCCCGTCGACCGCATCGCCGACGTTGTACCGGTACAGCATGAGCAGCTCGTCTGGGCGATGAGTGCGCACGACCACTTGGAACGAAACGGTATTCGTCTCGGCGCCGTCGCCTTCTCGCCCCATATTCTCATAGCTAATGCACACCGCCTGGCTGCCAGCGAACGCAACCATGCCGACTTTCACCGACGACACGGGAGCATTAGTCCTGAAGAAGAGCCCGTCATCCGACATCGGTGCGGCCACGACCGCCTGAGGCTCGATCAGGGACGAGAAGTCTAACGCCCCCACATCCATCCCTGGGTTGTCGTACCCGGCGCGGTTGAAGAACACGGCGCCTTTTGACGAAACCGTCACATTGGACACCGTTGTGCCCTGCATGGTGAGCGGCATCGGAAGCTCCCAGCACGCGCATCCGCAGTGGCTGGTCGACAACGCATAAGCGATGTCGTCAAAGTCGCCATAGGCCGTATCTATCCACAACGGACCGACCACGACAGTCGTCCGGCCCAGCTCCTCTCCATCGCCGAGTCCGTCGCCGTCCGTGTCGGCGGCGATGGGAGACGAGCCCATTGCAATCTCCTCACCGTCCGGAAGCCCGTCGCCGTCCGTGTCGGAGCTGGTTGGATCCGTCCTGTATGCGAAGCGCTCGTCTGTGTCGGGAAGTCCGTCGCCGTCTGTGTCGGTAGCGTCGCCGACGGAGACGAACGCCTGCGCGTTTCCGTTCGTGCCAGAGACACATTCGTCGGCTATCGCGACAAATGCATTGCTGACGCACTGCGACACGTCAAGCGTGAAGACCTTCGCAAGTCCAAGGAGATTTGTCCCGGCATAGACGTATACCAAGTCGTCGACGGGACGACGGCCGAATGGCCACGCGACGACGACCGAAGTCTCGTTGCTTCCGCGCAAAACCGCCGCGGCCATTAGGTTCGTGGCAATGGGCATCGCGCCGAAGCCCTCGCTCTCGCCGACGTCGCAGGCGTCGGGAAGCCGCGTCGATGCGCCAGTCGCCCGGAGACTGGCTGTCCTGGCTGTCCGCCTCGCAAAGAACCGCCGCGGGAGAGTGGGGGTCACCGCCGCTTCTTGCCGGCTTGTCGGCGGCTATGTAGCACATCCACATGCACACGACGGTGAAAGTGAGAACCTTCGCAAGTCCATGCCTCGCCGTCTCGCACGAGACAAGCTTTATCGTGCCGATTACTGCAAGCGCAAGCAAAAGGATTCCGGCAATCGTCAGAATCCAACACGCCTCAGACATGCCGAATAGCGTCTCGGCAATCATGATGCTGGTGTTTCGCTCCTGCTCACACAGGTATTATATCACAATCCCGCCGACTAAAGCGGGAGCGCGATCCTGACCGTCGTTCCACGGCCAATCTCGCTCGAAATCGCAATCTTCCCGCCTAGCTCCGCCGTGCGGCGCTCCATGCCAGAAAGCCCGTAGTGCCCTTCCTTTCGCGCCGCGGCCGTGTCAAACCCAGAGCCGTCGTCCGCGACCGTCATCGCAAGCCCCTTCTCGCCGAACACGATCCTTACCTTGACATGCTTTGAATGACCACGGTCTATCGCATTGCCAACCGCCTCCTGCAGAATAAGGAGTATCGTGCCGGCGAAATTGTGCGCGATCTTGCGCTCTTCTCCCTCGCTCGATATGTCGACAATCCCCTCCCACTGGGGGAGGCGCCGCGCGACGAACTGGATAAGCTCGATAAGCGACTCCGGGCCCTCGCTTTCCTCGTTCATCGCCCAGAGCGTCGACCGAAGGCCCGACTGCGTGTGCTTCAGGGCGTCGTTCACCTTCTCGAGCTGCGCCCTCGATTCGTCGGCGCCCTCGGGCAGGTAGTTCATCGCCGCCTTGAGCCGGAACGTCGCTCCGGCGAGATACTGCTGGAAACCGTCGTGGAGATCAGCGGCGAGCCGCAGTCTTTCGCGCCGCGCGGCGTCGGCTTCAATCTTCACGCGCTCGCGCTGGCGCACCGACTCGGCGAGCTCCTGCGTGCGCCGCGCAACCATCCGCCGCAGCGTCAGCGTCCAGACGGAAAGCGCCGCGGCGAGGAAGCACACCCACATCAAGATGAAGAGAAGCCGCCCCACCGTCCAGAAAGGCGCGCGGCGAATGACCTCGACCGAGTCAGGCGTCGGAGGAATCAGCTCGACGTTCTCTATGCGGCCGAAGATCCCCTCTTCGTAGTTCTCGATGGAAGTCCAGGTAAGAACGCCCTTAACGCGCACGGTCGCGCCTTGCACGAGATCCGCGGGAAGCGCCTCTTCGAGCGCCCATGGAATCTCAACCTGGAGATTCGCGTCGCCTTCGCCAACCAAAAGCTGTGTCGTCGTCTGGCGGCGGTTTATGTCGCGAAGCAACCCCTCGGTCACGATCATTCCGCCATAGAGGTCTGTGTTGCCAAATGGCATGAGCCGCGAGAAGAGATCTGCGATGCCCGTTTCAAGCGGTGGCGGAATGGCGGCCATGGCATGGCCTTCGATGGTAATCGTCGCGTCGGCAACGCGGCGCTTCGTCGTCATTTCGCGCTCGCCGTCGACATGGACGATGTCGCCGATCTTCACCGTCGACGCGCCCTTCGCGCCTTGCACGCGCCAATGCGAACCCGCCGCGTCGTCGATAAAGAAGAACGACAGGTCGTCGCGCTGGAACGTCACCACGCCCGTAAGGTTGGTCGTCGCGGCATACGAGGCCCCCGCGACAAAAGCGGTAAAAGCAACAAGAACTATTCTCTTCATATTTTTCATAGGGTCAGACCCTTCTGACACAGTACGAGTGACACAGTAACGGTGGCAGGGGGGGGCATCACATGTCTCCTATTGACAGAAGGCCTGTTTTGTAACGGAGATTGCGCTTGTCGGGGTTCTTGGCAAAGAATGCCTCGACTTTTTCGGCAAGACGGGTAGAACGCAAGCGTTTCGGCAATCTCGTCTTCGCTAACGATATCAATCTCGTTTTCGCCTTTCCTGTCCCACCACGAGCCGATTCGCGTGCAGCCCTTGTCCTCGACAATCTTCGCCGCGAAATAGCGTTCCAGCGCATAGCCGCTGAAAACGTCAAAGTCCCTTTCGGCAATGTCCCGCATCCGATCTCGACGGCCAAGCTCGTTTAGATAGTTCAACTTGTGCACGAATCGAAACCAGAATCGGAAGAAACAGTCGTCGATCTGGAAGTGGGCGTTCTTTGACGTCTGCTTCGCGAAGATTGGCTGTTTCTTTTCGACAATGGAATACTGGTCTTCCAACTTCGCGAGAAAGCCTCCGACTTCGGTGCCAAGAAGGTTTTTCAACTCCGCAGAAGTCGTCTGCCCCGAGGAAATCGCCGCAAGCAGCGTAAAATACGTCCCATAGTCAGAACCGAATTCGTCGGCAAGAATCGTCCTGCCCTCTGGAATGTATGCAGACAACGGCGAGAAGATCTCCTCAAGCATCTCCGCCTTAGTGAATGCGTGCGCCGACATCATCATGTCGACATACCGCGCAACGCCGCCGCTAACAGCCCAAAGCACAAGCAAATCGCTGTTCGTGTAGTCTGGTTTGTAAAAGCGGAATATCTCCTTTAGAAGCGAGGGACCAAAGGGCTTAAGCATCAAAGTTCCGGTATTGCGTCCGTACAGCGGTTGCGAATCGTCGAAGAATATCTTGTTCATGAGGCGATTTACGCTGCCGTTGACGACAAGATTTAACTTCGTTTTGTTGTGGTATTCGTCCCAGATGTGCTGTATGTCGCCATAAACCCCTGGGTTCGTGCGGTCAAACTCCTGGAATTCATCGATGACAAGAGTGTAGGGGCGCCGCTCGGCCTCTTTCATCAATTCTTGGAAGAGTTCGCCAAATCTTGTGCATGTTCCGTGTATTTCAAGATGCAGGACCCTCTCTGCTTCTTCTTGAAGCTGGGCGCAAAGCGTGACTTCTGGTTGCCGTGTGATGGGCAAATTCAAGTATGGTGTCTTGCCATCGTCAAATGCCTCGCGGGAAAGTTCAGTCTTTCCAACTCGCCTCCGGCCAGTCAAGACCGTAAAACGCGATCTCTCTTGAGAAAGTTCGCGCACCTTTCTAAGTTCTTTCAATTCGACTTCACGCCCAAAAAATCTCATAAAGCAACTCCTTCGGCACCCCCGTTACGAAATGTCTGTTTCGTTAACGGTCGTTTCGGTTGCAAATGGTATCATATTATTCACCTACCCGTCAATAGGGATTTTAGACCCCCGCCCTTGCACCCACCTTTGGGGACAGACCCCACGATAGCCAATAAAATCAAGGGTTCGAAGGGGTCTATCCCCAGATTCACTTCCCCAGATACGCCTCTTCGAGCGAGCGGCCAGGGGTGACGGCGATGACGCCGAAGGGAACGAGGCGCGGCAGAAGCGCCGCGTTCACAGTCTCCACCGCAAGCCCCTCTCCAAACTCGGCGACAAGCATCTTCTCACTTGGTAGGGGCGCGCTTGGTAGGGGCGGCACTCCGTGCCGTCCACGGGCGTCTTGGAAAGACGCCCCTACCGAGAACCTCACTCCCGGGCATTCTTGCTCAATCGCTGCGAGGTCGCTCGGCAACTCCTTTAGCGCGTAGACGATCCGTCCGCTGTCGGACGTAATCGCGCGCAGCGTCTCCATTCGCTCCACTTTTCCGTCTGCGACGAACGCGACGTGCGTGCAAAGCTTTTCGATGTCGTCGAGCTGGTGCGAAGAGACGACAAGCGTCGTTTTGCCCCTGAGCGAAAGAAGGAACGAGCGAAGACGCTCGGCCTCGACCGGATCGAGCCCGCTCAGCGGCTCGTCGAGCATCACGACTTCCGGGTGGCCGAGAAACGCCTGCGCTACCATGACGCGCTTTCGCATTCCGTGCGAGAGCGAGCGAATGGACGCGTTTGCCTTGTCCGCCAGGTTCATGACTTCGATGAGTTCGTCGGCCGACTTCGCGGCATCCTTCTTTGTCATCCCCTGAAGACGCGCGTAGCCGATGAGGAGCGACCGGACGCGTCCCTCGTTCGGGAGATCGGAGTCCTGCGGAAGAATCGTGAACCGCCCGCCGTGGCGACGAGCGTCAAACGGACCGCTGCCGAGGATGCTCACTTCGCCTGCGTCGGGAATAACGAAGCCGGCGACCGTCATCATCCATGTCGTCTTGCCCGCGCCGTTTCGCCCGACGAGTCCCGTGATTGACCCCGAGGGAACGGCGAGCGTGAAGCCGTTGAGCGCCGCGTGGCGGCCGTACTTCTTTACGAGAGCGCGGGTGATTATCGCTTCGTTCATCGGACATCCCTCCTCGCAAAGACGGCATGACCGACTGAAAGATAGAGAAGCCCGAGCATCACAAGCCAGGTTGCGCTCGCCGCAACGGGCATGAACGACGAGCGCCAAAGCGCGGCGTCCACCGACGACGGGAAGAGGCGAACAAACACAAGAAGCTTCCCGCCGAGCCAGGCGGAGCCAAAGCCCTTCAGGATCGCCGGCACGACGGAAAAGGCGATCATGAGGAGTATCGCCACGGCGTCGGCCTTCGCGCCCGACTTGAATAGATGCGAGACTCCAAGCGCGAGCCCAAGCCACGCAAGCGAGAGGAACCACGCCTTCACGGACCAGACGATCATCGCGGGAAGGAGCGCCGGAATGTCCGCGCCCGAGAGCCGGAACGCCGCTACTATCCACGCCGCTACCGCTCCTACGAGAAGCCCGGCGAGCATCATCAGCGCAATCCCAAAATACTTGCCAAGCGTCCATTCAAGCCGCGTCACGCGAAGCAGCATGTACTTCGCCGCGCCCGACTTCACTTCCTCCGCGACGCGCCTCGTCGCGACAAGCACCGTCAAGAGCGGCACCGCAAGAAAGACGATCCACGCGTAGATGAGCTCGGCGGGGTGCTTCCCGACAATGTCGTCGTAGATTAGAGAATCGCCGACCGCGCTGCGGACGAGATGTTGGAACGGCTTCGACTTCCAGAGCGCCGCGGAAACGACGCCGCTCTTGCCCTCGACCTTCTCGACCTGGAGAATTTCCGCGAGTCGGTCTTCCATCTTGCCGAGCGCCGTTATCGCGCCGCTCATCCCGAGAAGGGACGCGGCGAGATAGAGCGCGACGAGCACGATGGCGCGGCGCGTACGCACCGCGGCGGCGAGCTCGAAAAGCGCAACGCGGATGGTTCTCATTTCCCCGGCCTTTCCCCGAAGTCCTCGAGCTTGTCCTGCACGGCGATAAGCGGTTCGCCTACGGAAGGGTCGATGAAGTCGGTGAGCTGAAGCTTTGAGACTTCGCCGCGATGGTCTTCGTCGACACAAGTGCCGATCGCGTCATACGCCTCGGCGAGCGACGTCGAGATGTCGCCCATGAGACGGACGCCGAGCTCTGGCGTCATCGCCTCTGCGGACGCGACGCGGTCGGCCACTATCTGAATCGACTCGCGCAGCTTCGCGTTCATATCCTCAAGCGCATCGTTGAACGACTCGGCGCTCTTGTCGTCGAGGCCAAGCTTCTCGATCGCCGAAGCGCGCGCGACCTCGATGCGCGTGCGCCAAAGCTCGGCCGCTTCGTCGATGCGCGCGCGCAAATCCTCTGGCGCGACGCGCTTGCGTTTTTGTGGTAGGGGCGCTTCTCCGCCGCGACCGTCGGCTGATTCGCCTGGTAGGGGCGCCTCTCCGAGGCGACCGGCGACGGCGGTTGCGTTCGTTGAAGGTTTCGTATCTTTCACACGGCGCGGGCGTTTGGCGACTTCGGGAATGTTGACGAGTTCGGTGAAGGAGCCAAAGGCGTTCTTTGGCTTCGCCTTCGTCTTTTCCTCCTGTTCGCGCACGTCGCGCGAACGCAGTTCCTCGGCCGGGCCGTAGTAACCGACAAGCCCGCCCGCGATGAACACAAGCGGCAGCCAAACTATCACAGGTATCTTTTTCATGTTTTGTATTCCTCTCTGCGTACTCTGCGCCTCTGCGCCTCTGCGTTAAAAAACTTCACCCAATTCTTTCCAAGAATCTTCCGGCTCTGTTCTCCGAGAACTTTCCGTCAGCATACGACACCACGCCGTTCACCACGACGGCCTTCACTCCGCTCGAGAACTGATGCGGCTCGACGTACGTCGCCTTCGACGCGAACTCGTCTTCCTTCCAGATCGCGAGATCGGCGAACGCGCCTTTCTCGATTACGCCGCGATGCGCTATGCCGAAGCGACGCGCGGGAACGGATGTCATGCGAGCGATCGCCTCTTCGCGCGAAACGCCGAGCGCCCTGACGCGGCGGTAGAACTCGGGCATCGTGCCGTATGCGCGAGGGTGCGGGTGGTCCGCGCCGAGGGGACCCCACGGTGCGCGAAGGGAAGCGTCGCTTCCGGGGACGATCCACGGACGCAAGAGAATCTTGTCTAAGTTCTCTTCGCTCATCCCGAAGAAGAACGCGCCGGTCTTGCAGCCGTCGAGTTCGAGGATGCGGCAGATTAGTTCTCCTGGTAGGGACGCGTCTCCGACGCGTCCGCGGTCGCCTCGGAGAGGCGCCCCTACCAAAAGCGGCCCCACCATGTCGCCCATCGCGCATTGTGAACCCAAAATTTCAGCAACTGTCTTGCCGCTGAGCGGCTTGGTGGATTCGTGCCACGTGCCGCCTATCATCACCGTCGACCAATCGCGGTCTGACGCGTTGATCTCGGCGACGATCTTCGCGCGCGTCGCGGGATCTGCGAGACGCGCCATCTCCGCGGGCGCGGCGCCTTCTTGCGCCCAGTCGGGAAGAACAATGTCGAGGTCTGTCCCCGCCGCGCAGAACGGATAGCGGTCACTTCCGAGAAGAAGTCCTTCGCCAATCGCGTTCTCAATTTTTTCAAGCACTGCATCGATCTTGTGCCAGTTTCTTTTCCCACTCGTTTTGAGGTGAGAAACTTCCGCGCGGATTCCTGTCGCCTTCACGAGGTCGATCACTTCGTCAATCGCCTCGAGAATCCTGTCGCCCTCCGATCGCATGTGCGTCGCGTAGAATCCGCCGCGCTCCGCGGCGACTTTAGCGAGCGCTATGACTTCTTCGGGCGTCGAGTATTTTCCCGGCTGGTAGATGAGCCCCGTCGTGAGGCCCCAGCCGCCGGCGTCGAGGGACTCGGAGAGAAGTCGCTGCATCTCCTTTAGCTCGTCGCTCGTCGCCGCGCGTCCGGCATAGCCGACGACGGATGAGCGGAGAGTGTTGTGGCCGATGAACTGGATTGTGTTTATCGCTGGCTTCGCCGCTTCGAGGACTGTGCGATACTCTGCGAGCGAGCGCCAGGTGAGGCGAGAGCCGAGCAGTGTCGCCCAATCGCCCGAGAGACGCGCCTCGCCATAGCGCGGCGCGATAGAGCCGCCACACTGGCCGTTGATTTCAGTAGTGATTCCTTGGGAGATTTTCGACGGCGCGTCTGGCTCGAGAACGAGATATGCATCGGAGTGCGCGTGGGCGTCGATGAAGCCGGGGCTCACGATGCAGCCGGTGGCATCGATGGTAGCAGCTTTGCTATTTTGTTTTTGCCACAAAGAACGCAAAGGGTCGCAAAGTGTTTTGGGGTCTGGGGCGGAGCCCCAGTTTCCTTGTGAACTTTGCGTTCTTTGCGGCTTAATAATATCGACAATCTTGTCGCCTTCGACTACGACATCGCCATGGAACCCGGGCTTCCCCGAGCCATCAACAATCAAACCATTCTGTATTATCAGCGTCATTATAATTCATTCGTCTGGTGTATTGTTTTTTAACGCAGAGTCGCAGAGACGCAGAGTAGTATTGTAGCTCTTTGAAGTTTTCTCCGTATCTATCTTTCTCTGCGCACTTCGCGTCTTCGCGTCTCTGCGTTAAAATCTAAACTGCCGCCTTTAGGTTTGTTGTCTTCCCAATCTTGTTTTTTTATTTTAGGAACTTGAAGCACAGCGGGCGCCAGCAGGGAATTGGTTCGCCAACGGCTTTAAGCTCGCACTTCTCGCGGTTGAACGCATAGACCTGAATCTCGTTCGACATCTTGTGCCCGACGACCATGAACTTCTCGCCCGGCATCAGCTCGAAGTCGCGCGGGAACTTGCCGGTCAGCTTCGAAACATTCTTCAGCATGAGCGTGCCGTCGTCGTTCACGGCGAAGAATGCGATCGAGTCGTGCCCGCGGTTCGACGCCATCAGGATCTTGCCGTCGGCTGTCAGCTTGATCGCCGCGGCCTTTGTCTCTGTCTCCTTAAGTGTGCAACCCTCGGGCAGCATCGACCACTTGCCGATGCGCTTAAATGGTAGGGACGGCTCTCCGAGCCGTCCGCGGGCGTCTTGGAAAGACGCCCCTACCCGTCGACGACAACTCGTTCACTACAAAGAGGAACTTGCCGTCGTTTGAGAAGATCGCGTGACGCGGACCGTCGCCAGGATCGGCCTTTAGCGTGACAACTGGCTTTTCAAGTCCACCCGACTTCTTGTACTCGTAGAAGTTCACCCTATCACAGCCGAGATCGCACACGCCCATGAGCTTCCCGTCGGGCGTGTAGAACGTCTGGTGCGCGAACGCCTTTTGCTGGCGGTCCTTGCGCGGACCAACCGCATCGTTAGGCAATGCGGCGCTCGTCAGCTGGCATGAGTCCAACGCCATCACTCCGTAAATTCCCGACCAGTAAACCGCAACCGACATGATGCTCTCGTCTGGCGAAAGCACGACATGGCACGGCGTCTCGCACGAAAGCTCGGCAAGCTTCGTCATCTTGCCGATGCGGTGATTCTCGACGTCGAACTTGACGAGCGCGCCATGAGACTTGTTGTCGCCCTTCTCCGCGACGACGGAATAGAGCGTCTTCCCGTCCTTGGATATCTGGTAGTACGTCGTTCCCTCGCAGCCGTTCACCGACTGGACGATCTTCGCGGCGCCGGTTTCGGTGTCGCACTCGAGAACCTTGAGCGCGTCCTTGTCGGGCGAGCCCGTGTTGCATCCGACAATGCAGTAGACGGTGGCGGCAATCATGGTGTTCATTTTCCGCAGATTTCCTTGTGACCTTTGTGGCTAAACTTCATAGCTCTTTATCCTTTTCCGGTAGGGGCGTGTCTCCGACGCGCCCGCGGGCGTCTCGGAGAGACGCCCCTACCAATTTAATTCTTGAACGAATGAATAGGAGCCGGTATTCTTCCCTTGCGAGCAATCATCTTCTCGCACGAGAACTTCGACACCTTCATCACAGGCGCATGGCCGAGAAGCCCGCCGAACTCCACCGAGTCACCGACCTTCTTCCCCGCGACGGGAATGATCCTCACTGCGGTCGTCTTCTGGTTGACCATTCCGATCGCCGCTTCGTCGGCGATTATGCCGGAGATCGTCGCCGCAGAAGTCGAGCCGGGAACGGCGATCATGTCGAGACCGACGGAACATACGCACGTCATCGCCTCGAGCTTCTCGATGGTGAGAGCGCCTGCGTTCACCGCGTCGATCATTCCCTGGTCTTCGGAAACGGGAATGAACGCGCCCGAAAGCCCGCCGACGTAGGAGCTCGCCATCACGCCGCCCTTCTTAACCTGGTCGTTGAGAAGCGCGAGCGCGGCCGTCGTTCCTGGAGCGCCAGGCTCTTCAAGGCCGATCTCGCGCAGGATGTCCGCGACCGAGTCGCCGATCGCCGGCGTCGGCGCGAGCGAGAGGTCGATGATTCCGAAGGGAACGCCGAGACGCTTCGACGCCTCCTGCGCGACGAGCTGACCGACGCGCGTGATCTTGAACGCCGTCTTCTTGATTGTCTCGCAAAGAGTCTCGAAGCCGACTCCGCGGCAAGTGTGCCGCAGCACGTGGTTGACGACGCCAGGTCCCGAGACGCCGACGTTGATCACGGCATCCGCTTCGCTCACGCCGTGGAATGCGCCGGCCATGAAGGGATTGTCGTCGGGAGCGTTGCAGAGGACGACGAGTTTCGCGCAGCCGATCGAGCCACGGCTCTTCGTCTTCGCCGCCGTCTCCTTCACGATCTCGCCCATGAGCCGCACGGCGTCCATGTCGATGCCGGTTTTCGTCGAGCCGACGTTGACGGACGAGCAGACTCGCTCGGTCGCAGCCATCGCGGCGGGAATCGAGCGAATGAGAAGTTCGTCTGCGGGCGTCATTCCCTTCGATACGATTGCGGAGTAGCCGCCGATGAAGTTGATGCCGAGCTTCTTCGCCGCGCGGTCGAGCGTCTTCGCTATCTTCACGAAGTCGGACGGCTTCTTGCAGCAGGACGAGCCGACGATCGCGGCGGGCGTGATGGAGACGCGCTTGTTGACGACTGGCACGCCGAACTCGCGGCCAATGTCGTCGCCGGTCTTCACGAGGTCTTTCGCGAGACGCGTTATCTTAGCGTAGATTTTGTCGCAAGTCTTCTTGACGGACGAGTCCGCGCAGTCAAGCAGCGAGATGCCCATTGTAATCGTCCGGACGTCGAGGTTCTCCTCGAGAATCATCCGGTTCGTTTCAAGAACTTCAGAGATATTGATCATTTCATTTGCCCGTTGATTTACTGTTTCGGGTTGGAGTTGGAGTCTTGAGTTGGAGAATGGAATTCTAAATTCCTCTCTCGAACTCGAACTTTGAACTCCAACTTCTTACACTCGGTGCATCTTCTCGAATATCTCGCTCTTCTGGCAGCGGATGCGCATGCCCATGCCGCTTCCGAGCTTCGCGAGCTCCGCGCCGAGCTTGTCGAAGGTCTTCTTGTATTTCGCCGCGTCGACGATCATCATCATGTTGAAGAAACCGCCGGTGACGGTCTGGCTGATGTCGAGGATGTTGATGTTGTTCTTGGCGAGGTACGTGCAGGTTTTCGCGAGAATGCCGACAGCATCCTTACCGACGACGGTAATGATAATCTTTTTCATAAGTTGGTATTATATCAAAAATGGACCGTCGTCTACAGCGCCGAGATGTAGGGCTGGCCGCATAGGGAGCAGATCGCTCCGGCGTGGACAGGCGCGCCGCAATTCGGGCACGACCTCTCCAAGAGCTCTCCGCACATCGCGCAATACTTCCCACCGACGGGATCAGCCGCCTCGCGGTCGGGAAGGAAAAGCCGAATCTCCTCGACAAAATACTCCTTGTTCGTCGGGCAGTGTGGATTCGGGCAAAAGCCGCGGTGAAGAGGTTGAGGGATTGAGGGATTAAGGGATTGAGGGGTTGTGGGCTGGGGGGTTGAGGGACTGAGCGAAAGATTGAACTTCTTCGCAAGCTTCTCGATAACCTCGTCGTTCAGCTTCGTTCCATCGCCCTGCTCGAACATAGAAAGCGCCGACTGCTTGCAGCCAACTTCGGTCGCAAGCTGCCCCTGGGTCAGCCCCGCCTCGCGGCGAGCCGATTTGACGCTTTTGCAGAACTCTGGATTCAGGTTTTTCAAGGCGGCGATATTATGGACTTTATTTTATCAACTATCAAGGGGTCTAATATCAACATTATCAACAATAATATAAACAATGTTCACAATACTGTTGATATTGTTGATTAAATATCACCTTGTCTGTTAATAGTTGCGCTTGACTATCTCGTCAGGAAGCAGATAGTCTTCCCCATTCTTGTGGGAAATGCCCATCTTCTCGAGTTCTGCAATGACCGGGCCGGAAACTATGTTGCCGTTGTCGGCAAAGAGCTTTTCGAGATTTGCGCGCTTCTTCGCAAGTGTTCCCTCCGGCTCGTTCGCGGCAAGAACTCCCTCAAGAACCTGGGCGCGCCTAAGACGACCTTCCGCCTCGGCTTTGTCGCGCGCCTCGCGAACGACTTCAATCACGTGATCGCGCGTCTCGCCGGTGAAGCGGTCGGGAACGTCGATGTCGCGGTCGAGAAGCGCCACCTTGTTGGAAAGCCCGTTGTCGGCGTTCGTCGCAAGAACGTCGCCCACCTTCTCAAGCGCCGCTTTCTGGTCGAGCATTTGCTTCTTTGCGAGTTCTGCCCGATCGGTTAGCTCAGAGATGCTCTTCTTCAATTCGTCAATGCTCTTCTTCAGCTCCGCGTTTTCGGCGCGGAGCGCGGAGATCGTCTCCGCCTGCTCGGCCTTGTCGGCGGCAAGAGCTTCGACGACCGCCTTCTGCACGTCGATGCTGTCGATCGCGGCTTCTTCTTCGACCTCTTCGACGGGATGTTCGACGGGCTGCGCCTTTGGCGCACCGTCATCAAGGAATTCTTCGAAGTTCATTTGACGTTCTGTCCTTTGAGTTCACAGCCGGGATACACGAACAGCCGGCAGTCGATAGGTCCGTTGAAGAACGGAATCCTTGTCCTGTAGTATAGATTGACGAGACGCGCGAGGTCGGGATTGCCGGTGATGAGGCCGCCGGTGTACCCGCCGCACTTCTCGTTCATGAAAGTTCCTATGCGCTCGTAGACGGGCGCAAGCTCCTCAAACGTGCCGAGGCGGATTCCGTATTCTGGGTTGAAGAACACGACGCCGCGCGGAGACGCGTCAGATTCGGGAACGGGAGTATCGGCGAAGTCGCACGCCTTGAAAGTTATGCACTGCGAAACGCCGGCGGCAATCGCGTTGGAATGCGCATTGTCGACGGCTTCGGGCGAGATGTCGGTCGCGATTATCGGAGGAAGTCCTTCCTTCTTCTCTTCCGCGACCGCGTCCATCAAGATTTCCTTCCAAATCTGCTCGGGGCTCGCGCCTACATGCTGGCGCGGCGCGACGCGAGGTGCGCTTTCTCCTGGAATGATGCTGCCGTATCCCTTCACCGACTGGAACGCAAAGTGACCCTTGAGCGAGCCGGGGGCCCTGTTCATCGCGATCATCGCCGCCTCGATGGCAGGCGTTCCGGAGCCGCACATCGGAGATACGAAAGGCGTCTTGCCGTCCCACTTGAGCGCCATTATGCATGCCGCCGCAAGAGTCTCCTGCATGGGCGCGGAACCGGGGATTTTCCTGTAGCCGCGCTTCGAAAGCGGCTCGCCGGAAGTGTCGAGGTATATTATCGCCTCGTCGCGTTCCCAATAGACGAACACGGCCGCGCCCTTGTTCTCGCCGCCCGAGTCAGGACGGCGCTGGCACTTTTCGCGCATGCGGTCGGCTATGGCGTCCTTCGTGTAGAGCGAGGGAATGCGCGTGTCGCGTATCGTGTAGTTGTGGACGATTGAAGAAACGGAGAAGTAGCCGTCGGCCTCGATGAGGTTCTCCCAGTCTATCGAACGCGCGGCCTCATAGAGGTCCTTTATGTTGTAGCACGTCGTCCTTAGAAGCGGCACGAGCACGCGATGAGCCGTTCGAAGGCGGAGGTTAAGCTTCATCACGTCTCTCATCGACCCGCGCACGACGACGGTGTTCTCTGTAACTTCGATCGGGTGATATCCCATGTCTATCACCTCTATCTCGGTCCAGCGCGAAAGTTCCTTCGCACACGAGATGATTATCGGATAGTTACTGTCAGTCCACAGCTTCATAGTCCACCCTTTAGACTTTCAACTACTCTGAACTCTTACTTCTGCAATTTGAACTTCAGTTTATCCGAAGCGGCATGAGAACATACAGGAACGGAATGCTGCACTTAAGCACGGCCGGGCTGTGCCCGTTGTTCAGGCCGATGGTAACCTCGTCGTCGTCAATCGCCTTCAGAGGATCCATTACATAGGTGGGATTGAACATTATCTCTATCTTCTCGCCGGCGTACTTGATCGGCACTTCGTCCTTCGCCTCGCCGATATCCGACGCAGCCGAAGTTACGGTGAGGCAGTTCGGCTCGAAAATAAGCTTTGTCGAATGAGCCTCGTCCATCGTCATGACGCTTGCGCGGTCGAGGGCGTTGAGGAGAAGCTGACGGTCGATGACGATTTGCTCGGCGCACTCCTTGGGAATGACCTGGCGGTAGTTCGGATAGGTGTCGTCCATCAGCTTCGAGTATATCTGGACGCTTCCGAGGGTGAAGCAAATCTGGCTCTTCTTGACCATGATCGTAACCTCTCCCTCGGACGCAAGAGACCTCTGCAGCTCGGCGACCGCCTTCGAAGGAAGCACTATGTCCTTCTCTGCGGACTTTGGAAACTCGATTTCGTTCTCGACGAGCGCGAGGCGTCGTCCGTCGGTGGCGACCATCGTGAGCTTTTCGTCCTTGAAGCTCATTAGCACGCCCTTGAGCGTGCGGCGGGTATCGTCCTGCGACGCTGCATACGCAGTCTTCCTGAGCATTTCCCTTATTGTCACCTGCGGAACGGTGTACATGTACGCCTCTCCGTCTTCAGGTATGGAGGGAAACTCCGAACCTGGCATTCCCTGAAGCTTGAAGCGTGCGCTGCCTGCCTTAATGGTCGCCCTCTCCTGGGCATCGCACTCGACTACTATCTCTCCTTCGGCCGCCTTTGTCACTGAAGTGAAAAGCAACTTTACGGGGAGCGTGGTTATTCCCTCTTCGATTATCTCGCAATCGACCTCGGACTTGATCGATATGTCAAGGTCGGTTGTAGTGAGCTTGATCGAATTTCCCTTTCCTTCGATCATCACGTTCTGCAAGATGGGAAGAGAACCCTTTCCTGCGACGATGTTCTGAACGCTCTTGAGCCCTTCAATGAACTTTGACCTGAGAACCTTGAATTTCATTTTTTTTCCTTTCTGTGCTAAGGACCTGTTGCCTTCACACCGGAGATTTTATCATATTACTGTTGTTTTTTAAATAGAGGAAATAATACTTATTAGGTTTGTTGACAATGTAGACAAGGCGCGAAGACCCTTGAAAAGCAATGGTTTCCATTGCTCCTTGGATGTTGACATTCTATTGACTGATATTTCATTTTCTTTGATATCTCTTTTTTCTGTAGATAGGATTGTCTGTTGTCTACACTGTTTCTACCCTTTTTCAACCAACCATGTCCTTCATTGAGCAGCCAAGGTCAGAGAGTATTTCGTCGAGAGAAGTCCTGAGTTCTGGTTCTACGTCGAGTCGCTTCGCTATGTTCTTTACTCCATGTATTATTGTGGCGTGGCTCTTCTCGAACTTCTTCGCTATCTCCGGAAGGCTTCTTGTGGTGAACTTGCGAGAGATGTACATTGCGAGCTGGCGAGGAGTCACGATCGACTGCGTGCGCTCCGGAGAAAGTATCTGCTGTATGCTGACTGCATACTTCTTGCAAACGCAGTTCTGCACTTCTTCGACTGTGAGTTTCTTCCTGCTCTTTTCCTTCTCGATGAAGTCCTTCAGGATGTAGGAAAGAACTTCGTCCGTGAGTATCATCGAGGAATCGCGATTGGCGAAGATGTTGACCTTGCCGAGCGCGCCTTCCATTGCGCGCACGTGGCTCTTTATGTTCGACGCGATGAACTTCAGGGTGGAATCTGAAACTTCCGGGACCATTCCCTCGGACTTCTTCTTAAGAATAGCGAGACGCGTTTCGTAGCCGGGAGACTCTATTTCCTGAAGCATGCCTCCTTCGAAGCGGGATATAAGGCGCTCCTCAATGCCTGGAAGGTCCTTTGGAGCGACATCGGAAGTGATGACTATCTGCTTGTCGGCATTTGTCAGTGCGTTGAACGTGTTGAAGAACTCCTCCTGGAAGTTCTGCATGTTCTTCGCGATGAACTGGATGTCGTCTATCAAGAGTACGTCGATCTTCCTGTAGCGCTCGCGAAAAGTCTGCAGGCTGTTCTGAGTCATCGCATTGACGTATTCGTTGAGGAACGCCTCGGCAGTGAGGTAGCATACCGCTGCCATCGGGTTCTTTCTTTTTACCTCGTTGCCGATCGCCTGCATGATGTGAGTCTTGCCGAGACCCGTGCCGCCGTGGATAAAGAGAGGGTTCAGTGCCTTCTGGCCTGGGTTCTTCGCGACGCCCTTCGCGGCCGCGAGGACGTAGCTGTTCGACGGTCCTTCCACGAATTCGTCGAAGGTGTAGTACTCCTTCAGCGGCATCGTCGATATGAAAGTCTGTATTCGTCCGGTCTTCGTTTTTTCAACGACTGTGTTTGGCTTGGGGACTATTATCGCGGGCTTGGCGTTTTCGTCGAAGGAAAATTCGATCGTGACATTTGGCTCGGCGCCGGCGAGAAGAAAACTTTTCTTTAGATCTTCAGCATACTCGCGTTCAAGGATGTCGGCAGCCATCTTGTTGAGTGCGAGAATCTTAAAGGTGTCCCCTTCGCGTACGACGGACTGAATCATCGAGAAATTTCTTTCGGCCCTGGTGCGCTTCGTGTCGCCCTGCATCATCGTGATGCATATCGTCCGCGCCCGGTCCCATAGCCCTTTCGAGACCATGTCTATAGTTTCGTTGCTCATCTTAAACCTATTTCTCCAAAGTGATGTGAGCAATATAGCAAAAACACCGCCGAACCGTCATTCGAAAAAAATCTTCTTATGTCTACCACTTATCTACAACGAATGTTGATAACTTTTTTGATGGCATTGTGCCACGGGCTGAGAATTTAATGTTTGCCGCGCTTGATGATCACCGCGAGGATTGCAATGTCTGCGGGATTGACTCCGGAAATGCGAGCTGCCTGGGCTAGTGTTTCTGGGCGCCATTTCTTCAGCTTCTCTCGACTCTCGTACCTAACCGACGCGCACTTGTCATAATCCAGCCACTTCGGAATCTCGATAGCTTCATCAATCTTCGCCTTTTCTGCCGCTTTCCTCTCCTGTTCTATGTACGGCGCATAGTGTCGCATAATATTTAATTCGTTCTCAATCTCCTCTTCGGTGAACCAACGAGAGATTGGTGCTTTTGTGCCTGCGGCTTTTGAGCTAACGGCATTGGCGAGATAGTCTTTTACTTTTGAGACGGCCTCCAAGTAATCCGGTGGTTGTATTTTTATCTTCTTTGCTGCGTCCAGCAACCTAAACCTCGCATTGTCCTGTCGCAGAATCAATCGACGCTCTGCCCTGCTTGTGAACATCCTATATGGCTCGTCAGTACCTTTCGTCACAAGGTCGTCTATCAGCACCCCGATGTAGGCATCTTGCCGGCTAAGAATAAGAGGTGTTTCGCCTTTGACCTTCAGAGCGGCATTTATCCCTGCCATTATTCCCTGGGCTGCGGCTTCTTCATATCCCGTAGTGCCGTTGATCTGCCCTGCAAAGAATAGCCCATCGATTCGCTTTGATTCAAGAGAATGTTTCAGTTCGCGGGAATCAATACCGTCATATTCGATTGCATACGCATAAGCAAGGAATTCGGCGTGCTCAAGACCAGGTACCGATCTAACCATCTTCTCTTGGATATCGCGAGGCAAACTACAGGATAGCCCATTAGGATAAATAACTTCGCCCTTGGAATCCTCTGGCTCAAGCATCACATGGTGCTGCTTAGCACCTACAAATCTGACAATTTTATCCTCAATTGACGGGCAATAACGCACTCCCGCACCCTCAATTGCGCCGCCGTAGAGTGCAGAAGCATCGAGATTCTCCCTTATAATTCTATGTGTTTCTTCCGTAGTATGGGTCATCCAGCAAGGCAGTTCACCAAGCGATTGTTCCACGTGGAACATTTCGTTCGGTTCAGATTTTAACGCAGAGACGCTAAGACGCGGAGTACGCAGAGATTGCTTTGAGCCGTGTTCCACGTGGAACAATTTATCTTCTCCAACTTTCCCAACATAACTTCTGAAAACCTTTGCGTACTCTGCGTCTTCGCGCCTCTGCGTTAAAGATTGAACATCAGAATGTTCCACGTGGAACAATGGCCGAGGATTCTCGCCGTCCTGACGCTGGCAGGCGTCGAAGTTGCAGCTTGAAGCCTTTAGCCGGGGCGGGGTGCCTGTTTTTAGCCGAATAAGCGAAAAACCGAGCTTTGTGAGGCAGTCTGACAGCAAATTTACTGCTGGACGGCCGTCTCCGCCTGATTCCTGGCACTCTTTTCCGATCCAGACTCTGCCCCTTAGGGTGGTTCCGGCTGTCAAAACGACTGCCTTTGAGGCGATTAAGCCGTTGTGCTCGGTAACTACACCAGAGAGTTTATAGGAATTATTATCATCGCCGCCGACTGAGTTGCCGCTGGCTGATGGTTCGGTAACAAGTCCAATAACGGCATCTTCGATAACGCTTAGGTTAGGCTGTGTGGCGATTACCTGCTGCATCCTCAAGGTGTATTCTGCCTTGGCGCATTGAGTTCTTGTTGCTTGTACAGCCGGACCACGACTTGAATTGAGCGTTTTGGCCTGAAGGGCGGTGGCGTCGGCGTTTTTTCCCATTTCGCCACCAAGTGCATCGAGTTCATAGACGAGATGACTCTTGGCGAGACCACCGATTGAGGGGTTGCATGGCATCTTTGCGATACTGTCTACTTTGGCGGTGATGAGGAGGGTATTGAGCCCCATCCGCGCCGCTGCGAGAGCTGCTTCAGCCCCTGCATGGCCACCGCCAACCACAATAATATCAGTATCTATCAACACGCTCATAGGCGATAAAGATTATATCAATTATCAACTATATTGTGAACAGTTTTTTTGATTAAATTATGCGACATATTAAAAGGGGATAAATGACTGTTTTTTGCAGATATTTAAATAAAAAGTCAAATAGAATGTTTATAACTCAGTTGTCAAGTGAAATATATTAACAGTTATCAAAAACTTATTAACATGAAATTTTAAAAATTTAGCTTTAGTTATCTTGAGGGGTCAGGGGTCTGTGATCAGTAGTCAGAGTTGGAGGGTGGTGGGGTGTCCCACAAAATTTTTAGAAACTCCGATGGCTGGCAAAGTGGCTTCACTAACGTTCCGCCTCGTGTTTCACGCAATACAGCCATGCTCAAGGTTCTCTTCATAGCTTAGTTTAGGAGCTGCCTTCGGCAGAGGAGGTCTGGAGGACACGTCCTCCAGCTCAAAACTACTAAGTCTCTAAATGTTAATGGGTTGAAATGCGCGAAGCAAAGGCGAAGCGGTAGCGGAGCCTCTTTTGCCAACCATCGGAGTTAAATTTTTGGTACAACCCCTAACCCTAAAACTCCTACTTCCCAAAACTCGCTGCCCCTCTGCTACTCTGCGCCTCTCGGCTCTCGCTCCGCTCGGCTCGGTCGCTTCCCCACGGGTCGCGCCCACCCTCAAGGGGCGGTTACGCGTCTCTGCGTTAAAAAAATTCATAAAAGATCTCCACCACCACTCTCCAACTCCAACTCTGAACTCCAACTCCTGTCTCCTGTGTACTGACTCCTGCCTCCCAACTCCAACTCCAACTCTGAACTCCAACTATACTCCTGTTCTTTGTGGCTGATATTGATTTAGCGAGGTTGCATTAATCGGTTAAAATTTGATAAAATACACACATTCAAATGAAAGTGCTTTTCCTGTTCATCGACGGCGTGGGCTTGCGCGCCGCGGCTACGGACAACCCTGTCAATCCAGAGGTCTGTCCCGCCCTGTGCCGTCTTATAACAAAGCACGGAAAGCCAATTGACGCTCGCCTTGGAATTGACGGCCCGCCCCAAAGCGCCACCGGCCAGGCGACAATGTTCACCGGCGTTAACTGCGCCGCTGCGATGGGAAAGCACTGCGAAGGGTTCCCTGGTCCCAATCTCCGCAAGATCATCGAAACGGACAATTTGTTCAAGCAGCTGCGTAGCAAGGGAAAGGAAGTGTGTTTCTCCGACGCATACCTCGTCGACTCCGCAGAAGAGCTCGCTGCACGTCGCTTCAAGTCGGTGACTACGGTGATGGCGCTTACCACTCCCGAGACTATAAGGACCGTCGACGATCTCCAGAACGGCCAGGCCGTCATGCAGGACTTGACGCGCGAGACGATACAGGACCGCTGGCCAGACATCGCGGTGATTCCGCCGCAGCGCGCGGCCGAACATCTTGCGTCCATTGTTCGCCAGTTTGACTTCACGCTTTTTGAGTTTTTCCAGTCGGATGTCGCCGGGCACTCTATGGACTACGCGCGCGCGTGCGCGGCGCTCAGGACGTACGACAGGTTCCTCGCCTCGATCGTCAGGTTTACCGAGGCGATGGGCGTGACGCTTGTAATGACTTCTGACCACGGCAACATAGAGAACATTTCGGAGAGGGGACACACGCTGAACCCGGTTCCGTTCGTCGCCTTCGGACCGAAGGAGGAATTTCTGCGGGAGCGCGTATCGTCGCTCGTCGACGTGACGCCGGCGCTGCTCGTTGCTTTCGACACATAAAAAACAAAACCAAAAAAGCAAAGGAGAAAAACCATGGCATGTTCATGCGGCAAGGCAAAGTGCAAGTGCGGATCGGAATTTTGCGCACCGATTATGGCGCTCGCCGAAATCGAAAGCGGGCTCGGCGTGAAGAACGACGTCGTTGCAGTTGCGTGGGAGCGCGAGGACGGGAAAGTCTACCGCTACGACCTTGAGATCCCGAAGCGCCTGAGCCCCGAGGCGACCAAGTTTGTCTCGTATGTCGTCGACCGCATCGCGAAGTTCATCGTGTGGGCCGCGGGCGGCTGGAAGCTCTATCTCGCCGGCCCCGACGCAGTCGTCCAGCCAGTTGCGAAGGCATATACGAAGAAGGGCTCCAGGAAGTTCGACTACGAGTTCTTCTCCGACCTCTACGGACGTCCCGTCGAGACGGTCGTCCTTCCCCTCAAGAAGATGCCCGTGCAGAAAGAGACGCTCACGAAGGTGAAGACCGTCGCCGACGGCTGCCGCATCGGCTTCGACCTCGGCGCGAGCGACTTCAAGATCTCCGCGCTCAACAAGGGCAAGGTCGTGTTCTCCAAGGAGTTCCCGTGGGATCCGCGGAACAACGCCGACCCAGAGTACCACTACTCGAAGCTCACCGAAGGTCTCAAGGCCGCCGCGGCGACTCTGCCGCGCGTCGATGCGATCGGCGGTTCCACGGCCGGCACGCTCGTCGGCAAGAAGATGGGCGTCGCCTCGCTCTTCCGCGCCATCAAGGAGAAGAATCCGTCCAAGTACCCGATTGCGCAGGACATGTTCTTCCGCGTCGAGAAGGACTGGGGCGTTCCCTTTGAGATCTACAACGACGGCGACGTCTCGGCTCTCGCGGGAATGATCACGATGGGCAAGAAGGGCATCCTCGGCGTCGCGATGGGCTCCTCCGAAGCCGTCGGCTTCATCGACAAGTCGGGCGCGCTCACGGGCCGCATCACCGAGCTCGCGTTCGCCCCTGTCGACTTCAACCCCAAGGCGCCTGCGGACGAGTGGTCCGGTGACGCCGGCGTCGGCTCGATGGCGTTCTCGCAGCAGGCAGTCAACTGGCTCGCCGAGAAGTACGGCTTCAAGTTCCCGAAGACGATGAAGCTCCCCGAGCGCCTCAAGGTCGTGCAGGCCGCGATGGAGAAGGGCGATTCCAAGGCGCTCAAGGTCTATGTGCAGATCGGCCGCTTCCTCGCGCACGCGATTCCGTGGTACAAGGAGTTCTACGACTACTCGAGCATGATGCTGCTCGGCCGCGTCACGTCTGGACTCGGCGGCGACGTCATCCTCGAGACCGCCCGCGCGATGCTGAAGGACATCTATCCGGCGACTGCCGAGGAGATCGAGCTCATCGTTCCCGACGAGCACTTCCGCCGTCTCGGCCAGTCCGTCGCGGCCGCGCAGATTCCCGTAATCAAGAAGCGCTGAAAGGTCTTCCGAAAATGACTGACGAACAGAAGAAGGTTCTCGAGGCGTCCGGCATCGTTGACGCGACCGACGTGTCGCGCTACGGTTCCGGCCACATCAACGAGACGTACAAGGTCGAGACGGCCTCGGGCGTGCGCTACATCCTGCAGCGCGTCAATACGACGATCTTCGACGTCGATCTCCTCAAGACGAATGTCGTCCGCGTGACGGAGTTCCTGAAGTCCAAGGGTGTGAAGTCGCTCGAGGTCGTCGGCTACGACAACCCGTGGCGAATCTACAAGTTCCTCGAGGGCTACACGTCGCGCGACGTCGTCTCAGAGCCTCACCAGGCGTATGACGTCGGCCGCGCGTTCGCGAAGTTCCAGAACGACCTCGCCGACATTCCGCCGCCGAGGCTAGAGGACATCATCCCCAAGTTCCACGACACGCCGAACCGCCTGAAGCAGCTCGACGATGCCGCTGCTAAGGACGTGAAGGGCCGGCTTAAGTCGGTCGCCGCCGAGATGGCGTTCGTCGACTCGTGGCGCAAGAACGCGAGCCGCATCGTCGACCTCATGGCCGCGGGCGAGATTCCCGAGCGCGTGACGCACAACGACACGAAGATCAACAACGTAATGATCGACGCGAAGGGCGAGGCGGTCGTGATCGACCTTGATACGACTATGCCCGGCTCCGCGCTTTTCGACTTCGGCGACATGGTCAGGACTTCGACCGCGGCCGCTGCGGAAGACGAGGCGGACCTCTCGAAGGTGTTTGCGAAGCGCGAGTACTTCGAGGCTCTTGCGAAGGGCTACCTCGAGGGCGCGAAGTTCCTCAACGAAGCCGAGCGTGCGAACCTCGTGTTCTCCGGCAAGCTCGCAACGTTCGAGGTGGGAATCCGCTTCCTCGCCGACTACCTCGCGGGCGACGTGTACTTCCACACCAAGTACGACGACCACAACCTCGTCCGCGCGCGCAACCAGTTCCAGATGGTTCGCTCGCTCGAGGAGCAGACGGCCGACTTCGAGGCGATAGTGAAGGGGCTCTCTTGAAGATAGAGATCCTTCCGTCGCTTCTTGCGGCAGACCTCGGACGCCTCGCCGAAGAGACGAGGCGCGCCGAGGCGTCTGGCGCAGACGCACTGCATATCGACATCATGGACCCGCACTTCGTGCCCAACATGAGCTTCGGTCCGTCGATCGTCGACTTCTGCAGGAAGACCTGCCCAGCGTTCTACCGCAACGTCCACCTCATGATGTCGCGCCCCGACCTCTACATCGAGAAGTTCGCCGCCGCAGGCGCGCAGACACTGCAGATTCACGTCGAGGCGGACTGCGATCTCCACGTCGAGCTTAAGCGCATCCGCTCGCTTGGCGTGAAGCCGGCGATCGTGCTGAATCCCGAGACGGATGTCGAAATACTTCGGCCCTATCTTGGCGAGATCGACGAGGCGCTCGTGATGACGGTGCATCCCGGCTATGGCGGGCAGAAGTTCATCGCCGAGTGTCTCCCGAAAGTCACGTGGCTAAGGGAGCGCCGCCCCGATCTCGACATCATGATCGACGGCGGCGGAAACGCCGAGACGATTCCGCTCGCGGCGAAGGCGGGCGCAAACCAGTTTGTCGCCGGCTCCTACCTCTTCGGCAAAACCGACATGCGCGCAGCGGTTTCTGACTTGAGATCGAGAATCAACCAGGGCTAAAAAAGTGAGTAAAAGAATTCTATTGGGCGTCACTGGCTCGATCGCCGCATACAAGGCGGCGGAGCTCGTGCGGCTCTTCGTGAAGAACGGTGACGAAGTGCGCGTTGTGATGACTCCGGCGGCTTGCGAGTTCGTCTCGCCGCTCACCTTCCAGACTCTTTCCAGGAATCCCGTCTACGTAGAGGAGTTCAAGCGTCCCGCCGAGTGGCGTCCCGAGCACATATCGCTTGCCGACTGCGATATCGCAATCGTTGCGCCTGCCACGGCGAACACAATCGCCAAGTTGCGCTACGGTCTTGCCGACAACTTGCTCACCTCGACGCTCCTCGCGACACGCGCGCCAATCGCCGTTGCGCCAGCGATGAACGACGGCATGTGGGAAAACGCTATCACGCGCGAAAACATCGCGGCGCTCGAGAAGCGTGGCGTCAAGATCGTCGCGCCCGGATACGGAGAGCTCGCGTGTGGAACGAGCGGTCTTGGTCGCATGGCCGAGCCAGAAGAGATTTTCAAGGCCGTGGAGTCGATCTCGTGAAATTCGACGTTCTTGTTGTCACCGCCTCAAACGAGGCGCAGGCACGCGGCTACCGCGCTATGGTTGCGCCGCTCGTCGGCTCGCTTGCAGGAAAAATCCTTGTCGTTCCCGATCCGGGCGGCAAGCGTGTCGGCTCGCTCGGCAGCACCGTCGGCGTCCTCAAAAAACTTGGCGACGTCTCGAAGAGGCGTGTTCTCATCTGCCATTCCGGAGGCGACTCGAAGCGCCTCCCCTCGTACGCCGCGATAGGCAAGGCGTTTGTTCCTGTGCCCGATAGTCGCGGCAAGACGGTTTCTCTTTTCGAGCGCATTGTCGCGAACATGGAGCAGCTTCGACTTCCGAAGAGCGGCGTCCTCGTTGTCTGTGGCGACGTCGCGCCAGAGTTTGATTTTAGTTCGTGCGATTTTTCGAAGAGTGGCGTTACTGGAGTCGCGTACTACGACTCGCCCGAAGAGGGCTCGCGTCATGGCGTCTATGTGCCGGATAAGTTGGAGTCCAAAACTCGAACTTCACATGTCGGTAGGGACGCCTGTCCCCAGGCGTCCGCGGACGGTTTGGAAAACCGTCCCTACCAAGTAAAAGCCGATACGGGCATTCTCTGGATCGATCCCGCGACGGCAAAGAAGATCGTCGCCGCGGGATGGAAGGTCGGCGACATCTACGACGAATTCGCGCGCGAACTTCTCGACGGCTTTGCGCCGTTCCACGTCAACGTCGTTCCGCGCTGCTCCTTCTTCCACATCGGTTCCACGCGCGAACTTCTTGCACGACTCGGGAAGGGGCGCGAGTGGGTCGAGGGTTGCGCGATCTCGCGCGGCGAAATGAAACTCGGCGGAAGAAACGTCGTCACATTCGTGCCGAGGGAATTTGGCCAAATCGATCTTGCCGAAGGCGAGTGCCTTACTTGCCTTCCAGTCGGGAAGAAATGGATTCCAGTCCGCTATCGCGTCGAAGACGATTTCAAGTCAGACGGAAAGTGGGAGAAACTAAAGCTCGGGGGGATCATGAAGAAGGTCGACCACAAGAAGCTCCTTGCTCTTCGCAAGGCGGAGGATTGCATCATCGTTGAGCTTCCGCTTCGCATCGACTTCGCGGGCGGCTGGAGCGACACTCCGCCGATTTGCTACAAAATGGGCGGCGCGGTCTTCAACGCGGCGGTCACGCTGAACGGCGTGAAGCCAGTCAAAGTGCGCGTCAGTCGACTCGCGGCGAAGGAAGTGCGCGTCGAGAGCGTTGACCTCGGGCAGTCTGGCGTTCTAAAGTCGCTTGCTGAAATCCGCGCGCCGAAAGATCCGCACGACTGGTGTGCGCTCGTCAAGAGCGCGCTCACGGTGACGAAGTTCGATTTTTCGCGCGGCGGACTGGACATCAAGATTTCCGCCGACGTTCCGAAAGGCAGCGGCATGGGCACGAGCTCGATTCTCGGCGCGGCGCTTGTCACTGCGCTTGAGCGCGTCGCGGGCCGCAAGCCGGAATGGAAGCGCGTCGCGTCGCTCACTCTCGCGCTTGAAAAGGAGATGGCGACAGGCGGTGGCTGGCAGGACCAGATCGGCGGCCTCGTTCCTGGCGCACACCTCGTCGTGACAAAGCCGGGCAAACGCCAGGATCCGTGCATGTCGTGCGTCTCGCCGCGCGCGGAGAAGGCGTTCTCGAAGTTTCTCGGGGACCGTGCGCTTCTCTACTTCACCGGCCGCAAGCGCATGGCCCGGAACGTCCTCCGCGGCGTCCTCGCGTTCTTCGCGGAGAATCCCGACGACATCGCATGCTCGATCGTGCGCCGGCTGAAGAGCGACGCGGAGCGCGCGTTCAAGGCCGTCGAGTCGTGCGACTGGGATTCGTTCTGCTCGGCTGTCAACGACTACTGGCTTTCCAAGAAGGCGCTCGACCCCGGAAGCACAAATCCGCTCGTCGAGCTGATCATCGCG
>CACZHC010000049.1 GCA_902780865.1 uncultured bacterium
TGTCGACCGAGGCTTCGATGGAGAATGCGGAGGATTCTGCACGTTCGACCTCGTTCGTCTCTTCTGCCGCCGCCGCGAAGGACGCGGCGACGGCCAGGACTGCTATGGATGCTTTCATCATCACGATTCCTTTTCCTTTTTTGCGTTGACGTTGAATTGTGAGGGTGTTGACGAATTATGTGTTGCTGAAGAACTGGAACGAGGCGTAGGCGTCTTGGCCGTGTTCGGTCACGTCGAGGCCCTTGAGCTCAGTCTTCGCGCTGACGCGGAGAATGCCGAGTTTCTTCAGGGCGAAGAAGATCAGAAGACCCGTTCCGAGCGCCCAGACCGCTGTCATTCCCACGCCGACGAGCTGCACGCCGAGGAACTTGAAGCCGCCGCCGTAGAAAAGCCCCACCATCTCGTTGCCGTATCCGGCCGCAGCAGGCGCCGCGAAGAGCCCGACAGCGAGCGTGCCCCAGACGCCGTTCACGCAGTGGACCGACACCGCGCCGACGGGGTCGTCGATGTGGATCTTGTCGAGCGCGAACACCGAGAGGACGACGATTACGCCTGCGACGAGTCCGATTATGATTGCTGCGTTTGCGGTCACGAGGTCGCAGGGCGCGGTAATCGCGACGAGGCCGGCGAGCGAACCGTTAAGCGCCATGGTGAGGTCGGGCTTGCCCATGATTGCCCAGGCGGTGACGAGCGCGGCAATCGTGCCGGCGCATGCGGCGAGGTTGGTGGTCATCGCGACGCGGCCGATGGAGCCTATGCCGGCGGTGTAGCTGCCGGGGTTGAAGCCGAACCAGCCGATCCAGAGGAGGAACACGCCGAGCGTGCCGAGGACGAGCGAGTGGCCGGGAATCGGATTCGGCTTGCCGTCGGGACGGTACTTCCCGATGCGCGGGCCGAGCGCGATGGCGCCAGCGAGCGCAATCCATCCGCCGACGGAGTGGACGACCGTCGAGCCCGCGAAGTCGTGGAAGCCGAGGGCCTCGATCCATCCCTGCGACGCTTCGCCCGCGAGCGAGCCCCACATCCAGTGTCCGCTGATTGGGTACACGATGGCCGACACGATCACCGAGTAGATGAGGTAGCTCTTGAACTCGATGCGTTCCGCGACCGCGCCGGAGACTATGGTCGCGGCTGTCGCGGCGAACATCGTCTGGAAGAAGAGGAACGTCCAGTCCCAGACGCCTTCGCCGGTCGATAGCGACGGCATCCCGAGGCCTCCCCAGCCGAGCCAGCCTCCGAGCTTTGTCGCGCCGAACATAAGCGCTGCGCCGAGGATGTAGAATCCGAGCGAGCCAGCCGCGAAGTCCATCAGGTTCTTCATCATGATGTTTGCGGCGTTCTTTGCGCGGGTGAAGCCGGTCTCGACGAGCGCGAAGCCCGCCTGCATCGTAAAGACGAGTATGCCGGCGATTAGGGTCCAGACTACGTTCAGGTTGGTTTGGACTTCAGGTGCTGCTATTGCTGATGGTTCCATTTGGTTTTTCCTTTTTGATTTCAAGGACAAAGGACTTACGACTTAAGACAAAGGATTGAGAGCGATCCTCTGTTGTTCGTCTTCTGTCGTTCGTCCTCCATGGCGTTCGCCTTGCCGTTTGTTATCCAATAGCCGACGGGCCGCGCTCGCCGGTTCTTATTCTCACGCACTCGTCCATCGGAAGGACGAAGATCTTTCCGTCGCCGATGTCTCCCGTGCGCGCGCCTTCAATGATCGCCTCGATCGTCCTGTCGATAAAGTGGTCGTTCACCGCGATTGCAAGACGCATCTTCTTGTGGAGCGTGACTTCTTCGACGGCGCCTCTGTACAAGTGTAGGTACCCGCCCTGCTTTCCGCATCCAAGTGCGTTTGTGACGGACATCTTGTATATCTCGCGGGCGAACAACGCCTGCTTGACGGCATTCAGTCGCTCTGGCTGAATGTAGGCTATGATCAGTTTCATCTTTCCTTTCTTGCGCCGCGACCATCGCAGCGTCGCGCCCCATTCAGCAAACGCCGTGCCAAGCCTGCAAATGCTGCGTTTTCAGCCCTTATTCCCGACAATAGCCGCGAAGCGCTCTGAACTGCGGTGACATAACTTGTCAGAGAGGAACCTTGCCAATGACAAAAAATGAAATGTCGGTTTCTCTCCCTTTTGCCGAGTGCGGAAGCTGCATTACATTTTCTGTTATGCCCATGTCTTGCGCGTGACACGTCTTGTCGGTTGTGACTGTCGCACACTTTGTGTCCTTTGCGTTCTTTGCGGCGAAATTTGTCTGATTCGCCCTTGTTTTTCAGACATCTCGCTTCCTTGGCACGGTGCGTGCTAGTGTCCCTGCGTCCGATGCGATGGACGCATTCGACAAACCAAACAAGGAACAAGACAATGACGGAAGAGACAAAGGCCGCAACTGACTTCGGCGCCGATGTGTTCGGCGAAGAGGCAATCAACAAGTATTTGAGCAAGGACACGGCGAAGAAGCTACAGGCAACGATCCGGGAAGGGAAGCCGCTTGATCCGTCGATTGCGGGCGAGGTCGCGCACGGCATCCGCCACTGGGCGATGGATCGCGGCGCGACGCACTACACGCACTGGTTCCTCCCGATGACCGGCTCCACCGCCGAGAAGCACGACTCGTTCCTGGAACTCAAGGATGGCGAGCCGATCATGCAGTTCAGCGGCAAGAACCTGATCGTCGGCGAGCCCGACGCATCGTCCTTCCCGTCTGGCGGCATCCGCTCCACCTTCGAGGCGCGCGGCTACACCGCGTGGGATCCGACGTCGCCGGCGTTCATCAAGCGCCACTCGAACGGCGCCACCTTGTGCATCCCGACCGCCTTCTGCGCCTACACGGGCGAGTCGCTCGACAAGAAGACGCCGCTTCTCCGCTCGATGCAGGCGCTCGACAAGTCTTTGAAGCGGCTCATGAAGCTCTTCGGGCGCGCCGAAGGCCACGCCGCGTGCACGCTTGGCGCGGAGCAGGAATACTTCCTTATCGACAAGGAATACTGGAAGAAACGCCCCGACCTCGTGCTTACGGGCCGGACGCTCTTCGGCGCTCCGTCCGCTAAGGGCCAGCAGCTCGAAGACCACTACTTCGGCACGATTCCAGATCGCGTCATTTCCTTCATGAACGACGTCGAGCGCGAACTCTGGAAGCTCGGCATCCCGGCGAAGACGCGCCACAACGAAGTCGCGCCCGCGCAGTTCGAGCTTGCGCCGCAGTTCGAGGAGCTCAACCTCGCGAGCGACCACAACATGCTCGTGATGGACACATTGCGGAACGTCGCCGAAAAGCACGGGATGAAGTGCCTTCTCCACGAGAAGCCCTACGCGGGCGTCAACGGTTCTGGTAAGCACAACAACTGGTCCGTCGCCTTTGGCGGCAGGAACCTCCTCGACCCGGGCAACGACCCGCACGAGAACGCCGTGTTCCTCACGATGCTCTGCGCGGTGATCGAGGCGGTCGACAAGCATGCCGACCTCCTTAGGGCCTCCGTCGCGGGTGCGGGCAACGATCATCGTCTCGGTGCAAACGAAGCGCCGCCCGCCGTTATCTCGATCTATGTCGGCGACCAGCTTGCAGAAGTGCTCGACCGCATCGAGAATCCAAAGGGCGCGAAACACGAGGAAAAGGGCTCCCTCAAGATCGGCGTCGACACGCTCCCCGCGATTCCGAAGGACGCGACCGACCGCAACCGCACTTCGCCGTTCGCGTTCACCGGCAACAAGTTCGAGTTCCGCGCTCCGGGATCGAGCGTCTGCTGCTCCGGCCCGATGACGGTCCTCAACACAATCGTCGCCGAGGCGGTAGACAGGATTGCCGCCGAGCTCGACGCCGCCAAGGTCGCCGGAAAGGCGAAGCCGGGCGAGCACACCGCGGCGTTCCACGTCGCGCTCCAGAAGATACTGCAGGCCTCGCTCAAAGCGCACAAGCGCGTCGTGTTCAACGGCAACGGCTACGAGGCCGACTGGCCGAAGGAAGCCGAGAAGCGCGGTCTTCCCAATGCGCCCGACACGCTCTCCGCGCTCGCCGCGCTCGGCAAGAAGGAGAACGTTGCGCTTTTCGAAAAGTACGGAGTCATGACGAAGCGCGAGCTGAAGAGCCGCCACGAGATCTTCCTCGAGGAATACGCCAACAAGGTGCGCATCGAGGGCAACACGGCGCTCGACATCGCAAAGACGATGATTCTCCCAGCCGTCCGCGCCGAGTATCTCGAAGCGGCGAAGGCCTACAACGAGACTGACTCGAGCAACGTGAAAGTCGCAATCGACATGCTTCATGGGCAGATGACGGAACTTGGCAGCGGGCTCGTCAAGATGAAGGAGGCGATCGACTATTTGCAGGACGCGCTTAAGAACTATGACACGGCGGACACCCTTGCGAGGATGTCCGAGCTCAGGAAGATAGCAGACTCGCTCGAGACTATCGTCACGAGCGAAAAGTGGCCGCTTCCGAAGTATCGGGAGATGCTGTTCCTTTACTAGGGGGCAGGAGTCAGTGAGTAGTGGTTAGTGATATCAAATGACTGATGAACTAAAGCACGAATGCGCCGTGGCGATGGTGGTCTTGAGAAAGTCCGCCGTCGCCATCGGCGATTTCGGCGGAACTAAGCTCTCGCTGCTCTTGGAAAAACAGCACAACCGCGGGCAGGACGGCGCGGGCGCGGCAATACTCTCGGCTAATCCCGAACCGGGCGAGACGCCATACTGGATTGCCAAGTCTGCATCCGCCACGCCGCTCGCGGATGTGCTGGCCGCCATCGGGAAGCGGGTTAGCCGCAAAGAACGCATAGAGCGCAAAGAAGCGGAACACTCTGCTGCAAACAACCAAGAGCGGATATTCCTAGGTCATCTTCGCTACGCCACGTTCGGGAAAAACGACGTGGCGTTCTGCCATCCATTCGTGCACGAGTCGAGCGAACTAAAGCACACTCTGCTTCTCGCTGGAAACTTCAATCTCACAAACGCCCACGAACTTTTCGACGACTACCGCCACCACGGTTCCTTCCCGACGAGCAAGTCGGACGGCTACCTGATCTGCGAGATGATCGCACATGAACTGGGAAGGCATGTTAACCATGTAGAACGTGTAGATCATGTAGAAAAAGGTGCCGCCGATCTACATGTCTCTACATGTTCTACACGGCTAAACAATCACATCTCCGCATCCATCTCATCTGCGCTTGCAAATGCCGACGGCGCATGGACGCTCTGCGGCATGACCGCCGACGGGTGGGCGTTTGCGACGCGCGACCCGCACGGCATCAGGCCAGGCTGGCATTACATCGACGACGATGTCGTTGTCGTCGCCTCTGAACGCGCCGCCATACAGGCGGCGTTCGACGTGCCGCCCGAAGCCGTGAAGGAGCTTCCGCCTGGCGAAGCGCTTGTCGTCTCGCCGGAAGGGGAAGTCGAGTTTGTTGATTTGAACCGTGCAGAAAGCAGCGCTTCTGATCTACATGTTTCTACACGTTCTACACGGCTAAAAAACTTGTCTGTGCGCCCTTGCTCGTTTGAGAGGATTTATTTCTCGCGCGCGAACGATGCCGACATCCACCGCGAGCGCAAGGCGCTTGGCGCGGCGCTTGTGCCGCGGATCCTCGAGGCCGCCAATGCGCCGATGGACAGCATCTTCTTCAGCTATATTCCCAACTCCGCGCGTATCGCCTTCCATGGACTCCTTGAAGAGCTGATGAAAAGAATTTTAACACAGAGACTCAAAGACTTCCCTCGCTTTGGGGAGATTGCGGTGAAGGACGCGAAGTTCCGCACGTTCATCGCAGACGCTGCGGCAAGGCGTGAGTTCTACAAGCATGTCTACGACGTAACCTACGGGCTCGTCAAGAAGGACGACACGCTCGTCGTGCTCGACGATTCAATCGTGCGCGGCAATACGATGAAGAACGCGATTCTCCCGATGCTTGATAGGCTGGGCCCCAAGAGAATCGTGATCGCATCTTCCGCGCCGCCAATCCGCTATCCCGACTGCTACGGCATCGACATGTCGACGCTGGGCGAACTCGTCGCGTTCCGTGCGCTCGTCAACCTTCTTGGCGACGGCGCGAACGACTTGCTCCATGAGGCGTTGATGGGCAACGCGGAAAATCCCCTTGAGGCGCTCTACGCAAAGTTCGCCGAGGAACAGCATGCAGCGGAGATTGCGCGCCTTCTCACGCCGCCAGACATAAAGGCGGAAGTTGTTGTGGTCTACCAGACTGTCGAAGACCTGAGACGGTGCCTCGGCGGAGAGAATATTGGCGACTGGTATTTCACGGGCGACTATCCGACACCTGGCGGATACAAGGTGCTGCGAAAGGCGCTTCTGAATTACTTGGATAAGAATTCGGAAAGGTCGTATTAGGAGTTGTAGTTCAGAGTTGGAGTTGGAGAATGGAGAACAGATTTTTTATAAAGTTTTTAACGCAGAGTCGCAGAGACGCAGAGTGCGCAGAGGGAGTTGGAGTTCAGAGTTTGAGTCAGGGAAAGGAAAGTAGTTTATGAACTATAGTGAAAAGTGGAAAGCGGAACGCGAACGCAGGGCGTATCTCGCGCTTGCGGACGGCACTGTGTTCCATGGCGTCGCTTTTGGTGCTAAGAAGGACGCGCTTGGCGAAGTCGTCTTCAACACCGGGATGAGCGGCTATCAGGAAATACTGACAGATCCAAGCTACGCCGGACAGTTCGTCACCCTCACCACCGCCGAAGTCGGCAACTACGGCATAAATGCCGACGACATAGAAAGCCGCAAGCTGTTCCTGTCAGGTCTTGTCATCGGCGACTTGACTGAGCCAAGCAACTGGCGCTCCGAAAAGAGCTTGGACGAATACCTGAAAGAGAACGGCGTACCTGGCATTTACGGCGTCGATACGCGCGCTCTTACAATCCATCTCCGTGAGCACGGGAACGAGAAGGCGTACTTGCACGTCGAGGATGGCGAAATGCGCGAGGAAGATGCAATCGCCAAGGCGCGCGAATGGGAAGGGCTTGACGGCCAGGATTACGCGGCAAAGGTGACGTGCACGGAGGCGTATGAGTTTAATCAAGCAATCAAACAATCAAACAATCAAGCAATTCCCCACGTTGTCTGCTACGACTTTGGCGTGAAGACGAACATCCTTCGCTCGCTTGCGTCGTGGGCGAGAGTCACGGTCGTTCCCGCGAAGACGCCTGCCGAAGAAGTCCTCGCGATGAACCCCGACGGCGTGTTTCTCTCGAACGGCCCCGCCGACCCTGCTGCAGTTACATACGCCATAGAGAATATTCAAAAGCTATTGGGAATAAAACCTTTTTCGACAGGATTGCCTAAAGTTGGAGTGAAAAGTTCGAGTTGGAGAAAGGAAGATAAAAATTCCACTCTCCAACTCCAACTCAAAACTCCAACTCACATCCAAATAATGGGAATTTGTTTGGGACATCAGTTGCTCTCGCTTGCCTGTGGCGCGAAGACGGGGCGGCTAAAATTTGGCCATCACGGCTGCAACCACCCAGTGAAGAATCTTGCGACGGGCCATGTGGAGATCACGAGCCAGAACCACAACTTCGCGGTCTTGCCAGAGTCGGTTCCGGACTGCCTCGAAGTCACGCATATAAACCTCAACGACAACTCTATCGAGGGCGTGAGGCACAAGACGCTCCCGGCGTTCTCGGTGCAGTATCACCCCGAGTCCTGCCCCGGCCCGCACGACTCAAGCTACCTCTTCGATGAATTCAAAAATATGATCTTAGCCGCAAAGAACGCATAGAACGCAAAGCCCTTGCGCTCTTTGCGTTCTCTGCGGCGAAAATAAATATAAGACATGAAAAAACAAGTCAAATACGTGTTCATCACCGGCGGCGTTGTTAGCTCGCTTGGAAAGGGCGTCACAAGCGCGTCGCTTGCGCTTCTCTTGAAGAGCCGCGGCTACAGGGTCTTCATGCAGAAGCTAGACCCGTATCTCAACGTCGACCCCGGCACGATGTCTCCCTACCAGCACGGCGAGGTGTTCGTGACAGATGACGGCGCGGAGACAGACCTCGACCTCGGCCACTACGAGCGCTTCGCGGGCGTGACGTGCTCCAAGGCGTCGAACTACACCTCTGGCCGCATCTACTCCGCCGTCCTCGCGCGCGAACGCGCAGGCGGCTACCTCGGCGGGACGGTGCAGGTCGTGCCGCACATCACCGACGAAATCAAGGCGGCGATCAGGAGTGCCGGCGAAGCGCATGGCGACGAGCCCGCGCCGGACATCGTCCTCTGCGAAATAGGCGGAGTCTCGGGCGACATTGAGTCGTTGCCGTTCCTCGAGGCCGCGCGCCAGTTCCGCTTCGAGGAGGGCGAAGAGAACACTTGCTTCGTGCACCTGACGCTCGTTCCCTATCTCAAGGCGGCGGGCGAGCTCAAGACAAAGCCGTCGCAGCACTCCGTAGGCATGCTTCGCAACATCGGCATTATCCCCGACATCCTCGTCTGCCGCACCGAAATGACGATTCCCGAGGAGCACCTCAAGAAGCTCGCCATGTTCTGCAACGTGAAGCGCGAATGCGTGATCGAGGAAAAGGACGTCGCAGATTCTGTCTATGCCGTGCCGCGCGAACTGCGCGAGCAGGGTCTCGACGAGCAGGTCTTGAGGCAGGTTCGGCTTGATCTCTGGCCAATCAAACACACGGTCTGGGACACGCTCGTCCGCAAGGCGACGCAGCCGAAGAAGCGCTGCCGCATTGCGCTTGTCGGGAAGTACATCTCGATACGCGACGCCTACAAGTCGGTTCACGAGGCCCTGCAGCACGCCGGCATGGCGAACGACTGCAAGGTGGAGGTGGTGCCAATCGAGGCGGAAGAGCTTTTAGCCGCAAAGATCGCAGAGAGCGCAAAGATTTCTTTGAATCCGACACGGCGACCACAATCGCTTTGCGGCCTTTGCGATCTTTGCGGCAAAAAATTGTCAAACATCGACGGCATCTTGGTTCCAGGCGGATTCGGCGCGCGCGGCGTCGAGGGGAAGATCGCCGCGATCAAGTACGCACGCGAGAAGAAGATTCCGTTCCTCGGCATCTGCCTCGGTATGCAGTGCACCGTCATCGAGTATGCGCGCGATGTCCTCGGCTGGAAAGACGCCAACTCGACGGAGTTCGACGAGAACACCACGCATCCCGTGATCGACTTGATGGAAGAGCAGCGTGGCGTCACGCAGAAGGGCGGCACGATGCGCCTCGGCGCTTATCCGTGCGTCCTTGAGAAGGGCTCTCTCGCTGATAAGCTGTATAGCCACAAAGAACACAAAGATAACTCTGCGCCTCTCGGCACTCGCTTCGCTCGGCTTGGCTCGCTACAAAACGCGAGCCCCGCTTCCGCGGCGGTTACGCGACTCTGCGTTAAAAACAAAGACGCGCCCATTATTTCCGAGCGACATCGCCACCGCTATGAACTCGCGAATGGCGGCAAAGTGCAGAAGGCGCTGACGGCCGCAGGGCTCAATGTAAGCGGCACGTCGCCTGACGGAAAACTCGTCGAGATAGTGGAGCTGCCGGGCCACCCCTACTTCATCGCCGCGCAGTTTCACCCCGAGTTCAAGTCGCGCCCGACGATTCCACACCCGCTGTTCAACGGTCTTGTCAAAGCCGCTTTGAAAGGCAAGAAGAAATGAAACGCACGGATTTGAGGAAAATACTGATCATCGGCTCTGGACCGATCGTCATCGGCCAGGGCTGCGAGTTCGACTATTCCGGCGTGCAGGCCGTGAAGGCGCTTAAATCGCTCGGCTACGAAGTCGTGCTCGTGAACTCCAACCCCGCGACGGTGATGACCGACCCCGATCGCGCCGACAGGACGTACGTCGAGCCGCTGACTGCCGACTATCTCCACGAAGTAATCCGCCGCGAACGGCCCGACGCGATCCTGCCGACGCTTGGCGGACAGACGGCGCTCAACCTCGCGATGGAGCTCGACAAGAGAGGCGTCTTGAAACGCTACCGCGTTGAGCTTATCGGCGCGAAGGCCGAGGCGATCGAACGCGCCGAAGACCGCAACCTCTTCAAGGAGGCGATGCGCGATATCGGTCTCGATCTCCCGCGTTCCGGCAGCGCCCACTCGCTTGCCGAGGCAGAGGCGATTGCACGCACCATTGGCTCGTGGCCGCTTATCGTGCGCCCTGGCTTTACGCTCGGCGGCACCGGCGGCGGCATCGCGCACGATGCGGAGGAGTTTGCGCGGATTGTCTCTGGCGGTCTCGAAGCGTCGCTCAACCACGAGGTTCTCGTAGAGGAGTCGCTGATCGGCTGGAAGGAGTACGAGATGGAGGTGATGCGCGACAAGGCGGGCAACGCCGTAATCGTCTGCTCCATCGAGAACATGGACCCGATGGGCGTCCATACCGGCGACTCCATCACCGTCGCGCCGATCCTTACTCTCACCGATCGTGAATACCAGGCGATGCGCGACGACTCCATCAAGGTCCTCGAGAAGATCGGCATCGAGACTGGCGGATCGAATGTGCAGTGGGCGGTGAACCCCAAGGACGGGCGTCGCATCATCATCGAGATGAACCCGCGTGTCTCGCGCTCTTCGGCGCTCGCGTCAAAGGCGACGGGCTTCCCGATTGCAAAGATTGCCGCGCTTCTCGCCGTCGGCTTTACGCTCGACGAGATCACGAACGACATAACTGGCAAGACTCTCGCATGCTTCGAGCCTGCGCTCGACTATGTCGTCGTGAAGATCCCGCGCTTTGCGTTCGAGAAGTTCCACGGCGCGAGCACGACGCTTGGCACTCAGATGAAGTCCGTCGGCGAGGTGATGGCAATCGGCCGCACTTTCAAGCAGGCGTACCTAAAGGCCGTCAGGTCGCTTGAAGCGCCGCTAAAATATCACCACGCGGAAACCTACGATCCGTGGTTCAAGCGCGAACTAGAGGAGATCGAGGCGTTCAGGGAATATCTTGGCGGCCATTTTTTAACCGCAAAGAACGCAGAGAACGCAAAGAAAAATTCCGAATTCAGCCAGCCAGAACCACTTTGCGACCTTTGCGATCTTTGCGGCAAAAACACAAATATGCTAAGGCCCGACGTTCTTCGCCAGGCGAAGGTGTTTGGATTCAGCGACAAGGAGATCGCCGAGGCGGTTGGCTCCGATGAGATTACGGTGCGGACGAAAAGACTGGAGCTTGGCATCCGCCCCGAGTTCGGCGAGGTCGACACTTGTGCCGGCGAGTTCGAGGCCGTGACGCCGTATTATTATTCGTATTATTCGTTAGCCGCAGAGAACTCAGAGAACGCAAAGACAGAATGTCCTTTGCGCTCTTTGCGTACTTTGCGGCAGAAACATAAAATCATGATCCTCGGCGGCGGGCCAAACCGCATCGGCCAGGGCATCGAGTTCGACTGGTGCTGCTGCCACGCGGCGTTCTCGCTTAGGAAGCGCGGCTACGAAGTCGTGATGGTGAACTCCAACCCCGAGACCGTCTCGACCGACTACGACACTTCCGACAAGCTCTACTTCGAGCCGCTCACGTTTGAGGACGTGATGGAGATCTACGACCGCGAGAAGTGCGACGGCGTGATAGTCCAGTACGGCGGGCAGACGCCGCTCAACCTTGCCGCGAAACTTGAAAAGGCGGGCGCGAAGATCGTCGGCACTTCGCCAAATGACATTGCGCTTGCCGAAGACCGCGACTTCTTCCGCAAGCTTGTCGCGGAAGTCGGAATGAAGCAGCCGGCAAGCGGTATCGCCCATTCCATCGAGGATGCGCGGCGCATCGCGAAGGAGATCGGCTATCCCGTCCTTGTGCGGCCGAGCTTCGTCCTCGGCGGGCGCGGAATGGCGATAGTCTACAGGGAGTCGGAACTCGATTCCTACGTTTCGGAGGCGGTCGCCGCGTCGGAAGGAAAGCCAATCCTCATCGACAAGTTCCTCGAACACGCGATCGAGCTTGATGTCGACGCCGTGTCGGACGGCGAGACGACGATGATAGGCGCGATACTCGAACATATCGAGGCGGCGGGCTGTCACTCGGGCGATGCCGCGGCAATTACGCCGCCGGTGAATCTCTCCGACAAGACGCTTGCCGAAGTGAAACGCTACACCGATATTTTCGCGAAGCGGCTCCATGTCGTCGGGCTAATGAACCTACAGCTCGCGGTGAAGGACGGAGAGATATGGATGATCGAGGTCAATCCCCGTGCCTCGCGGACAGTCCCGTTCGTCTCGAAGGCGACGGGCATTCCGCTCGCCGACCTCGGCGCACTTGCGATGGTCGGGGAGAAACTTAAGACAGGATTGCAATTTGCAGACCTTAATCCTGATAATCTTGTAAATCCTGTCAAAGACAAAAAATACTACTGCGTCAAGGAAGCGGTCTTCCCGTACGTCAAGTTCCCCGGCGCGAAGATCACTCTTTCGCCCGAGATGAAGTCGACGGGCGAGGTGATGGCAATCGACCCTGACCGCTTCGGCGCGTACTACAAGAGCCAGATCGCCTGCGGCAGTCCCTTGCCGAAGAGCGGCAATGTCTTCCTCTCGGTGCGCGACGAGGACAAGCCGCGTGTCGCCGAGCTTGCCGCGAAACTCAAGGAGCTTGGCTTTGGAATCTACGCGACGCTTGGCACTTCGACATATCTTTGGGGGCACGGCATCGAGTCGAAGGCGGCATTCAGGATATCCCGTGGCCGCCCCAGTGCGATCGACCTGATGCGCAAGGGCGAGATACAGTGGGTGGTAAACACGTCGGAGTCGGACGGCGAGGCGTCGGGAGATTCGGTCCAGCTCCGTTCCGCGGCGGTCGCCGTGGGCGTTCCCGTGACTACTACGCTCGCCGGCTTTGCCGCCGCCGTCGCAGGGCTTGCCGAGGACTGCGCAGAAAGTTCTGTCTACAGTCTGCAGGAGTATCACTCCGGCAACAAGTAGCAACTTTCCCCAAGCCGAAGTCGGCGATTTTTGGTAGACTATTGCGCATCACCTTGAAGGGGAATGGCAGATGCACGCAAGTCTTTCAGATATCATAGCAGATGTCGCGGCAAATTCGATCGAGGCCCGCGCCAAGAAGGTTGTTGTCGAAGTTCTCGAAGAAAACGGAACGATTGTCCTTCGCGTCGAGGACAACGGGAAGGGCATGCCGCCCGAAATCGTCGCCAAGGCGTTTGATCCGTTCTACACGGAGCCAGGGAAGCACGACAAGCGCAAGGTCGGAATGGGGCTCCCGTTCGTAAAGCAGACGTGCGACGGCTGCGGCGGCTCTGTAAAGCTCGAAAGCACGCAGGGTGTGGGGACGACGCTCGTCTGCACGTTTAAGGCCGACAACATCGACTTGCCGCCAATGGGGAGCCTCCCACAGGCGATTCTCTCGCTCTTTAATTTCCAAGGCGACTACGACCTCCTTTTCCGCCACCGGAAGAACGGGGAGGAGTACGAGATCTCGCGCCTTGAGCTTATGGAAGCGGTCGGCGGCTTTGATTCCGTCGAGGGGCTTTCTCTCGCCCGCGAGTTCCTTGAGGGACAGGAAGAGTCCCTGCAAGTCTAAATTCCATCGATGGGACCTTCGCGCCGATATAGGCCATTCCCCAGTTTTGCGGGTTTTGCTATAATTTCCGCGTGGGGAGGTGGCAACGACGACCATGGACATTGAACGTGTATTTGCTGAGCTCGCGGAGGTAAAGCCGCTTAAGATCGCAACAAGCCGCGAAATCACCGTTGCGGTGATGGGCGCGGGGTCGCGTGGGAACGAATATCCCGCATACGGAAAGCTGTTCCCCGGCACGATGAAGGTCGTCGCGGTGTCGGACATAGACGCTTCGCGCCGTGAGCGCATGGGCGACGAATGGGGCGTTCCTCGGGAGCGCCGTTTCGGCGACTACCACGAAATGCTTGAAGCGGGGAAGTCTGGAAAGCTCGCAGACGTAATGCTTGTGGCGCTTCCAGACGCACTGCATTTCGAGCCCGCGATGGAGGCGATGCGCCAGGGATATGACGTCCTTCTCGAAAAGCCGATGGCGCAGACCGAGCGCGAGTGCCTCGACCTGCTCGCTCGCCAGCGCGAGACCGGCGTCATGGTGGCGGTTGGACACGTGCTGCGCTATTCGCCGTATTTCCGCGCGCTCAAGAAGGCGATTGACTTGGGGCTCGTCGGCGAACTCGTTAACATCCAGCACCAAGAGCCCGTGATGTACGCTCACATGGCGCACTCGTTCGTGCGCGGCAACTGGCACGACGGCAAGGCGACGACGCCGATGATCGTCGCAAAGAGCTGCCACGACCTCGACATCCTGAAGTGGCTCGTCGGCAGGCGGTGCGTGCGCGTGAGCGCCGAGGGCGGAATCGCCCTCTTCCGCGCTGACAAGGCGCCGGCAGGCGCGACGGCTCGCTGCACGGACGGTTGTCCGCACGAGAAGACATGCCCCTACTCCGCGATCGACATCTACGACAGGAAGCGCTGGTTTCTCTACGTGTTTGACTTGAAGAAGGACTGTCCTTCCGAGGCGATCCTCGAGAAGCTGCGGACGACCGACTACGGGCGTTGCGTCTACCGCATGGACAACGACCAGCCCGACCACATCGTCGCGACGCTTCTTTTCGAGGGCGGGGCGACGGCGAGCTTCACGATGGACGCGTTCACGCCATGGGGCGGGCGGCGCACGCGCGTCATGGGGACGCTCGGGTACATCGAGGGCGACGGCAAGTCCTTTACGCTCCACCGCTTCGACACGGGGAAATCCTACCCGTGGTCGTTCGTTCCGCCGGAAGGGGAGGCATACAAGGACAGCGGCCATGCTGGCGGCGATCTCGCGCTTATACGCGATTTCCTTCAGGCCGTCGACACGCGCGACTTTTCACTACTTTCGTCCAGCTTGGAGGCGAGCGTCGAAAGCCATGTCATGGGCTTTGCCTGCGAGCGCAGCCGCCTTGGCGGCGCGAAGGAGAGAATCGCCGTGGA
Source organism: uncultured bacterium (assembly GCA_902780865.1). Lineage (GTDB taxonomy): Bacteria > Verrucomicrobiota > Kiritimatiellia > RFP12 > UBA1067 > UBA1067. Next base: position 14,876 of record CACZHC010000049.1, read on the forward strand.
GTTGTCATAGGACCCCTGGAGTTTACCCATTTTTTGATTGCCAATGTGCATCTCACCCCGATAAATAAAGGATGATGTGCGTTTTTACAAGTGAAATGGGCGTTTTTCTCCTGACAAAAAGAAACTCCGAGCGTTAGGGCTCCCGCTACCGCTCTGCAGCTTCGCGATGTCTTAACGTCATTCAGTGCGTCGAATTGTCTTCTTGAGCTGCCTCCGGCAGGGTTAGAAGACATGTCAGCCGATCCCCGCACGCCAGAGGAGGTCTGGAGGAGGCCTCCTCCAGCTCAAAGCCGACATGCGGAGCTCAGCGAGACACGAATGAAGGGTGCGAAGCAAATGTAATTCTGCGGAGCGGTAGCGAGAGCCCTGCTGATCGGAGTTAAATTCGGCGGCTTTGGCGAGGGTCGGACCGGCAGAAGCTAAAAAATGGGTAAACTCCATATAGGACCCCCATTGACGGCGGGGCAGGATATTTAGTATACTATCTATTCCAGCATTTCGTGGATGAACCACAAGGAATGCGGAAGAAAAGGAAAGAAAACAATGGAAGCATACGCTGTTCTCGAAACCGGCGGCAAGCAGGTGCT
>CACZHC010000050.1 GCA_902780865.1 uncultured bacterium
TGCTCATGTTGCCTTTCGTTTTTCCGGTCCAGAATGTTCTGTCATTGACGAAAAAGCGGACCGCCCTTTTCCGCGATCCGCTTTTCTCGTGCTTCTTGAGTTGGCCCTTTCGATCAAACGCCGGCCGCCTCAGCGGATCTGCACCCGTTAAGGAGAAGGCTAAGTCGAAGAAGGACAAACTTGTTCATTGGCGCGGTATTATACCAAAAATTTTCCGTCGTGTGCGCTTGGATATGAAAAAATCTTTTGGGGTCAGGGGTCAGAAGTCAGGAGTTGGAGTTCAGAGTTGGAGTTGGAGAGCGGTGGGTGAGATTTTAATTCGAGTCAGGGGAGGAGGCGGTGGAGCGAAGGTCCGAGCGAGGGGATTCGGCGTATTCGCCGAGGGCTCCCCGAGGAGGAGCCTTCGGCCACCGCCTCACGAACTAAGACGCGCTACGCCGGTGCGGCGGGCGGCCTCGGCAACGGCGGCGGGAACGATGTCCTTGAGGCGACGGTCGAACGGCTTCGGGATGATGTAGCCGGTGCCGAACTCAAGCGTCTCGTCCGGATAGAGCGCCTTCACGTCATCCGGGACGCTTTCGCGAGCAAGCATCGCAAGCGCGTTCGCAGCGGCGACCTTCATCTCGGTGTTGATCGTCGTCGCCCTGACGTCGAGAGCGCCGCGGAAGAGATACGGGAAACCGAGCACGTTGTTGATCTGGTTCGGGTAGTCGCTCCTTCCGGTCACCATTACGTACTTCCTGCCCTTGAGCGCCTTTGCGACTTCTTCGGGCGCAATCTCGGGGTCGGGATTCGCCATCGCGAAGATCGCGGGGAAGTCGCCCATCTTGGCGACATCCTCCCCGGAAAGGACGTTCGCGGCGCTTACGCCGATAAAGACGTCTGCGCCGACAATCGCCTCCTTGAGCGTCTTCGCCGTCGTGTCGACAGCGTGCCGCGCCTTGTAGGGATTGAGGTCGGTGCGGTCCTTGCGGATCGTGCCCTTCGAGTCGCACATCGTGACGTCGACGACTCCAGCCGCCTTGCACATCTCGCAAATGCGGATGCCAGCCGCGCCCGCGCCGTTCATCACGATCTTGAGGTCCTTAAGCTCCTTGCCGGCGAGCTTCGCATAGTTCATCACGCCGGAGAGCGAAATGACCGCCGTTCCCCACTGGTCGTCGTGGAACACCGGGATGTCGAGCGCCTTGTCGAGCTTGTCCTCGATCTCAAAGCATGCGGGAGCGGCTATATCCTCGAGATTGACGCCGCCGTACTGAGGGGCGAGGGCCATCACGGCGTCGATGACGCGCTGCGGATCGGTGGGGCCGGTGTCCTTGCCGTCCTTGCGGCAGTGCGCGAGCGGAACAGGCCACGCATCCACGTCGGCGAACGCCTTGAAGAGAACGGCCTTCCCCTCCATCACCGGAACGGACGCCGCGGCGCCGAGGTCGCCGAGCCCGAGAATCGCCGTGCCGTCCGAAACGACGGCGACGAGATTGCGCTTCGCAGTGACGTCCCACGCCGCGTCCTTGTTCTCCGCTATCGCCTTGACCGCGTGCGCGACGCCGGGCGTGTATGCGAGACAAAGGTCGTCCTTCGTCTTGAGCGGCTTCGGGAGCGCAACCGCGACCTTCCCGCCGACATGGTACTTGAGAACTTCTTCCCTGTCGTATGCCATGACTATATCTCCTTTTCGATGAAGTTGAAATGCGTTATCTTCACGCCCGTGGGCGCAAGCGTCTCGCGAATGACCTTGATCCAGTCGTCCGATACCTCGCAGGCGACGACGACTGCGTCCGCGTTGACGCGATTCACGATCTCAGGCGCCTCCATAAGCGTGCCGAGCACCTTGACGCCGCCGATATACTGGCCGCGCAGCAGTATGTCGTCGTCAAGAAGCCCGACTACGATCCTGTCGTTCGCGGAAGTGCGACGCACGAGTTCACGCCTGAACGAGCGGTAGCGAAGCCCAGCGCCGTAGACAAGCACGCGCGAGATGTCCTTCCGCGCCTTGAGCCGCGAACAGTCGAGCGTGTAGAAAACGCCGCGGACGAGCGGGCGGAAGATGCGGACGGTCGAAAGGAACACAAAGCAGAGCAGAGGAAAGAGGAGCGTCGCGCCGATGATCTCGGGCGTCTCGATCTGCGGCGCGTAGTAGACGCCTATGGAACCTGCGAAAGAGCCGGCCGCGCAAGCAAGGAAGAGCCACACAAAGTTCGCGGCCGTCGCGCGCGACCACACGGTCACGTAGGTGCGGAAGAATACGAGCGCGGCAAACACAGTCGATATCCTGATGGGCAGGCCGATTCGAATGCCTGTCTTCGTGACCGGGATCTTCATCGCATAAAGCATCACGAAGAACGCACCAGTCAGCGCAAGAAGATCGAAGGCGACCAGGAGAGGCACCGCGAGGCGCGCCCAGCGGCGGCGCAATGCCGTAGACCTGTCGCGCGCGTATGACGACAGGAGGCGCCCTGCGTCGAAGAGCTCGACACGCGCCATGTCTCGGAAGATGATAACCGCCGCCGCCGCAAAGGCGAATAGCCAAAGTCCCGCCGACTTCGACTTGAGCGCCATGCCGGCAAGCCCAATCGCGACCGCGCCAAGAGTAAGGAGATAGAGCGTCCAGGCGGCCTTTCGCTGGTTGAGGCCGACGGCGCGGAGAATGCGGTGGTGGAGATGGTCGTGGTCGGCTGTCATCACCTTGTCGCTGTCGCCGTCGGCGACCTCCGTTGACATGCGGCGGAAGATCAGGTGGCGTATGGACCTGCGAAGGATCGCGAGCGCCGTGTCGAAGATCGGGACTCCCATCGCGAGAAGAGGTACGCCGACCGAGACAAGGAACGAGTTTGCGGCCTGGGTCGCAAGCGGCAGCGTCGCAACGAGAAAGCCGATGAGCATCGATCCAGAATCGCCGAGGAACACCGACGCCGGGTTGTAGTTGTACCTGAGAAAGCCGATAAGCGCGCCGGCGAACGCAAGGTGGAACATTGTCTGGTCAGGACGGCCTGAGAAGGCGAGCGAACCTGCCATGCCGAGGACTGCGATAAGCGCGATCCCAGACGCAAGACCGTCGAGACCGTCGATGAGGTTGAAGGCATTTACCGCGCCGACGATCCAGAACATCGTCAACGCGCAGTCGAGGGCGGGCGGAATCGACGGCCAGAGCGTATGGAAGCCGAGATCTGCCCAGAACCACGCGAAGAAGGCGACTGCGAGCTGGCCGAGAAGCTTGAGTTTCGGCGGCAGGTTCCACTTGTCGTCGGCGAGGCCGAGAAGAAAGACCGCCGTCGAGAGTGCCACAAAGCGCAGGGAATGAGACCCCACTCCCGAGCCGACCCAGCGACTGCCCGTCACAAGGACATAGACGAAAAACGACCCGAAAAGCCCGAGGAAAATCGCGGCACCTCCGCCGCGGGGAATCGGAACCTTGTTTATGCGGCGAGGATCGGGCTTGTCCACCATGCCTAGGCGGCGGTTTATCTCGCGCACTATCGGAGTAAGCACAAGCGTAAGCGCAAGAGCCGAGAAGAAGACTATGGCGAACGGGGCGAGTCTGCTAAGAAGCGTCGTCATTTCGAGTCACCTCCATCAAGTTCTATCCGCGACAGAAGATAGGAAAGCCCGGCGTCGTCGCTCCGAGACGCGTTGACCGTCACCATGACCCAGCGGTCTATGCGGTTGAGGACGCTGCGGTCCACTACGTCGCGGAATATGCGCGAGACATGGCTCGCCGTCTTGAAGCCCTCCTGGTTGAAGAAAGTGTAGGCAAAGCCGAATGTCGGCGAATCCTTTGACGCAAGGTCGATGAAGCGCCAGTCGCGCCCGGCGACGGAGCGAGTGCGCGGGCGCTCCATGCGAAGCCCCTGCGCGGGGAGACAGAGTTCGGGCCTGTGGATCGAGCTCTTGGACTTACCGCCGACGACGAGAGAGACAACCATCCAGTCGCCGCTGTCCGCGACATAGCGGCGCTTTTCAATCACCGTATCGGACGGAAGGACCGTGAGCTCGGCCTCGGACGGCTCGAGGACTTCCGACGAGAAGCCGGGTATTTCTGCAAGATGGACGTTTGGCGCCTCTGCGACCGTCACCTCTGGCGTCGCCGCCTGGAAGAACATGACAGGGACGACAAGCGCAAAGGCGACAATCGGAGCGAGCAAAACGCGGCTGGCAACACACGATGGACAAGCGCCTTGCGACAATCGCCGCTCGCCATCTGCCACCTGCCCTGCGTCGTCGCCTCTTTCAAAAATCTTTGTTATCCCCTCGCCTGTCGCCACCATCAGCAAAATCGCCACCGCAAAGACGACAAAGCCGGAGTAATCGTGATAGAAACCAGTGGCGAAATCAGAGGACGCAAAGTTGGCGACAAGCACAATCGTGAGAATTCTCATCACGTTGCCAAGTATCGCGATAGGCACAGACGCCGCAAAGAGGATGCCGCGGCGAAGCCACGTCGGCTGCGTAAAGTAAGCATAGCCCGCCGTAAGCGCCATAAGCGCAAAAAGCGAGCGGAGCCCGCTGCAAGGATCGGCCACGTCTATGGAGAACGAGCCGTCCGCCGCGCCGACCATCGTGCCCTGCTGGACGATGTCCGCGCCAACGCCGCGCGCGACCGCGAACGCCGTAGAGCTCGCGAGGAGCCGCAAGTGGACAGTCACGACATCGAGGAACGTAGCGAGCGGAATGCAGAAGGCAATCAAAAGTCCAACGAACGCGACAATCTCGAAACGGAGCTGGACTCCCCTCACGCCGAGAAATCCGAGCGCGAGAAACGGCAACGCCGCCAAGAGCCCGGCCCACGAAGGAGCCCCGAGCGAGTCAAGAATCTTCCGCCTCTCGGTCCAGACGACATAGAGCGAGAAAAGCGGCACATACCACCCGAACGACATATCCTCCTGCGGTGCGCGGAACATATCTGGCGCGTGGTGCAGGATCATCGCATGGAAACCCCAGAGCATGGCGGCAAAGACACCCGCCATGAGCGCTGTTCTCGCATGGAGTTCCCGAACTTTCATAAGTGTTCGGACATTATACCATAAATGCCCCCTTTAGGGGGCACCTGGAACGGCCTCAAGTCGAGGCGGCCGACTTCTTGAGCAGCAGAACGTTCACAAAGTTGAGCGAATAAACGATGACAAGGAGCGCTACTACGGCAACATAGCCGTGACCGCCCTCGCCGTAGCCGCCGAACGCCTTGGAGACGGCCATCGCCGCCTGATTGCCCGCAAGTCCCGCGAAACCCCAGGCCGAGAGGACGGCACCGTGGATCTTCGAGATGTTCGTCATGCCGAAGTGGTCTGCGAGAATCGCCGGAATCACCGAAAAGCCCGCGCCGTAGCACGCGTTGATGACGAGCAGCGCAAGGCCGATCAAAATCGGCAGGAAGCTCGCGAGCATTATGCCCGCCGAAATCGCAAGGATGATGAGGAGGATGTTGATGCGCTTTGCGAGGCGGTCGGACCACCATGCGAAGAGGAACCTGCCGCCGCCGTTCATGAGGCCCGAGAGCGCGACAATCCACGTGATGAGCTTCACGTTGTCGCCGTAGACGTCGGGCGAGCTCATCATCTGCTTCGCGAGCGGGATGAGGCAGAGGCCGGCGGAGATGTTAAGGAACATGAACAGCCACGCCTGCCAGAAGAAGCGGTCGCCTCGATACAGGAAAGGGACGCCCAGAAGCCTGGCGTAACTAAACTCAAGCGCGGGAATGCCATGCCCGAAGCTCTGCACCTGAATCTTCGGCTTTTTGAGGAGGAAGCACGCGGTGACCATCGGGAACGCATAGAAGATCGCATAAGCGTGGAAAACATTGGTGATGCCGTAGTCGACGAAACCCTTAAGCTGGAACACGGCGACGGACGCCCCCGGCGTGCCCCAATGGATGCCGCTGAAGAGAATCGTCGAGAGAGTCGAGCCGAGGCCAAAAGAGATGATCGGGAGCGCCGCCGCAATCGCCTTGTGCTCGGGGAACCAGAGCATCATCGTCTTCACCGGCGAGATGTAGATGACGCCTGTACCGAGGCCGATGAGGAAACCGTAGCCGAGGTAGATCATCGCGAGCGACTTCATGTGGATGCCGGCCTCCGTCACAAGAAGGCCCGACAGGAAGAGCGTCGTGCCGATGATCGTCGAAAGCCGTATGTTCTTCTCGACGATCTTCCCGAAGAACGCCGCGCCCATCCCAAGAAAGAATATGCCCAAGGAGAAAGCGAACTGGACGTTCTTCTGGGTCTCGCCTATGTACTGGGCAATTTCAGTGGAGAAATTGGTGAATGCGTAGATCTGACCTACCGACACCGCAAGGAGGAAAGCCGGCAAAACTGCTCTGATAAAACGTTTCATGGCGCGTATGATACCAAATGTTGTGGCTCAACGCAACGGCAAACTACAACCAATTGCGATTTAGCCGCAAAAGGCATCAGCGCTCGTCATGAAATACAAGCAGCTATCCGCGCAAAATCACCGCATTTTAGACCAGTTCCGCTAGGTAGGCACACTCCACGCTCAAAAAGCGCCTCGGCGACCTCGCCGCCAAAAACACGGCACTTGGCGAAGACGGGCTGGAGATGGAGCGGCTTCCAGACTGGCCGCGCCTCGACGTTGGCCGCCTCGAAGCGGCGCAAGAGCTTGTCGCGCTCGCGGCGCGATGCAAGAAGCGCAACCGTCAGCCAGTAATTCGCGCCAAGCGTGGGCGCAAGCAAATCGCCCTTCCAGTTCTTCTCATACCACTTGAAGTTCGCCTTGCGCTTCTTGAGGATTGCCGGAAGTCGGTCGAGCTGGGAGAGTCCTATCGCGGCGAGGATGTTGCTCAAGCGGTAGTTGTACCCGACTTCTCGGTGCTCGTACCAGACGCACTTCTCGCGCGACTGCTGCGCACGCTTTCTCGCGCGCTCGGCGAGGCCTCGGTCGTCAGTCACTATCGCACCGCCACCAGAAGTCGTGACAATCTTGTTTCCGTTGAAGGAATAGACGCCCGCAAGCCCGGCGGAGCCGGCAGGCCTGCCATCGCGCTTCGCGCCGACGGCTTCGGCCGCGTCGGTCACGAAGACGGCGCCAAACTTGCGGCAGAGCTTTGTGATTGCGCCGTAGTTGCAGCAGTTGCCATAGAGGTCAACGCCGATGACGAGTATCTTAGTGTTCCCCCCAAGAGACTCTAAGGCATCTTCGAGAAGCGAGACGTCGATGTTGCCTGTCGCGTCAGAGTCGACAAAGACAAGCTTCGCGCCACGATGAAACGCGGGACCTACCGTCGCGATAAACGTGAGCGTCGGCGCGACTACCGTCCATGTCTCGTCAACGCCAAGTTCCGCCATCAGAAGATCGATCGCCGCCGTTCCGCTCGACACCGCGACAGCATACCTGCGCCCCGCGAGTTTCGCAAGCATCCGCTCGAACTCGTCTACCTGCGGGCCACACGGCGCAACATACCCGGAATCAAACGCGCCCCTAACCGCTGCGCGCTCCGCCGCACCTACGAACGGCGGCGAGAGGAATATCCTCTTATTCGTATTCGACATGCGTGCCTCCCGTCTCCGCCTTCTTGTACGACTTCGACTTGACGTCGTAGTATATTATCGGCAGCCGCGGCGTTTCCGCCGCGCCGTCGGCAACGAAGTAGCGCAGCCACTCAATGACTACAAAGCCATTGCGCGAGCCGCGACCGATCTCGAAGGCGACGCCCTCGGGCCGCCAGCCCTTCGGAAGATAGCCACGGCACTCGAGGTGATACGTTATCTTGATGACGTCGTTCGTTCCGACTTTCCTGGCATCAAGGCGCTCGGAAAGCCCCAGCCCCTCGGAGATTATTCCGCTGAAGTCGTCGGGCTGCCCGGCCGACGGAAGCGGCTTTATGTCGACGTCTATCGGCGCCGCGTCGACGCTGAAGCTGTTGGAGAACGAGAACGACATGTTGCCCGCCCTCTGACGCCCGGAGACCATGCCCGAGACCTTGAACGAGAGCTTCCCCTTGAAAGGCACGTCGTAGCGCACCGGTATGGAAAGACGCTTTACCACATTTGACGGATTCTTCGAGATGCCGTCCGTCATGTTCTCGACCTTGCCGATCACCGTAAGTCCGAACATCTCGCCCGGCGCAATCTGCACCTGCCCTATCGAGACGGACTTTGGCGACTCGAGCGCGAGGATGAACGAGAACGGCTCGCCGACCTGGAGTTCCGCAGGTTCCGTGCGGACAGTCGCCTTTATCTCGACTGGCTTCTGCCTCTCTCCGCCAACGGAGAAGCTCATCGTCTGCATCTGCTGCATGTGCTGCTGCATCTGCCGCTGAGACTCCTCCATCATGCGCTCCATCTCCTCGAAGAGTCCCTGCCCCTGCGCAACAGGCACGAGGAAAAGCGCAATCGCAATGCACGCTAGCGCGCGGATGGCGCGGCCGAGAAGCCAGAAGAGGAGCATCACTCCTATCGCAAAGCCAAGGAGGATCCCGACGCGGCCCTTCCACGCGTACTTGAGAAGCGGCCTTCCCACCTCGCGCCAGACGGGGAGCTCCGCGGCGGCGCTGTCGAACTTGAGCGCCCGCGCGGCAAGTATGCCGCGCTCGATCTCGGGCGTCTGCCCGACCGACCACTCAAGCCGCGAATAGATCTTGAGCGCGCGACGCCACTGGCCTTCGCGTATTGCGCACGTCGCCTCGTTCATGCGCCCCGCCGGAAACGGGAATTCCGCGAACGCGTCGGCCGTCGGCTCGGCGCATGCCTTGCGCCATGCAAAAAGCTCGTCGTCGCCAAGCGCGACGCCAGGTTCCATGGCAAGCTCAGGCGGCTCGGGCATCTTCTCCGTATCGACGGAAAGCTCCTTCACGACGACCTGTTCGCCCTTCTTCGCGTGGACAGGAATCTCGTTTGCCGTGACAGTCCGAGCGTCGCCATCCGGCCCTTCGTACTCGAATTCGAGCGCGGGGAACCAGAGAACGCCCTCGCGCATCGGGCGGACGCGGTATGTAAGCGACCGCGCGACCGCGACTTCGCGCGAACTGAAAAAACCGCCGATGCGCTTCGTGTCAGTCTCGGTCTTCGCGCTGAGGTCGTCGACCTTCCAGTCTTCCTTGGAGACGTGCTTCGAAAGCGCCGGAGGATGGAGAGCCGTAAAGTCCGCATCGCCGACGAAGTCGATTGTGAGGACGAGAGGATCGCCGACCTTCGCGTTGTTCACGTCGAAATAGGCGCGCGTCGTAAGCTCCCCGCCCGTCACGCCAGCAAGACGTATCGCCGCCAAAAGAAGAACAGCAGAGGTCATCGCGACTCAACCTTGTAGCGTATGATGAGATCCTGCTTGCCGAACTCACGGAGAAAGTCCTTGTCGAGCCCCGCTATCGGGCCGACCGAGCGCACGACGGTAAGCGCGGCGGAGTCTGAGACCTTGTCGCCGCATGATTCGCTGAGGCGGCAGTTGACCATCTGCCCGGCAGAATTGAACCGGACGGAGATAAGAACATAGCCCTCGGCACCGATGCGCGGATGCACCTTTGACCACCGCGCGTTGATCGCCATCTGGATGCGCGAGAGGCACAACTGCATAGTGCTCGTCGCGACCTGAGTCTTCGAGCTTGGAACATAGCCATCTGAAAGAAGCTTGCGGATCTGATCCTCGGTCATCGTCTGCCTCTCGGTGCGCCCATTCCCGCTCGGCTTGTCGGGGACTTTTATTTTGACGGTCTTTGCGCTCTTGACCATCTGTGCCATGCGTTCCTTGAGAAGCTCTTCTTTGGTCTTTTCGGGCTTTTTGGGCTCCTCTTTCTTGGGCGGCTCGGGTTTCTTCGGCTCGTCCTTCTTGACCTCAGGTTTCTTTTCGGGCGGCTTCTTCTCTGGCTTTTTCGGTTTTTCCTTCTCCTTGATGACGGCATCGACCTTGGTGTCGACCTTCGGCGGCGGAGGAGGTGGAGTTACGACCTTCGGGGTCTCCGGCGGATTAGGCGGAGGGTCGTCGAGCGGCGGCGGCTCGTTCTCGTTGCCGTCGAGGTTCTCGTTGACGACGACAGTGAGGTCGATTGGTATGACCGTCTCCTTAGGCTTGAAATGGATCCTTGCGAAAAGGAAGAAGCCAAGGAAGCAGGCGACGTGGATGACGAGAGCGAGCACGACATTCGCCGTGCACATCACATCAGGTCTTTTCTCGTCTATCCAGACTTCCATCTCTACCTACTTCTCTACAGTCACGAGAGCCATGCGGTGTATCTTGCACTTGTAGACGACCTTGACTACCTTCATCACGTCGCCATAGGAGTTGCGCTCATCGCCACGGACAAGGACCGGCACCTCGGGATCCTCGGCCGCCATCGCCATAAGCTCGCGCTCAAGCTCCTCGAGCGTGAGCGGCTTGTCGTTGAGGAATATCACGTTGTCCTTGTCGACGGTGACCGTGTTCGCCTTCTTGTTCTTCGTCGGCAGCTCGTCGGTCTTCGCCTGCGGCAGCATTATCGAGATCCCTTGCTCGAGCGCGGGAAGCGTCACGATGAATGTGACGAGGAGAAGGAAGGTCAAGTCGATCAACGAGTTCATGTCGATCGACGCCTTCGGCTTCTCGCCGCGCAGTCTTCTGCGTCTCCTAAGCATCTCAGACGCCCCTTCCCTGGAACTCGCAGGCGATGCGGCCCATAAGCTCGTCTGCAAAGCCCTCCATTTCAGACCTTATCTGCGTGATCGTCGCATTCATGCGCGTGTAGGCCATGACGCCGGGGATCGCGATGAGGAGGCCGACGACCGTCGTGACGAGAGCGGCCGAGATTGACGGCGCGATCGTCGCGAGGTTGGCGCTTCCCGCGGTGCCCATCTCCGCAAACGCGTCAAGAACGCCCCAGACGGTGCCGAGAAGCCCGAGCATTGGCGAGAGCGAGACGACGGACGCGATCACGCCCATGCCGTGATCAAGCCGTATCTCCTCCTCGTCAAGCGCATGTTCGCACGTGCCGCGCACGAGCTCGATCTCGCGCGCAGTGAGCGCGGCCGAGCCGTTGCCGTCCGTCTGGCGACCGACGAGAAGAGACCGGACGTCTGGCGTGAGGAGCTTCAAGAGACGCTCGCAAGTCTCCTTGTAGATGCCCTCAACGCCTGACGCAATCGAAGGGCGACGCTCGAGATAGTATTCAAGGGCGTCGTGCCCGCTCGTAAAATCTCGAACGAACCGGCGCGTTGCCATTCGCACGTAGCTTAGCTCCTTCCACTTGCCGAGAACGACGGCGAGCATTACGACCGAACCGAGGAGCTGGACTGCGACTATCCCCTGGCCCATCAAGTTGGAACCGAGGAATCCGTCGACTAACGAATTTGCGAGTATCATGTCTATGCCTCTTTCCTTGTCTGTTTGAGTTTGTAGTCTGAAATCACCTGTCCTTCCGGCGGAAGGTCGGCGCGCGACTTGCCGCATGCGGCGAGGACCTTGTCCGTCGTCTGGAAATGGGCCTTCACGTGGTTCATGAGCCACACCGGGCCTTCTTTACGAACCATCTCCTCGGCAAGCGCGCGGACACGCGGGTCTGATGAGCCCGCGGGAACGTTTTCGCGACCCTCGGCGGGCGGGCCAAAGATCTCCTCTCCCATCTTCATTATGTCGCGAAGGAAAATCTCGCGTGCAATCACCGACGCTGCCGCGACCGCGATGTCGCTCTCGGCCTTGTGGCGCTGCTCGACCTTGATCGCCTTGCCGCGCGTCTTGAGGGCGCGGAGGATGGTAGATTCGGTCGGCGCAAACTGGTCGACGACGACGCGCGGGCAGGACTGGCGCTTCTCGAGCAATTCCTCGATAGCCGTGCCGTGTGCCCAGGCGAGCATTCGGTTGATGTTCTTGATCTTTGAATAGAGTCGGTTGTACGCCGCGGGGCCGAGCTTCACGACGGCGTAGCCCGTGGGCCCAAGAAGCGCGCGGAGCTTCGCGCCAGCAGTGAGGACCGACTTGTCGGACATCTGCTTGCAGTCCTTTACGCCCATCTCCTGCATCTTCTCGGAAAGCGCCTCGTCCGTGTATGCGCAGCAGACGACAAGCGGCCCGAAGTAGTCGCCCTTTCCAGACTCGTCGCTTCCGGCGTGGGGCGCAACGAGGTCAGGATTCAAGATCGTCTCGTAGCCGAGCGTCGCCGCGCCGAGCACATGCGGCTCAAGGACGAAGAGAACGAAGTCCTCGGCCTTCGACCCCTGCACGCAGAGCTTCCGCTTGCCATGCTTCTCCTTCTCGTAGAGCGTCGCGTTGAAATGGTCGCCCTCGATCGACCAGAGGGAATAGGGAACTTCGCGCTTGCGGTAGTTGCCGTTAAGCATCACGCCCAGCAAAAGTTCCTGCTGGTCGTTCGTAAGCTCGTAGGTGAAGCTCGTCTTCTTTGTGCCCTCTGCGTTCATTGGGAATATTATAGCAAATATTGGCTGAACTTTTTATCTACTCTTGCGCGAGTCCACGAAAACCAGATGGCGGCGCGAGAATCGGGTCGGGGGCGGACGGCGAACCGAGGAAAACACGCGCCGCCTCGCGGCAGCCGCCCATGCACTTCGCCGCGCGCGCGCAGTCCGTGCACATCTCGGGCAGGTAGTCGTGGCGGACGAAATGCATCCACTCCTCGCACTCGGGCAGCCGCTCCCACTCGTTCCAACGGAGAATCTCGACGGGACTGTGGTTGCAGGCGCGGATCATTCCGTTCGGCCCGACCGTAAAAAACTCCGTCGCCGCAGAACAGCCGGTCGAGACCTGGAGGAACTTGTACTTCTCCGCGTCTATCAGGCACTCTGGAAGTTCCGTTCCGAAATGTCCGTACCGCTTTGCGCGCGAAAGCACTTCCTCCGCGACATCGGCGACCTCGCGCACTTCCTCTGCCGTCAGCATCAGTTCGGGATGAGAAAGCCCGCGCCCGCCGGGCAGAAAGCGGTTCAAGAGCAGCGAGTCCGCGCCAGCAACAAGCGCGGCGGAAATCGTCTCGTAGAGTTCCGGCAAGTTGAGTTTCGTGACCGCGACGCCCACGGTCGTTCCGCAGCCGAGCTCGCGGGCACGCGCGAACACGCCAAGGATGTGCTCGACAGGCGTGTCGCTGTCGGTGTTCTCCGCAAACGACTTTAGCCCCGGCATACTGACTGAAAGGCGAATTCCGCGCTCGGCGCAGAAGCGCAAAACATCGTCCGTCACGATCCGTCCGTTAGAGAGCAAGTTCACAAGCGCCCGCTTCGACGCGAAGTCAACGAGGTCGAGACAACCTTCCTTCATCAGCGCCTCGCCGCCGGTGAACGAGAACTGGCGAACGCCGTTCGCGGCAAATTCATCGACAAGCCGCTTCCACTCGTCGACGGACATTTCGGCACTCGGCTTTATCATGCCCGCAAACCACGGACACGAGCAAAACCGGCAGGCGTGGTTGCAGCGGTAGGTCAGCTCCAGCGCCGCAACAGGCGGAAGAACGGTCGTCACTTCTTCGGCTCTCCCAGCAGCTCGCGCAGACGAGGAAGCTGCTTCTGCATAGGCATTTCCATCCCATGTCCATAGCGATATACAAGCTCACCGGAGAGGAACGTCTTGAGAATCTCAACATCGGAACGCTGTGCCTTGACCCTGTTGCCGCAGATAATCCAATGAAGATTATCTATGCGTTCATCTGACGCCAAGCTTCCGTCTCCGTAGTCGATATCCGTGAGCTCTTCTTTCCGCAAAAACATCCATGTACCCAGATAGTACAGTGACGCGTCAATGCGAACCATGTCTTCCGGATCCTCAGGGGCGCGCGGAAGCAACTTGACCTTCTCTCCACGATGCAACGTTACGATAATGGGGCAAATACCTGGTCCAACACGTGAAAGAGGATAGGCATAGTCAACCACCACCACATCATTTGAGAGAGATTCCTTCTTTATCCATCCAATTGCGTTTTCGCGCTCTATGACTTGCGTCGTGTACCCGTCCTTGCGACACTCGATGATCCTGACTTTATCCCCTTTTCCCTCGCCTGTCTTGCGATAGCCAGTCACGGGTTTCGGCTTCCCCGGCGTGCAGACATGGCAAAGCGAGGATTCGTCCAGCGAAATGTCGAGCCCCATGCCCTTGAGCTGTACAGCTCCATCCCTGTAGAAGGCAAGGGTATCCTCGAAATGATTGCTGAAATACTTGGTAACGGCACCGCACTTCGGACATTTGTAGACGCTCTCCGCCGGGCGTGGTATCGCCACACTGTAGCACATCGCGGCAGGCCCACGCCGGACCTTCGGCTCGGGCGATGCTGCGAGCTTGTCGAGCATGGCGTTCAGCTCCGCACGGTCGAAGTCCTTGCCCTCGGCCGCAAGCGCCGACAATACGGCGACCCCTACACCTATCTGAGTCTTCATGCGGACATTATACCAAAAAAAGCGGAGCGAACTCATGAATCCACCCTCGCGTCGGATTTGCCGACATTCAAAAAATACAAGGGGTGCCGCGCCACCCTCGGACTCATCGCACTCGGCGGACTCCGCTCGCTCCGCTCCCTTCGCCCGCCGAAAGGCGTTGCGCCATAGAAACCGCAAAGCCATCGCTCCCTTCGCCCGCCAGAAGACATGCTGCGCCCTGAAAACCGCAGATCGTCGCCCCTTTCACTCGGAAGGAAAGCCCTCGCCGTGGGCGACGGGCGGAAGGAGCGCAGCGAGTGGAGTCCGTCGCAGTATTATGATATACTTTGCAATAAACGTCGACAACGCCACAAAAGACAAATGTCGACAACGCTACCAAACGACAGAACAACGTCACCAAAAGCCAATCAAGACGAGACTATGGGTTCTCACGATCCAGACGTAGCAGAGCAAAAGCGGCTGAGAGCGAGAGCTCTCGAGATCGGGAACACCCTCGATGTGGGCGCAGAGGACGAGCTACGGCATCTTCTCGAGTGCCGCTTCCCGGAAGTCCGCCGGCTCGCGGCCTCCGCTCTCGGAAAGCTTGCCCCGCGGCGTCCGAACGAGACCCTCGTCTCCGAAGCCCTCGCCCGCGTCGCCGAAACCGACGACCATCCTCAGGTCCGCCAGTACGCGCTCAAGGCGCTCGCGAAGTACCCCGTCGCATCCATCTCCCTTCTGGACCGCCTTCGGGACATCGCCCGCGACCCGAACCTTCGCGACTACGTGAGGGCCGCGGCGGCCGAGACGATCGCCGAGGCGCAGAAGGCCAACCGACAGGCATACGCCAGAAAACACCACTGGTGCACCCGCTGCCACCGGATAATCGGCGAGGAAGAATTCATGAAGGGAATGGAACTCTTCGGCAAGCCATACTGTCAGCACTGCCTTGACGAAAGGATCCTCGAGTCGAAGAACTTCGAACTAGTCGTCGACGACGCGAAAACAAGGCGCACCGAAGACGGAACAGCCGTCCAGTCCCTGGGAGAGCGGAGAATCGCCGACTTCCTCGCCCAAAAGCGAATCGCCTACGTCTACGACGAGCGATACCGAATGGCCGGAGACGTCCGCATCAGACCCGATTTCTACCTCCCGGAATTCGACCTCTACATCGAATACTGGGGAATGGACACGCCGGAATACGTCGCGAACATGAAAAAGAAGCTCTTCCTCTACCAGCGCGCCGGGAAGAAGCTGATCTCGCTTTCGTTCCGCGACTTCAACCGGCTCGAGGCGCTGCTGGAGGAAAAGCTTTCGCGCTACATCCAGCTATAGCTGCGAACGCCACGACGGCCCGCCAACGCCAAGCCCCGGGCCGCCCCACTGTCCGCCATAAAGGCCCCCTCAATAGGGTCCCCAAAAAGTCACTTGTGGATGACGACGTCTATGCAGCCGGTTGGAGTCAAGTAGCGGACTGTGCCGGTCTGCGGAACCTTCTCCGGCGAAAACAGGCTGGGTGCCGAGAGAAACGACCTCACGAACACGATTTCACCGCTCCTGGCAACGGCCAACGCCGCCCTGTCGCAAAAACTGTCGCATACCTTGCGCGGCGAACCAGAACCATGCAAGGTCGATAGATGATAAGAACCCCCCGGACATGCCAGCGGTGCGGGACGCCTGTCGCCCTCCGGACGGAGCAAGTCGGCCGGATTGAGGTTTGCCGTGCAGACAATCGGAAAGCGCTCGTCATCCGGCGGATCGATTGCAACGCACCAAGGCACGGCAACCGACGCCAACCCCATGTCTGACGACATGTCCTTATCGTCCTGCACCTTGCGAAGATCGTACCAAAAGCTCTCCGTGTCTTCATAGCGGGACGGATCGACCCACGACTGGCCCGCCTTGCGGCGCCTCTCGTTCTCAACAAGCGCCTTGTGCAGGACCTTGGCCCCACGAGCTGCCCATTGGTATCTCCTCACAGGAGTAGGTGGCAGGGGGGTGATTGCAGACAGGAAAAACGCACACGTCAGTAGGACAATCGGCAACCTGGCGGAGACCTTCCACTTGCTCCCCTTCCGCCTGGCCAACAGCTCCTTGAACCAACGCGACGCTTCAGGACGGAACAAAATGACTAGAGGAGCGACGAGCAGAACGACCGCTACGATCACCCACGGCGAACCGTCAACAGCGGCACCAAAGGACAAAAGCGCCCAAAAGATGGTATGCGGCCAGAGGAACCACCCCCTCAATCCCTGGCGCAACGCCCAGACTAGACAGAGCGGCACTCCGACGAATATAGCTAAGAACCAGATGCCCGCCTGCAGGGGATTAACAATGCCCCAGAGTCCCCAGAATACGTTGAAGATCAGCACCCAGACGCCAAGCGCCACGTAAGTCCATCCAAGCCACTCGACAATCCGAACCGACAGCGGCTTGCCCGCCTTGTGTTCATCTCCGCTCTCTGTCGTCATATATCGACCTCCACTGGCACATCGCCGGAATCATCCTGGGGGGGCAAGTCCATCCGACTCGCTGACAGGCCCCAGCAGCTCGCGCAGACGAGGAAGGCATGACTTCATTGAAACGGAAGTCCCGTCCGAGCCATCATAAAGATACACATCGCCCTTAATGAATTTTTCCAAAATCTTGGCATCGTCTTCTTTGATGACTAGCCGCTTGCCGTTGATGACCCACGCCAACTTGTCAAAGCGACCGAGCTTCGCCGTGCTGCCTTCTTCATATGTAAAATCACCGAGGCATCTCTTCAAAACAAGTCTGCCATGCCACCTCGAGAAGCTATCGGACAGATCGACCCTCACCCAGTCTTTCGGATCGCCGGGCTTAGCGGGAAGTCGCTTGAGGGTACTTCCTTTGTAGTACTCGTCGTACTCCTTGCCATCCAGCGACGGGGAGCATCTGACTTTCAAGGCGTTCGCCAGAACCGTTCCATTTTCAGAGATATACTTCGCGTTCACCCACCATTCTGGGTCAAGCGAGTGGATATAGCAGTAATCTTGGCCGAATTCGATAACTTCGACAGACTCTCCAATCTTCCAAAGGAAACGCTCTTGATCTTCCCTTTTCGTCGGCTCGGCGACGATCTTAGCGCGAGTCGGGATGTTGAGTTCTTTCGCCGAACGGCACTTACCGCAAAGCGCCGACTCGTCCAGCACGATGTCGAGGCCGAGCGCGCGCAAACGTGCCGCTTCGTCGCGATGGCGGGCAAGGACACGTTCCATCTGTTTGCTGTTCTTTGGATAGACGGTGCGATTCCCGCACTTCTTGCAGATGTATTCAAACGTCTTCTCTTCCGGCATCATCACACTATAGCACATCGCGGTAGGTCCGTGCTTGACCTTCGGCTCGGGCGATGCTGCGAGCTTGTCGAGCATCGCGTTCAGCTCCGCGCGGTCGAAGTCCTTGCCCTCGGCCGCAAGCGCCGACAGCACCGCGACCCCAACTCCTATCTGAGTTTTCATGCGAACATTATACCAAAAACAGCCGCCGCCTATTTGAATGGATTGACAACGGCCATGCCGCAGTAGAGCTGTCCGTCGTTTAGCTCTTCCGTGACGATTTCATGGCAGCCAAGCTTCTTCGCCGCAGCCAGTCAGCTCCAACGCTGCAACAGGTGAAAGAACGGTTGTCATATATCCACATCGACTTCGACCTTGGCGCCGTTTGCCCCGACTCCACTCCCGCCAGCATCTCTGCCATCGGTTTTTGGCGAGGCCGTGGTCCGTCCCGGCGGCGGCGGTTTGACATCTGGCCCAAGAAGAACATTCAGGCGCGACAACGACCCTTTCAGCGAGCGTTCTTCGCCCATTCCCGCGCTCCATGTCTTCTGACCAGTCAGAAACGCCTTCAATATCCTTGCGTCATAGGTCTGGACAACCGACCGCTTGCCGTTTATGACCCAGGCGAGGCGATCGAATCGTGCCGGCGCAGCGCCTTCCGCTTCGTCGCATGAAAAGCCTCCTATGTCCTTCGTCGCCACCAATATGCCGTAATCCATCTCCCATTCGGCATCTTCCTTCATCTTCCAAATCGGCAACGGTTCGACGCGAACCCATTCCTTGGGATCCCTTTCCTTCGCCGGAAGGCGCTTGAGGACGATGCCTTTGTCGACTTTGGTTACGACTTTGCCAAGAAACAATGGCTTGCTACGGATGTTCACGCCATCGCCGAGCACTTCACCCTTGTCGGAAATATACTGTGCGCTGATCCAATAGTCAGGGTGCTGGACAAGTTGCGAGACTCGGCAGCGATCATGCCCATACTGCATTATCGCAACAGGTTCGCCGGCACGAAAAGACTGACCGGCATTGGCGTTAAGAATCACACCGCTTGTCACAATGTTGAGTTCCTTTGCTGAACGACACTTGCTACACAGAACGGACTCGTCCAGCACAATGTCGAGTCCAAGCGCACGCAAGCTCGCCGCTTCTTCGCGGTAGCGGGCAAGGGCATTGCCGATTCGCAGCGTATTCTTCTGATAGACGGTGTGCGCTCCACACTTCTTGCAGACATACTCGAAGACTTCAGGGCGTGGCATCGCAACGCTGTAGCACATCGCCGCCGGACCTCGCCTGACCTTCGGCTCGGGCGATGCTGCAAGCTTGTCGAGCATCGCGTTAAGCTCCGCGCGGTCAAAGTTTTTGCCCTCGGCCGCGAGCGCCGCAAGCACTGCAGCTCCAACTCCAATCTGTGTCTTCATCGCGACATATCTCCCATGTAAAACGATCAGGGCTTTTCTGAAAACCACACCTGAAGCTCGTTACCCGGTTCGCGGTTGCCCCAGAGGAAATACGGAATCAGCACAAGGCCGTTCGACGCCTTGAGCGCAGGGAACGTCTTGTCGCCGATCGAAATCGTCGTGTCCGCAAATGTCGCGTCGGCAGGAAGAACAGCGCCATACGCCTTGCCGCCGTTGTCGAAGCCCTCGGCGCAGTAGACGACCGGGCCGCGCTCCACGGCGAGACGCCCGCGGTCCGCGGCAACCTTCTCATTCGCGCGAATGCGCTTCACCGGCATCGGGAGGTCGAGTACGACCTTGTCGCCGACCTTCCACTTGCGCTCTATCGTCACATAGCCGTCGTCGCCGACCTTTGCCGCAACGCGCTCGCCGTTGACGGAAAGCGAAACATCGGAAGCGGACGAGGGATACGTCTGGACATAGAGATTGCTTGGCACAGGGCGTCCGCGCGCCCAGCCGGGGATGCGGACCTTGAGCGCAACCGCGGCGCTCCAGTCCTGCGAGGCGCCTGGCCCAGGCTCTAGGACGACAAGCTCTGCGCGGCCGCTCCAAGGATAGTCCGTCTTCTGCCGCACACGCACAAAGCCGCCAGCCGCATCGTCGTTATAGTCGATAGTCGCTTCGCCCTCCACGAAGAGATTCCAGTACACGACGCCTTTCTTCGACGCATAGGCCATCGACGGCACCTGCGGGATGAAGCGTACGTCGTTCACCGGGCAGCACGAGCAGCCAAACCACTTGGAGCGCTTGTAGCCGCCCTTCGAAGCGAGCGGGTTCGGATAGAAGAACTCGTCGCCCGAAAGAGAGATGCCGGAAAGGAAGCCGTTGTAGAGCGTCCGCTCGAGGACGTCAATGTACTTCGCCAATGTACTTCGCATCGCCCTTTGCGCGGAACATCCTGTCGTTCCACAGCATATTGGCGATTGCGGCGCAAGTCTCGAGATACGCCTCGCCGCTGTCGTTCGGCAGATCGTAAGCGCCGTTGAAAGCTTCGCCCATCCCGCCGTACAGCGGATGCCTGAACGACCTTCGCGCACCGATGCCGCCGGTGAGGTAGAGCTGCCCGCCGACGACATCCTCCCATATCCGGTCTATCGCCTCCTGATACGACCTGTCGCCGGTGAGCGCGGCGACATCGGCCATGCCGCAGTACATGTAGCCGGCGCGGACAGCGTGGCCTATCGCCGTCTTCTGCTCGACGACCGGCTCGTGGTCCTGGCGATCTGCGCCCCATATCGGACGAAGGTCCTTCCGCCCGCGCATGTCGAGGAAGAACTTGGCGAGGTCTAGATACTTCTTTTCGCCGGTGACGCGATATAGCTTCGCGAGGGCGAGCTCGATCTCCTGATGCCCGGATGTCAGTTTCAGCTGCGTGGGCTCGTAGCCGAAGGTTCTGCACATGAGATCGGCCGAACGCCGGGCTATTTCGAGAAAGTCCGCATTGCCGGACGTCTCGAAACGCGCTACGGCGGCCTCTATCATGTGGCCCTGGTTGTAGAGCTCGTGCGAATTGTAGAGGTTGGACCATCGCACCGGCCCCATCATTCCCACCTCCCCGCCGCCCTTGTCCTTCGCCGGCAGCATGAAACAGAGCGTTCTTGCGGTGTAGAGATAGCCGTCCGGCTCCTGCGCCCACGCGATCTTGCCTATCAGCCAGTCGAGCTTTGCGGCGAATTCTGGGTCGGGATGCTGGGCGAGGATGTACGCCGTACCTTCCATCACCTTGTAGACATCGGAATCGTCGAACGGAATGCCGCGGAACGTACCAAGCGCGCGCGCGGCGGCGTTGGTGATGTTTGCGATGCGCGGCGTCTCCTCGCACTTCGCCCAGTCGGTCGCGAGGGTGGAGACGCGGTTCGTCTCCAGCCGGTCGAACCAGAACCCGCCCGTTGCCCGCGCAGACGCGAACGACGCGTTCTTTATCGGATAGTCGAGTCTCTCCGCTTCGCCCGCAAAGGCACAACTCCCAACGGCAACAACCGCCACAGCGACAATGCATTTTTTCATTTCCGCAATCCTTTCCCGTATCATTTGACTTCGATTAAATACATATTTTACCACATTCCCGGCGAACCGAGCATCACGAATTTTACCCTAAATGGTATAATATCGTCCGCATGGACGGCGGCGAGATTGAGCTCAACTACCACAGCTCCCGAAGATGGCGATGGAGCTCGGGCGCGGGAAGAACGGCCGGCGCATCGCATGCACCCAGCCGCGCCGCCTCGCCGCCGTCACGGTTGCAGAGCGCGTCGCGGACGAGCTGAAGTCGCCAGTCGGCGGCATCATCGGCTACCAGCACCGGTTCGCCCGCAGGGTGTCGGAGGAAACGCGCGTCAAGTTCATGACGGACGGCGTCCTTCTCGCGGAGACACGAGCGTTCGCTCAACGTTGACTTCCTTCTCGGGATCCTCAAGCGCATCCTAGAGAAGCGCCGTGACCTCAAGGTGGTAGTCTCGTCCGCGACCTTGGACACGGAACGCTTCTCGCAGTTCTTCGGCGGCGCGCCGACGCTTTCCGTGCCCGGACGACTCTTCCCCATCGAAATACAGTACCGCGAACCCTCCGACGGCGAGGAAGCGGACCTTCCGCGCGAAATCTCCGCCGCGATACGGACTCTCCCGCCACGGGACGACGTGCTCGTGTTCCTCCCCGGGGAGCGCGACATACGCGAGGCGGCGGACTATCTCCAAAGGAGCCAGTTCCACCGCGACGACGAGACGATTCCCCTTCTCGCGTCGCTTCCCGCAGCCGAACAGCAGAGGGCGTTCCGCCCCTCGCAGAAACGCCGCGTGATACTCGCGACGAACGTAGCCGAGACCTCGGTGACGATTCCCGGCATCCGCGCCGTAGTCGACTCGGGTCTCGCGCGCATCTCTCGCTATGTCCACAGAACGCAGGTGCAGCGGCTCCAGATCGAGCCCGTCTCGCAGGCGTCGGCGCGTCAGCGCGCGGGTCGATGCGGACGCCTCGGCCCAGGCACCTGCATACGGCTCTACTCGGAGAAGGACTTCGAATCGCGCGAAGCGTACACGCCGCCGGAAGTGCTGAGGTCGTCGCTCGCGGGCGTGATACTTACTATGCTCGACCTGCGGCTCGGGAACATCGAGAACTTCCCCTTCATCGACCCGCCGAGGCCGACGATGATACGCGAGGGGCTAAGGGAACTTCTCGAACTCGGCGCGATACGCCACGACGCGGACCACGACATCGCGCTCACCGCGACAGGCCGCAAGCTCGCGCGGATTCCCGTAGAGCCGCGCCTTGCGAGGATGCTGCTCGCGGCGTCGCAGTTCGCCACGCTTCCTTCGGCGCTCCCGATTGTCGCGGCAATGAGCTGCGACGACCCGAGGCGCCGCCCCGTCGACGAGAAGGAGAAGGCGGACCAGGCGCACGCCCAATTCCGCGTCCCGGGGTCTGACTTCCTCGGCACTCTGAAGCTCTGGAAATGGTGGGACGAGAAGTCGAAAGAGCTTTCGCAGACGCAGCTGAGGAAACTCGCGCCAAAGACATACCTCTCGTATCCGAAGATGCGCGAATGGCGCGATCTCGTGAGACAACTTACGGACCTCTCGAAACGCCTTGGCCTCGACATCGAAAGCGACAACGGCGGCCCTGACGCGCTGCACCGCGCGCTTCTAACAGGGCTTCTCGCCCGCATCGGACATCTCGACCCCGAGACGAACGACTACCGAGGCGCACACGCGCTCAGGTTTGCGCTACACCCAAGTTCCATTTTGGGAAAGCGCAGTCGCACGCCGCACCAAGCACCAAGCGTTAGCGCCAACGGCGCGAAGGCACCAACAACGAGAAAGCACCTCTCTCCCGAATGGATTGTTGCTGGTGAACTTGTCGATACCTCGCGCCTCTTTGCGCGAAACGCCGCCGAGATAGACGTCTGCTGGATAGAGCCGCTTGCAGGCGACATCGCAAAGCACAGCTACCGCTCGCCAGAATGGGACGCGGAGAATGGTTTTGTCCGTGCGACCGAGCAAGTCACGCTCTACGGGCTCGTGATCGTTCCCGCGAGGCGACGCGACTACAGCCGCATCGATCCTGCGCTCTCGCGGCAGATGTTCCTTTTCCACGGACTCGTAATGGGAGAGTTCCCACACCCTCCGCCTTTAGTCCGCGAGAACGCCGCGCTAATTGGAGAGATAAAGAAGCGCGCCGAACGGTTGCGCCGCCCGGAGCTCTTCGACGCGAACGCGCTTGTCCAACATTTCGACGAGGCGATTCCGCGCGAAATCGTGTCGACGCGAGACCTCGTCAAATGGC
>CACZHC010000051.1 GCA_902780865.1 uncultured bacterium
GGCGAAGACGAACCTCACCTCCTTCGAGAGCGTGAAGAGCATCTCGTCTGCAATGCGCGGGTCGACGAGGTCGAAGGTCGCGAGCGTGACCGACGACTCGTCGGCCGCCACGGGGAAGACGTTGTACATGCGCGCCGTGGACGCCGGAATCGCCTCGGTGACCTCGGTGTCGATCGTCATGCTGCCGAGGTCTATCGCCTCGGTGTCCTGATAGGCGGCGAGAACACCGAGAAGATCGTCCTCGGAAAGAATCTCCTGGTCGAGCACCGCCTGGCGTATGGACTTGCCCTCGGTCTTCGCGGTATCGGCGAGTTCCTGCGCGGACGCCTCGTCGAGATAGCCGTTCTGTACGAGAATCTGGAGAATCGGATCGTTCATCTCTATGCCATCTCCTCCTTGAGCTTGGCGACGACGGAGTCGGGATCCTGCGACTTCGTGATAAGCTCTTCGTAGGAAATCAGCCCTTCCTTGTATAGGTTCGTGAGAGAAGCGTCGAGCGTCATCATGCCGAACTTCGCGCCTGTCTGGAGATCGGACTTGATCATGTTCGTCTTGTTGTCGCGGATTCTCGAGCGGATCGCGTCTGTCGAAGTCATGATCTCGAACGCCGCGACACGCCCGTGCACCTCGCCGTTCTCGTCGAGCTTCGGGAGGAGTATCTGCGAAATGACGGCCTGGAGACCTGCCGCGAGCTGGGTTCTCACCTGTTCCTGCTGGTTCGTCGGGAACGCGTCGACGATACGGTCGATCGTCTCGGCGGCGCCTGTCGTGTGCAGGGTTCCGAAGACCAAGTGGCCCGTTTCAGCGGCAGTGATGGCGGCCGCTATCGTCTCGAGGTCGCGCATTTCGCCGACGAGAATCACGTCGGGGTCCTGACGGAGCGCGCGGCGAATCGCCTCAGCAAAGCTCGGCACGTCGTCGCCGACTTCGCGCTGCGTGATGAGCGACTTCGCGGACGTGTGGTAGAATTCGATCGGGTCCTCGATCGTGATGATGTGGACGCCGCGCTCGTGGTTGATGACGTTGAGCATCGAGGCGAGCGTCGTCGACTTGCCGGAGCCCGTCGGGCCAGTGACGAGGATGAGACCGCGCGGCTTGAAGAGAAGCTCCTTGACGGTAGGCGGGATGCCGATCTGCTCGAGCGTGAGGAGCGTAGACGGAATCTGACGGAGAACCGCGCCGTAGCGCTTTCTTTCCTTGAACACCGACACACGGAAACGCGTTCCGTCGGGGTGCGCAAGGGCGAAGTCGGCGCCGCCGTTCTTCTCGACTTCCTCCATCTGCTCGTCGGTCGAGATCTCCCTCACGAGGTTGTAGGAATCCTCCTCGGTCAGCGCCTCGTCGGAGAGCGGGCACAGCTCGCCGTGGACGCGGAGCTCCGGCGGCATGCGCGCGCGGATGTGAAGGTCGGAACCACCTTCGTCGATGGTGGCCTGAAGAAGCTCGTTCATATGTACGTCCATCTCAAATCTCTCCTTTCTTAAATTCTACTTACTGACTCCTAACTACTGACTCCTGACCCCTAACTACTGACTCCTAACCAAAATCTCTCTCACCTCTCTCCAACTCCAACTCTGAACTCCAACTCCTATCAATCCGCATCACCCATCGTGACGCGCAGGACTTCCTGCAAGCTCGTCATGCCGCTCGCGACCTTGAGCATGCCGTCCTCGCGGAGAGTCCGCATGCCCATCTCGCGGGCTCGCTGGCGAAGAAGCGTTGCAGGCGCATGGTCGAAGATTAGGCGCTGTATCGTGTCGTCGACCTTGAAGATCTCGAAAATGCCCTTTCGGCCCTTGTAGCCCGAGCGGCCGCACTTGTCGCAGCCGACGCCGTGGTACATGCGTTCGGGAACGGTCTTCGACATGCTGCCGAGCATCTTCATTTCGCGCTCGGTCGGCGTGTACGACTCCTTGCACTTCTCGCAAATCGCGCGGACGAGTCGCTGGGCCATTGCGGCCCTGAGCGCGGACGCGACGAGGAACGGCTTGACGCCGATATCGAGAAGACGGGTGACGGCCGAAGGCGCGTCGTTCGTGTGCAGAGTCGAGAATACGAGGTGGCCCGTAAGCGCGGCTTCCATCGCGATGTCAGCGGTCTCGGCGTCACGAATCTCGCCGATCATGACGATGTTCGGCGCCTGACGGAGGATCGAGCGGAGAGCCGCCGAGAAGTCGAGGCCGACATCCTTGTTGACCTGCACCTGGTTGATGCCCGACATCTGGTATTCGACAGGGTCTTCGACCGTGATGAGCTTCTTGTCCGGAGTGTTGATCTGCCCAAGACAGGCGTAAAGCGTAGTCGTCTTTCCTGAGCCCGTAGGCCCGGTAACGAGCACGACGCCGTCAGGAAGCTTGATGAGGCGCTCGAACGTCGCCTGGTCGTCGGTCAGGAAGCCGAGCTGCGGGAGACCGAGAGAGAGGTTCGTCTTGTCGAGGATTCGCATGACGATCGACTCGCCGTGGTTCGTCGGCACCGACGAAACGCGAAGGTCGAGGTCCTTGCCGCCAACGGTGATCTGGATACGGCCGTCCTGCGGGATGCGCTTTTCCGAGATCTTCATCTTCGACATGATCTTGATGCGCGAGATGATTGCGCCCTGCAGTCGCTTCGGCGGCGAGTCCATCTTGCGGAGCGCGCCGTCGATGCGGTAGCGGACGCGAAACTCCTTCTCCATCGGCTCGATGTGGATATCGGAGGCCTTCATCTTGATCGCCGTCGTGATGATGAGGTTGGCGAGCTTGATGACCGCGGAATCGTCGCCAGCTTCGTCGCCTGCCGAGCCGTCGTCCTCGCCACGCGTCTGAACGTCGGCGTTCTCGTCGTCGGCGTAGATCTTCGCCATGGCTGCGTTCACCTCGGCGCGCGGCGCTATGACCGCCTGGACGTCGAGTCCGTGCAGGACGTAACGAAGCGAATCGACGGCGTCATAGCCCATCGGGTCGGAGAGCGCGACCGTGATAGAGTCCTCGTCGGCGACAACCGGCACTACTCCATACTTCTTCGCAATGTCGGCGGGGATCGTCTTGACCACTTCGGGATTGATCGCGTCGGCATTTACGTGGCAGTACTTTAGCCCGAACTGGTCGGCGACCGTGCCGAGAACCTCGTCCTCGCCAATCGTGCCGCCCGAGACGAGGACGTCAAGAGTCGTCTCGTTCTCGGCCTTCATCGACTTCGCGGCCGCATCCACCTGGTCTTGGGTCAAGAAGCCCCTCTCGACCAGAATCTGAATCACATACTCGTCGTTGCTTGTCATCTGTTGGCGAACATTATACCGCAATCAGCGCATAATGGCAAGTAGAGCCTATTTTGCCGCCTTGCGCTCCTTGACCTTGGCAGCCATGTCTGGAAGCTGCGACTTGAGTTCCGCGCCTTCCGCCGGGAAGGTCGCAACATACGCCTTTGCAAGCTTGTAGGCCTCCTCGGGGTCGGACTCGCGCTTAGACTCGATCTCGTTCTTGACATCGGTCTTCGCCTCTTCTATCGCCGCGAGAATCGCCTTCGCCTCCTCGGCCTGCTTCTGCTGGACGGCCGTCGCGCTCTTCGCCTCGCCCTTCTTCACCGCCGCGTTGAGCTGCTTGACCTGTGCCTTGACGGACTTTCCAAGGACGAGGCCCTTTTCCATCGACTTGAACGCCTGGAGCGCGACTCCGCCGCAGAGGGTCGGCATCGCGCCGATGGCCGCAATCGCCTTCTGCACCGCCGCCTCGGCCTCGTCGTGATTGCGCCCGGAATAGACGACCTTCCCGCGATGGTCGACGACATACATGAACGGGAGCCCGCCGCCGCTGGACGGGGGATCCGCGAGCCCCGCCCATTCATAAATCGGGTACGTGAGCTTGTTCGCGTCGACAAGTTCTTTCACTTTCGCGGGGTTGCGTCCCTGGCAATGCGAGCCGATGAGCATGAACGGCTTCGACTTGTTGGCGTTCCAGAGCTTCTGCATCGCAGGAAGAAGCGCGCGACACGGCGGGCAGTTGATACCCCACTGGTCGACCATCACGACCTTGCCGGCAAGGTCGGCCGCGGAGATCTTCGGACCACTGTAGTAGTTCGAGTCCTCAAGCCCCTGCCAGTTCGCGGCATTGAGAGAAAGCGCCGAGAGCACGACGAGCGCAGCGAGTGTAGTTCTGTTCATTTTTTAGTGTCCTTTCCTGTTTCTGAAATTTCGAATATGGCGTAGGTGGGAAGCCCCTGCACGTCCTTGAACGGCTCGAGCTCCTTAAAGCCCTTCAGGTCGTCGGCCTGTAGCCGAATGACAGTGTAGCCAGCGAGCGCTTCGCGAACACGCTTGTCGGCGAGCGTCGTGCGTTCCATCGCGGAGCAGTTCTTGCACCATGTCGCCCAGCAGTCGACGAGGATCGGCTTGCCCTTCTCCTCCGCCTCCGCAAAGACGTCCTCGAAAGTGTCAGGCGTCGCCTCGACCGCGCCGGGGATTCCGTCGGACTTGGGCGCGGTGGATGTGCCGCGCGTCCACCCCTTCCATGCGAGATAGCCGTAGTACGCGGCAAAGACAAGGACGACAACAGCGAAAACGCGGTTCACGTGCTTCATCCACGCGCCGGGCTTGGGGAGAACCTTCATTCCAGCGCCAAGGAACGGCCACGGGAGAGCCATGCCAAGCCCGAGGACAAACGGAAGCGCGAGAGCGATTGCGTTGCCTTCCGCGTAGAGCCGCGCGGTCAGGACGAGAACGGAGACGAGAATCGGAGCGACGCAGGCGCCAGCGAGGACTGCCGAGAGCGCACCGAGGAAGAAAGGAACGGCGAGACCTGCGCGCGAGGCGTCGGGCTTCACGACTCCAGAGCGGAAGCGCGAGAAGTCTATTGAGAAGAATCCGAAGAGAGAAGCTCCAAGCGCGACGAAAACGAGCGCGACAAAGACGTTGAACCAGGGGTTCGACTGGATCGTCCCGAACGCCATGCCGCCGACCGCGGCAAGAACACCAAGAACGCCGTAGGCGAGCGCCATGCCGAGGCCGTAGACGGCACCGCGCGCCGGCGACTTGCCGATGACGATCAAGTTGACGGGGATCATCGGCAGGACGCACGGCGTAAGGTTCATGGCGAGGCCGCCGAAAAGGACGATGACAAGCGAAAGCCACGTGAACGTCGCAAGCGCACCGCCTTCTGCATCGCCAGACGTCGCTTCCGGCGAGAGGAACGCGAGGAACTCGTCGACTTCCCGATAGCCAAGCAGCATGCGCGTCGCCTGTTCGGGGACAGACGCAGACGGCGCAAGGCTCGCAAGAAAATCGGCTGGCGCATCGCCAACGAGGCGGCATACGCCGTCTTCGCACACCCACATCTGGCCGTTGACTATGTTCGTCTCGGCGCTCGCCTGGGAAAGCGACGTGGCGGCGAACACGAGAGCCGCGAGAAAAGCGAGATTGCGCAACTTCACTGCGAGACCTTTACGGAAACCGTTTCAGCAAAGCCGGGCTGACCGCCGCCAAGGAAAACGATCGACTCGCCCGCAGGAACAGCGGGCTTGCCGTCTTCGCCATATACGAAGAACGCGGACTTCGGGAGTTCGATCGACACCGTCTTCGTCTCGCCGGGCTTGAGCGTGACGCGCTCGAAGCCCTCAAGGTGGTGGAGACGGCGGTCGCCAGCCGCGGCGGGAGCGCGCACGTATGCCTGCACGACCTCGTCGCCCTCGAGCTTGCCGGTATTCGTCACGTCAACCGAAACGACCTTCGCGCCCTTCGACTCGACACGCGGATTGGAGTAGGAGAACGTCGTATAGGAAAGACCGTAGCCGAACGGATAGAGGGGCTCCTTCGTCGCATAGAGGTAGGTACGACCAGCGAGCGAGTAGTCCTTGAAGTCGGGAAGGTCTTCGTATGACTTCGGATACGTAATCGGGAGACGGCCGGCAGGGTTGTTCAGGCCGAAAATCGTGCGAGCTATCGCCTCGCCGCCGCGCTCGCCCGGATACCACACGACGAGGACGGCGTCGGAGAGCTTCACGACAGGCGCAAGGTCGAACGGACTGCAGCCGAAGACGACGGACACAATCTTCGCGTTCTTGTGCTTCTTGCGCTGCTCCGCAAGATACTTGAGCTGTCCGTCGGGAATCCCGTACTGGAACCTGTCGGCGCCCGCGTTGTTCACGCTGCTCCCCTCCTCGCCTTCGTCGTCGGCCGTGATGCCGAGGCACAAGACGAGCACGTCGCTGTCCCAGAGCTCAGGATCAGCCGTGACGCGAAGGCCCGGCCCCGCAACGGAGAGAACACCAGCGAGGACGGACGATGGTTTGTCTGTGTAGCCGCAGTAGTTGCCGAGCAGCGCGACTTCGTCCTGCGCGCGAGGGCCGCCAACGCCGACGCACACGAGCTTCGAAGCGTCGAGAGGCAGCAAGCCGTCGTTGTGAACGAGCACGAGAGATTCCTCCGCCATCTTGAGCGCGACCTTGCGATGCCCCTCGGTCGCGATGGACTCGGCGCCGAGATTGTCCCAGGGCGTCGATCCCTTGGGGTCGAACTGACCGAGGAGAGCGCGCGTCGTGTAGAGATGACGCAGGGGCTTGACAAGCCACTCGGACTTGAAGGCACCGGAAGCGACCTCGTCCTTTAGCGCCGAATACGTATCCTCGGAGCAGAGGTCAAGGCCAGCGGCAATCGTGGCACGCGAAGCCAAGGCCGCGTCCTTAACGGCCTTGTGGCCCTTGTAGATGTCGCAAACCGCGCCTACGTCGCTCACGACATGGCCCTTGAAGCCCCATTCCCCGCGAAGAAGATCGGTCAAAAGCCACTTGTTCATGCAGCACGGAACGCCGTTGATCGCGCTATACGCGCCCATCACGCTCTCGACCTTCGCCTGGCAGACGAGCATCCTGAACGCGGCAAGGTAGTACTCGTTCAAATCACGCGGCGAAACGTTCGCGCTGAAGCCGTGGCGAAGGTTCTCGGGGCCCGAGTGGACGGCGAAGTGCTTGGCGCATGCCGAGAGCTTGAGGTATTTCGGATCGTCGCCCTGAAGCCCCCGCGTATAGGCCGAACCCATGACGCCGCTCAAGTACGGGTCTTCGCCGTAGGTCTCCTGGCCGCGCCCCCAGCGCGGATCGCGGAACATGTTGACGTTCGGGCTCCATACCGTAAGCCCCCGGTAGATGCGACGGTCGTCTTTCGCCGTGAAGAGGTTGTACTTTGCGCGCGCCTCGGTCGAAACGATGTCGCCGACCTTCTTCATGAGGTTCTTGTCGAAAGAGGCCGCCGCGCCCATGGACTGCGGGAACACGGTGGCGAGGCCAGACCGCGCGATGCCGTGCAGCGCCTCGTTCCACCAATGGTACTTGTGGATGCCGAGACGCTTGATCGCCGGCGAGTCCATCATGAGCTGCCCGAGGCGCTCCTCGGGCGTCATCTTCTCGATGAGTCCGTCGGCCTGGCGGGCCGCCTCTTCTCGGCGGGCATCGCTGGGGATGGCCTGAACCGAAAGGACAAAGACTGCAGAGCAAATTCCGGCAAATGCGATTTTCTTCATGCGACGATCTCCTTGTACACCAGGTTAGCGGGTCTTGAAGCGATACTCCGTCGTGCTACGGAAGGTTTCCCCAGGGCGCAGGACGGTCGATGGAAATTCGGGATGGTTGGGCGAGTCGGGATAGTGCTGCGTCTCAAGCGCGACGCCCGCGAACTGGCAAAGGTTCTTCCCCTTCTCCTTCGCAGGGAGCTTGGTCGTCATGTTCTGCGCGCCATACATCTGCATGCATGGTTCCGTCGTCCAAACCTCGAGGACGCGGCCAGACTTGGGGTCGCTCATTTCGGCGGCAAGCTTGCTGCCCTTGCCGTTCAGGACAAAGTTGTGGTCGTACCAGTTGTCCATTGGCTTCAGGCTCTCCTGCGCCGCCATCCATTCAGCCATCGAGCCGATCGGGCGCGCCTTGCGGAAGTCGAAGCCGGTGCCGTCAACCGCCGCGTCCACCGTCGGGATGAGCCCGGCGTCGGTTTGCGTATACTTGTCGGCGTTGACCACGAGAAGCTGGTCGAGGACGTTGCCGCTTGCCTCGCCGGCGAGGTTCCAGTAGGAATGATGCGTCGGATTGATGACCGTCGGCTTGTCCGTCGTCGCCTCGTACTCGATGCGCCAGATGTTTTGAGGAAGGACGGTGTAGGTGACCTTCATCGTGACCGTGCCAGGGAAGCCCATGTCGCCGTCGGGCGAGACGAGCGTCAGCACAAGGCGCTTCCCGTCGTACTCCGACGCCTTCCAGACCTTGGCATCCCAGCCGTCGGGGCCACCGTGGAGATTGCAGTGACGCGGCACGGGGTTAGTCTCGTTGATCGGAAGCTGCCACACCTTGCCGTCAAGCGTGAACTTGCCGTCGGCGATGCGGTTGCCGTAGCGACCGATGAGCGTGCCCATCGAGAAGCCGAGCGTCTCGTATTCCCCGACGGTGTTCCAGCCGAGCGTGACGTCCGCAAGCTTCCCCTCGCGGTCAGGTGCCCAGCAGCGGACGAGGCGGCCGCCAAAGTCGGTGATCTCTAGCGTAAGGCCATCGGGGCTCTTCAAGGTGTAGAGGGATGCCTTCTCCCCGAATTTCGTCGTGCCAAAGGGCTTAACGTCATCGATGTTGCAGCAGCAGCCGGCCATAATGGCGGCAAGAGCCAGAAACGATAGCTTGTTCATTCCGACAGTTCTCCTTTATGAGTTACAGGATATTTTACCTAATTCCGCCGAGAATTGAAAGTGCGTTCCGGGTTGTCAGGGCGGCAAGATCTTCAAGCGGCATCCCGCGCAAATCGGCGAGAAACCGCGCCGTATGGACGAGAAACGCAGGTTCGTTTGGATTGCCGCGCATCGGAACGGGCGCGAGGAATGGCGAATCCGTCTCTATGAGGAGTCGGCCGTCCGGCACGATTCGAGCCGATTCGCGGACATTCTCGGCCGCGCGAAACGTCACTATGCCGGAAATGGAAATGTAGAACCCGAGGTCGAGAAGCGCACGGCAAAACGTGGGCGAGCCGGTGAAGCAGTGGATTATCCCCTTCGACGGAATCTCGCGCAGGATGCCGAGCGTATCGTCGTCCGCGTCGCGTGTGTGGATGACGACGGGGAGGCCAAACATGTTCGCGAGATCGAGCTGCCGCGCGAAAAGTTCGCACTGCGCGTCGCGCGTCTCGGGCGAATAGTGGTAGTCGAGCCCTATCTCCCCTACGGCGGCGACGCCGGTGTAGTCGAGCGCGGGGAGCTCCTTCCCCGCCTGGTCGCGATCCCAGCCGATCGCGCGATACTCGAAGCCCTCCGTTCCAGCGTTAAGAAACTCACTCCCGCCGACGGCCATTATGCGCGTCACTCCAGCGGCCTTGGCACGCTCAACAGCCGCGGCAGATTCGCCGCGCGTCCCCTCGAAGTGGGCGTGTGTATCGAAAAACTCGATCATTTGGGAACCGCTTTTGCGGCGAGGTCGGCAAACACGGTCTTGTCGCGCGGATGGACGTCGTTCATCTCGCCCAGTCCCGCCGCGAAGGTGTCTACGAAAATCGCGCCAGTCTCGTCGCAGACCTCGCGCTGTACGGCACGATACTGCTCCCACGGACGGTTCATCTTCGGAAGCCCCATCATGACGAACGGAATTTTCTTGTCGCCGCGCAGCTCCGAGACGAGGGCGCGAAGCGTTTCGAGCTGGTAGTCGCGGTCTGTCGGCTTGTCGGGCGCAACGCATGTCGTCGCGTTCGACTCGCCTTGGTACCAGCACGGGCCACCAGCAGGCCTCTTCCCTGTTCGTCCTGCGGCGCGGATACTCGCGCGCGACCCACGCGCATGGGAAGTCCTTGTTCTGGTCGAGGCGATGGCGATTCGTCGCAATCGCGGCAAGATGCGGATAAAGAGGTTTGCCATCCTTGCCCATAGCGCACATCGTCTGCTCGGAGAGGAACGATTCCGTAGGTGCGCCACCAGCCGCGACATAGAGCATGCCGATTACCTTGCCCGTAGCCTCGGCGCGACGGATCGCGAACGAAACACCGAATGCGCTCTTGCGAAGCGCGTTCTTTGGCGTAAGCTGCCTCCACTTGCCGTCGTTGAAGTCCCAGAAGTATATTTCGCACTTCGCAAGCCGCGCCATCTCACCATTCACGCGCTCCTTCTCCTGCG
Source organism: uncultured bacterium (assembly GCA_902780865.1). Classification (GTDB taxonomy): domain Bacteria; phylum Verrucomicrobiota; class Kiritimatiellia; order RFP12; family UBA1067; genus UBA1067. Next base: position 10,104 of record CACZHC010000051.1, read on the forward strand.
GTGTAGCGTTGAACTCGTTCCAACCCTTCTGCATATTCGACTGCCCCACGCAAAGCCAGACTTCGTGCGGCACGTCCTCAACCTGGCGCGGTAGACTTACTAAGCTGTCGATATCCGGGATAAGCGCGCACGGAAATTGCTTGATGAACAGTTTCGCAAAAGTCAGCTCTGCTATGATGTGCGCACCTTCGGCATTCGGGTGGATCTTGTCGCGGGCGAAGATCTCATCCATCTTCTCGCGAAGCGGCTCCTGCATGTCGATGCAGACGGCGTCCATCTTCTTCGCAACCGCCTCAAGGTCGGCCTGCATCAGAAACGGCTCGGGACTGCGGTAGAACTTCTGCCCTTCCGCGAGCGGCGAGAGCTTCGTCCAAATGGCGAATTTCACCTTTGGATTCGCCTTGCGGTAATCCTCAAGGAGCGCGAGGTAGTCGCTTTCAAACTGTCCGCGCTTGCGGCCGCCCGTGTATTCCTTGATATACTCGCCGTTGTCATTTATGCCGAGGTTGCATATGACGATATCCGGCTTCCATTCAAGCGCCGCCTTGTGCTCGGGCATGTAGCGGAAGCCACGCTTCTCGTTGCCGCGCATCGAGTCGAGGTAGATGCCGCGTCCGGAGTTGCCGAAGTTGCGAACCTCGTACTTGCCTGGCTCGTATTCCTCGAGCATCTTCTGGAGCTGCGCCGGGTACGACTCTTTCGCGCGGTCGGCAAGCCCAAGTCCGTACGTTATCGAGTCGCCGATACATGCGACCTTTACCGCGTCGGACGAATGCGCTGTCAACGCCGCAAAGAGAACCAATGCGGCGGAAGCGAAGTGTTTCATCTGCATGTTCATTGTAGTGTCCTCCCTATGATGTCAAAAAACTTGAATGAGAAAGCTACGGCGCAGGCAAGCGACAAGACGGCGACGAAAAACGGGAATGCGCGCTTCATCACTTCGCTTTCACGGCCGGCAAGCCCGGCCGCCGCGCATCCGAGCACGATAGACTGCGGGCAAACCATCTTCCCGATTCCCGCACCCATGACGTTCGCCGCGGCAAATAGAAGCCGCTCTGCGTCTGACGATCCGACGGATGCCTGCAACGCGCCGAAAAGGACATTCGTGCTCGTGCCTGAGCCGGTGACAAAGCCGCCAAGCGCCCCGACAATTCCTGAGACCGCTGCATATCCCCCGCCCGTCGCGGAGACAAGTCCTTCGGCAAGATTCCGCGTCAAGCCCGCCGCGACCATCGTCTTCGCAAGCGCAAGCACCGTGCAGATCGTCAGCACAGCGAGGGCATAGCGTTTCGCGGTCTTCGCCGCGACGCCGAGAAGTCGCAAAGGTCCCACTCCCTGGCATAGTCCGCCAAGAGCACCAGCTGCAAGAACAACGAGCCCAGGCGACGGCTTCCATTCCGCCGGCATCATGGAAACGGCGCCAAGCGCAACGACGACAAAGGCAAACGGCATCCACGCCCAAAGCTGTCGGCGCACATTCGTTTCGCCGCGCTTGCCGAGGAAGGCGAAAAGCGCCATGACGGTGATTCCGCCCACGATGTCGGGAAGTTCGCACCCAGTGAACCTCGCCGCAAGGCACCATGGCACTACAAACGCGATTGAAGCGCCAAGCGCGAGCTTCCAGCATTCGCGCAGAGCGCGCCATCCGTCCGCCGCGACAAGAACGAAAAACGGCAGAAGCGCCGTCACCGCCAGCTGCAGCAACACGATGGAGGAAGTCAGCACGCCTACGTCAAGCCCCGTCTCGCTCGCAAGGACGCTCGTCGGCACTCCAACGGAGCCAAAGGCGGTGGGCGTCGAATTCGCGACGAGACAGCAGAGGACCGCCCTTGCGGGATCAAAGCCGACGCCGACGAGGATCGCGCATGGAATCGCGACGGCAGTGCCGAAGCCGGCCATTCCCTCCATGAAGTTCCCGAAGCCCCACGCGACGAGTAGCGCGAGAAAGCGGCTGTTGGAGGACAGCGAACAAAGCCCGCCTTTGATGTCGGCGATCGCCCCCGATGTCTCCGTTATCGCGTATGTGAAAAGCGCGGCAAATATGACAAGCCCTATCGGGAACAAGCCGGTCGAGACGCCCTGTGCCGCACATCCGGCAAATTCCCCTGCCGACATTCCCCGCCAGAAAAGCGCCTCGGCGGCCCCAACCAAAAGCGCGGCAAGAGCCGCCTTCCATGCAGGCGCCTTCACGACGACAAGCGCCGCGACAAGAACCGCAATCGGCAGAAGTGAAAGGACGAATGTCATGCTTACCAAGTCACCTTTACGCGGAAGAAGCGGTTGGTGTCGCCGGGCGCGTCGAACTCGACATTCTGCCAGCCGTTCGTAAGCGCGGGCTTGCCCTGAAGGATGTACTCGATCGCTCCACTCGCCTTCAACACTTCGTTCGTCGGCGAATACCCGACGACTGGCGTCGTGCCGTCCATGCGAATCGTCGCCACGAACTTGCTCGTCTCGTTTGTCGGCTCAAGGCCAAGCACATAGCTTTCCCAATACGAGTAGCCGTTGTCGCCAGCCGACTTGGCCATCGTTTCGTACATCGCGTCGGGCTGGCCTTCGATGCCGGGGAAGCACGCCTCGATCCACGAATACGGGACAGGGAAACCCGTTGTCGTCGTTGCCTTTTCGCCAACCGCCGCCTTCGTCCAAATCTCGATGCGCTTGACCGAATAGACGGAGGCGTTCATCTTGGCAAGTCCCTTGGTGTAAGTGTAGTCAAGCGTCTGCGCGCCTCCCCAGAAGTGCTGGGCAAAGTTGCCAATGCCGAACTCAGCCTCGCTTGTCGAAGAGCGCCAGTTGTTGTAGGCAAACAGGACCTGCGCAGACCTTCCGGACGGTGTCGCCTTGCGGAACACCTGCATAGAGCCCATGCTGCCACTCGACAAGAGCGTGTCGTCCCAGTCGAACATCGTGAAATTCCCTGTCGCCGCGCCATGGCGCAACGGCGCACCGTCAACGCCGGAGGAATTCCCGGTGTAGTCGTACGGCGAGAACTCGATCCAGCCAGAAACCGTATCGTCATTCGCCGCGACATCGTCAATGCCGTTGTGGTTTGACTTGACGTGCAGCTTCGTTACGACCTGTTGGCGGTTTGCCGCCGGCAAGCCGACGGACGCGAGGTCGCAATCGCCAAACGCGTCCATATCGACCCATACCCACTTGTGGGCGTTGTTGTCGGCACGGACATACTCGACAAAATATGCTACCCTTTCAATGTCATTCGTTGCGCCGTCGCCTGCCGCAGAATACGGATTCGACGTATCGATGTTGCCAGTCGGAGTTATCGTGCGGCAGAGCTTGTAACCATTCCTGTAATCGTCAAGCTCGCTCTTCGCCGCCGCGCCGAGCTCGCTATCGGACACGGAAGGTAGCGGCGTCGAAGACGGGAACACGCCGTCGGCCGACGGATAGAGATTGGTGATTACCGAGAGCCACCCTTCCGCCATCTGGTCGTCGCCCAACCAATCCGGATGCAGGTTGTCGCTTGAGATCACGCCTGTTTCCGCACTCTTGACCGCATTGCACAAATCGACGAAATAGACGTGACCGGACCATGCAGCGGGCATGTTGTTGATGCAGTCCTTGACAAGCGCGTTGAAATTGTCGGCGTTCGTATTGAGCGAATCCGTACGACCAGGACCAGCGTGAAGCGTAGTCGTGACGACAATTCTGGTGTCGGGCAAGTTCTTTACGAGCCGCGACACGACGTTTGTCCAGTTGCCGAACACAGTTGCCGGAGCGTCATACCCCGGCGAGAGGTCGTTGATGCCGCCAAGAAGCAACACGACATCGGGCTTGCCCGCCATTGCGCTGATAGTATCGACGTTCTCCGTAAGCGCACTGCGCTGCCAGCTTGTAAGCGCCGTTACGCCGAGCGTCGCTCCGTGTTTCGCGGAATGCCACTGCCAGATGTTCGTGGCAACTGCGCCGGAAGGATCGATGGCGTCAAAGAACGTGTCCGTGCCGTAGCGCGACTGAATCTTGTTGTAGCACCCCACCATCTCGACATTGTATCCGAGCATGGAGAGCTTTTGCCCAAGCAGGACGCGGTAGTTCGCCTTTGAGTCGCCTAAGTTGAATCCCTCAGTTATAGAGTCGCCGTAAGGCATGATCTTGAACTTCGGACGCGCAGCAAACGCTGCCGCATCATAGACTCTTAGGTATATCGCCTTCACGCCATAGACAAGCTCTGCCGTAAGGCCGGAGTGAAGCCCCTCGGCAGTCAGCGTGCCGACACGTCCATATCCTGAAGACATTATCTGTGGCGTCGTCCAAGTCGCGAGCGTATATGTACCTTCGGTCAGCTCGGCGGCGTTGGCGATCTTAATCGTGCCGGAGGAGGAAAGCGTGCCGATAGTTGGATATTCTTCGGTCTCGCCCGCAGTGAAACTCTTGGTCTCTCCAGCCTTGACATTAAAGCTAGTCAAATCAGCCGGCGTGTAGTAGCCGTTGAAGACCACGACCTTCTCGACCACGAAGCCCGTGAAAGGAGACCATGCCAAATCTGCGTTTGGCAAACCTGAAGGCCCGCCTATGCCGATTGCCTGAATGAGATCGCATGTGAATGTAATGTCACCAGGTGCGGCAGTGGAACCACCTGCCATATTGTCAAGCGAATCGCCCACATAGACAAGCATATCGTTACTCTTGCGGGCGCAGAGGAGATAGCCCTCACCCTCGTTAAGCGAAGCAGCAGTATTCAGTGCCACCCACTTGTTGTTGCCGCCGTTCCAGCTGCGGTTCACGGCAAGCGTCCTTGCGGACTGCGTATAGGCGCCGACGTCAATCTTGACGGAATTGCTCAACGTCTCGCCAAACGTGACGACTGGCGCGTTCACGGTCGCAGGTGTCGCACGGTACTTGACGAGAACCGTCAAATTGCCGCCGTTCGCGCCATTGCGGACATCCACCACCGCCGCGGCGTCGCCGATGGTGAGAGTGCCGCCGAAGGTGTCGTCCTTCGCGGCAGTCGTGCCGCTGACGGAGAGCGTGTAGTCGCCCTTCTCCGTCGTCTTGAAGTCGTTGACCCACGAGACGACGGGCTCGATCGCATAGCGGTCTGGATCGACCGGCCGCACCGCGCCCTGCGCAGGGAACTTGTAGTTGGCGAGATCGGACGGGGTAACCCATTCGTCGAAGAGAGCGACGCTCTTGACGACCATACCCGCCCAAGGCACGGCACCGGCGACTGTCGGCCCACCGACGCCAACAGATGTGATGTAGTGGTCGGCCCCCGTGAAACGAAGGCTCGTTTTCTCGCCGCCAGAAAGCGCCGAAAGCGTCTCGCCCGTGTAAACGGCAGTGCCGTGATCGTTCGGGTTCGCATTTGTCGCCCAGGTGGAGATGAGGATGTAGCCCTCCTGCGGGATCGTCTGCGCTGGATTGGAGAATGGATAGTTTCCTCCTGCACTTACTGCCGAACCAGTATACCAATATCCCTCAAGCGCAGAAGAGCCAGAAGCGGCAAGCGCACCAAGATCGTACGACGAGAACATCGACGCAGGGACGGAATTCGCCGCAGGCGCTCCGCCGGACGGCATTGAATACTGCACTAGCATCGTCATCTTCTGATGTGCCGCAGCCGGAAGCGCGATCGTCGCGCCGAGCGTAGTGGCGCCCCCGATGACGATCTGCCCCAGCGCGTTTGTCGTGTTGCCGTTCAGCGAAACCTCAAGACCGGCATGGGCGCTCCTGTCGTCATCAAACTCGCCAGCGACCCAAACCGCTATTGGCGCAGGGCCGGCATATTCCGGGTCGTCGTCAAGCACCGTCTCTTCATCGATAATCGACTGGCCGACGGCGAAGTCGTAGAACCTCATGTAGTCGATGAGCGGTACGAAGTATTGTTGCCGTTCTTGACAGATCCGAACTGGAATTCCTTGGATACGGACACGGTTGCCGATTCATCGACCTTTAGCACGCCATCGACATAGAGGCGAACCCTGCTTGCCGTCTTGACAATCGCATAGACGTGCTGCTTTGTCGTCGCATCGCTTACCTGAACAGCTTCGCCGATGAGACTGTCCTTGCTGGCAAGTGCAACGGTGTTTTCGCCAGTGCCCGCGACCAACCCGAAAACATTTCCGCCGTTCTTTCCGAACATGAGCATCATAGTGGGGTTCGCACTGTTTGCTGCGGGCAATGTGCACCGCATGAATACTGACCATTCGTCATCCGGCATTGCAAACGTCTTGTTGATATACGGCTTGCACCTCATGTAGATCTTCTCGGACTTGGAATCGTAGGACGCCGTTCCATTCCAAATGCTGAGTCCGGTAGTGTCGGTTCCGACAGAATTCATATTCCCGTTGAATTCGTAGTCAAGCAGATACTCGGCTGTAATGGAAGGATCTGCCGCGAGGACATACTTGCCATCCACGGCATCCTCTGCCGTAAAGGTTTCAAGCACCTGCCCAGTCTTGTCCTTGAGCACCATTGTCGCGCCATCGTTTAGCGTAACGCTGTCAATGGTGCAGCCATTGATCTGGTTGTCCTTCGTGACGGTCACATCAAGCGAAGCGCCAAGGCCGACGGTGAGGTTGCCGACATCGCTGGAACTGCGCGAAAGGATGACGTCTGAAACATTGATATTGCAGTTGGTCGCCTTGGAGAGGTCGCCAAACGATACTTCACACGAAATGTCGCAGTAGATCGTGCCTGTGTAGTCGGCAGAGATCCCTTCGACAACTATCTTACCGCCTGTCTTGGACGAGGTGAGGTACACATCGCCAAAACCAGAGAACACATTAGGCCCGAGCGTAAGCGTGTAACCATTGGCATCGACGACAGTGCGCTTGCCGCTTGCCGCGCAGAAATTGACTGTCTTTGTCTCTCTTATGCTTTGGGTGATTTGATACATGCCGCCCTTGAAGTTCAATGTCGGCGCGTTGTCTCCGGATATCGCACCATTAACCTTTACGCTTCCACCGTCCTCGATCGTCAGCACCGCCCCTGCTCCGTACGTATTGATGGTCGAGCCAGTCGCAAATGCGCCGCTTACCGCGAGGTCGGCTCCATCGCCAAGATAAAGTCCACCGTTTGCTGCCCATCCCTTCCCTGCGGAGATTTCGACTTCCTTCTCGACATAAAGCCTGCCGTTGCTTCCAGTCGCGTCATCCGGCATCGCATCGGCGATCGCCACGTTCTTCGCCGCGAGGTTGAAAGAACCTGTAAAGCCGGAAACGTCCTTTATGAGGACCTTCTCGTTGTTTCCGCCGCCAGCGGTCGTCTGGAACGTGCCCGTGCCGGTCAATTTGCTGAAGGTGGATTGCGCACCGCTGGAACCGTTGCTCCAGTTGAGCGCCGCGGCCTCGCCGTTGTCAATGAGTTCAACCGTGTAGGGGAATGCCGTGTTGGGCTTCAAATAGCCGGCCACGCCGTTGAGCCGCACGACGGAATCGTTATTGGCCCAGTAGCTCAAATCAAGTCCGGCTGCCGCATAGCCAGTGAACACCACAGCGCCCTTCCAGATGTCTGCAAAATACATGGCGGGCAATGTGTCATCATAATAGTACTTCATGTTGCCGGCAAGAGAACTATCGACGTCGCAGCTGATTCCAAGACCGTTTAGCAACCGCAGGTTACCCTCCGGCACAACCGTCGTCGGCGCGCACTTCAACGTCGCGATTGCCGCGATCGCGGTATTCCTGAACGTATCCACGGAAAGCGTAGCCGATCCCGTCGCCTCCGAAATCTTCAGCTTCGTTCCCGTGACGAGCACAGAACCAAGATTGAAGTCGGCAGAAAGGTCGAGCGTCATCTCCGTATCGCCTACCGTGTCGTTGAAGATCACGTAGTCGCCCGTATTCGGCAAGCCCTGCGACCACCTTGCGGCATCCCAGAAATTGCCTGTTCCAGTGTTTGGATCTGGCGTCCACGTATTTGCGGTGGAGGCAATGGAATATGTTGGCTGGCTGATGTTCCAGCTTTGCAACACATTCCCGGACTCGTCCTTGAAGACGACCGATCCCCAGCCCTGCATCGTGATCTCCGTCGTGGAATATCCGTATGAGACCTGCGCCTTTGAGAGAATCAGATTCACGGTGCCGTTGTCAATGACTACGCCCTTTTCCTGTCCGGCCGGGATGGTCACAGTTCCCGAATAATCGAAATCTCCGAGGCTGATGTGTCCCGTAAAACCACTGAGATTGCCGAACGTCGGCGCGCTGCCGACAACCATAATGTAGCCGCCGCCTGTAATCGCCGCGTCAATCGTCGTGCTGTTGTCGATGTAAAGCTGCGTAGTACCGCCGATATACACCTTGGCCTTGCTGCCTAGGCTTCTCGCAAGGCGGTAGGTGGAGGCGTACGAATCGAAGTTGAGCGTCCCGGCGAAGCCAGACATGTCGGCCGGGAGATTAACGGCGACGGACGGCGCCCACTTGAGAGTTCCGGTGAAACCGTCCAGACCCTGGAATGTGAAGGAGCCGTTGCCGACCGAATCTGCCAAGGTGATAGTGCCCGTGCCGTTGACCGCGTCGGACGCGAAAGTGACGGTCTGCCCCTTGGCGTCGAGCGTCGTCGTGGTGCCGCCGGCGAACCACACGGGGGATGTGGCGGAAGACTCGACAATCTCGAACGTACCGCCCAGCACGTTGCGCATGGAGTTGAAGCGGAGCATCAGGTTCTTGTACGCTTCCGTGCCATCTGCATTTTTGGCAACGAGCGTAAGAACGAGCATTTCGCCTGACCACTTAGGATCCATCGCCGTGGCATCGACATTGACGGTAAAGACATTGCCGACTTTCGTCACGCTCAGCTTGTTGTCAGGCAAAATCGTCAGATGGCTCGAATACGGCACAACTTCCATCGTAGATTCGGAGCAGGTCAAATCGATCTTGTTGACGCTACCATATGCGCACTCGATGAAGATGTCCTGCTGAAGAAGTTCGATTCCGCAGGCGACGGGCGCGGGCTGGGGCGTTCCGATTGTCGTCGCCACTGAGTTGGGGCGGCCAGTTCCTTCGCCTTCATTCATTAACGGCGTGACTGTGAAGGTATATTCGCTTCCAGCTACAAGATCAGTTGCAGCGTAGGTGTATCTTTCAGTCGTATCGCCAAGAGACGGAATCATTCCGGCACCGGCGTTACTGCCGTCCTTTGATGTCTGGATATAGAATCCGCTGATTCTGTTCGTGTAGCAAGGCGCGATGTGCCAGGCGAGCGTGAGCGAAGTGCCGCTTACCTTGGGAACGGGCTCGAACTGCACGATCTTCTGCGGACGGAATCCCGTCTGGAAGGATGCAAGAACACCAGAATACGTGCCTTCGGTAACAGCTGTCTTGAGGTTCTCCCAATATACCGCGTTGCCATAGCCGAGGTTGAGGTTTATCCAATCGACCTCTTCTTCCGTTCCGTTATTCTCCACGGCGTAGCCGTCGATGACCATCTGGTGGGCAGCGGTGTTGATCTGAATCGGCGAACCCCAGTCGAGATCCGCTTTGACGGCTGCCCAGAGAGCTTCGTAGCCGTCGTTCCAGTATGTATAGCCCTTGCCCTTTTCGTACCAGTAATCTTCTGCCGTGCCTGCGAGCTGCCGCGTACCGCCGGAGCCGCCCGGCTTGTAGCCCATGCCCGTCAAGGACTGCGCCCACAAAGAGAGCCATGCTGTATTGTAGGTAGCCTCTTTGTCGGCCGCCCATGGAGTAGAAGCCGGATTCGGGGCAGAAGCTACCACCTTGTCCCAATTGAACGGCACTAGCCCATTAGGACGGATGACGAAATCGCTGTAGTTGAACTGTGCGTCCCTTACACCATGTGTTGACTGGCGGAATTTCTCATACCTGTAGGGCCAGCGCCAATAGCGAAGTTCCTGTCCGGCCGCGGTCGCCATGCATCCGCAGAAATAGTCATAGGGCGAGAGATCGTTGAAGGGGGCGGTCTGATTCCATGTAGCGCCCAGCAACGGCGCGACGTATGGCGTATAACCTGTACCGTCGGTTCCAGTAGGCTTCGCGCTCAGCAACGTGCGCTTCTTGGCGACGGGAGCGGTGTACTTCGCCCAGCTGGGATTGTCTTCGAGCGAATCATCCGCCTCCTTCGTTTCGACCATGCGATTGTCGCCAGTCAGTTTGGCCGCAAACGGCGAGCCGACCTCCGGCTCGGCAAAGTCCTGTGCGGAAAACGACAGTATGGGCGCGCATTTCGTAGAGCCCGCAATCTCGATGTAGCCGGACGGCTCCAGCGCAACAATCCAAAGGTTGCCCCATGCAATGGCCGACGAGACCGAACGGTCAGGCAAAAGCCGTGCGCCGAACCCGCCCGGCTTGATGAAGCCCTCCGCGACCGCCAAAGCTGTCTCCTGCGAAACCATCTCCGCGACGGCAGAAAACGCAAAGGCCAAAAGCGCCACAGCAGCAATTGTCGTCTTTTTGATCATACTTTCACCCCCGACTAATTTCCCCTACATTCAACACAATGTTAATTATACCAAATTCCAGCCCATAATGCTTTTATAAGCGCACTAAAATTCCCGAATGGGCACATGAGACCGAAGAGGCCGAAGCACTCTCAATTCTCTTTCTTGGACGAATACGAAAGCCCCGGGACTTCGCTAGGATGGTCGCTCGTGCCGAGAATCGGAGTAAACGTGCCAATCCACTTCCAGCCGCCCTTCTTAGGCAGCGTCATCTTGACGTAGTTGACGCCCTTCTTCAAGTGAATCGGCGTCGGCTCGCGGTACCAGTAGTCTTCGTCGACGAGCGGCGTCTCCTTAGGATTCCCCTTCACTCCCGGATGTGCCCATTTCGGCGGCTCAATCTTGCGGCCATTCAGCTCAATCGTCGCGCCATGCTTGTTCCATTGCCCGATATCCGGCATCGGCTGGTCGCGACCACGTCCATCGGAGCGCGAGAAACCAGTCATGCCGATCCATGCGCCGCAGTCGATCTCGCGCTCGCTCGTAATCCACGTCTCAAGCGTCACGACACCGTCGTTCCTCGGCACATACGCACTCTCGGAAAACCAGAAATGCCGCGGATAGATCGTCGCCTGCGGAATATCCTCCCCCAGAACGTTGCCTTCCGCATCCGTCATGCGCCAACGCATCTGCGTCTGCGCGACATATGGGAAAGGATGATTTAAGCCCTTCAAGACCTTGTCGCGCTGCGCAATCGTGCGCCGCTCCAAATCGGCCGCAAGCGCGAAGCGCGGATCGTCCGGACGCGGCAGCCGCGCATAAAGCGTTGGCTCGTCCTTCTCTCGGCCGCGCCACAGATTGTCAGAGAGAAGAACGATTGCCGGATAGACGGCGTTCATGCGGACGACATCCTCCGTGTCGGCGATGGCGTCGTCATGCCACACGCAGACGATCGCGCCAAGCTTTTCGCCCTTTTCGCCCCACCTACATGGCTGCTGGTAGGCGGCAACGGAAAGCAGCTCCTCGGGGTCTACATGGTTGATGTAGTAGCAGTTCTGCGAATCGATATAATGCGCCTTGTCGCCGCGTGGATCCTTCGCGCCCATCCAGAGGTGCTTGATCGACTGCCCGGGGAGACGTAGCCCCGGCGACCAGCCCATCAGTCTTCGGCCGTTGTCGGTCACTTTCCTCGCCCAATAGTCGAGATGACTCTGCGGCACCTTCTCGCCGCGCTCACGCGCCTCGTCCGTGCCGAGGTGAATGATCGGCATGTCGGCGGCAGGCGCGAGCGAGCAAAGTTCGTCGATCAGCTCGCCCAGGATGATCTTCGCCTCTTCGCACGAAAGATCATTGATGCCCGTCGCCTTGCGGAACGCGAGCGTATGGCCGGGCATGTCGAGCTCGGGAATGACCGTCACGCCGCGCGCCTTCGCAAAGGCAAGGATGTCCTTAAACTCGGCCTGCGTATAAAACTTCCCGACCTGTCGCGAGAACGCCTCATTCTTCTGGAGCTCTGGATGCTTCTTGGACTCGAGCCGCCAGCCATAGTTGTCGGCGATGTGCCAGTGGAAGACATTGAACTTGTAGTCCGCGCTGGTCGCGATGACGTCCTTGATCGACTCGACGCTCTGGTAGTTGCGTCCGCAGTCGAGCATCAGCCCGCGATACTTGAACTCTGGCCAATCGACAATCGTGCAGTCGGGGACAACACTAGATCCGGCAAGCTCCTTAAGCTGGGCCCATGTCGAGCGCGCGTAGCGCAGCCCCTCGTCGTCGCCCTCTATCTCCGGCTTCCCGCCGCGCACGAGAAGAGTGTAGCCGCCTTTGTGCGCAACATGCGTGGCGTTGATGTCGTCAGCCCCGCGATGGACGATCCTCGGGCGGGGCATAAGTTCGTCTATGCAGTCTGCATGCGCAGCAAGGCAAGCCGCCGCGCATGCAAACAATGCAACGGCAACCCAGCGATGTGGATCGCAAACATCAACCCAATTTTTCATGATCGCACTAATGCCTGTCTTTTTTAGCCGCGTAGAACGTGTATGACGTGCAGAATATCTGCAAATGTTCGCCATAAGACCGACGGGGCCCCCATGCGATCTACAGGAAAATTCTACTGCTTGACTATCAGGGCCATGAAGACGAGGTCTTCGGAGCCGGCAGAGTTGTCCACGCCGTGGCCTGAGCCCGAAGGCGTCCAGGTCGTGTCGCCAGCGGAGATCCTGCGCTTCGTGCCGTTGTCGTCGTAGACGGCTTCACCGGAGAGGATGAAGTAGCTCTCCCCTTCCCCGTGGTGCTCGTGATACCCGAGCGTGGAACCCGCCGGTATCGTCACCTTGGCATAGAGCCCGCACTTGTCTCCAAGTTCCTCGTCAAGGACGAGATCAAGCTTGAGCTCGCCCCTGCCGTTTCCACTCGGCATAGTGATGGTCTTCTTCATATTTTCTCCATTATTTGAGGCGGATGAAGAGCGGATTGGGGCAGATCTCGCGCTTGATCGTCTTCACCTCTGCCTTCGTCAGCACCGTGTCGTACACGCGCCAATCATCGAGGTAGTAGCCACTTGCACTGACCTTGTTGGCGCGATAGGCACCGCCATGGAAGGAGCCAAGCTGTCCCTGCTGACCAATTCGAGCCGGGAAGCCTCTGTCGGCCGAAACAGAGATATCGTCCACATAGAGCGTAGTCCCGAATTCAGTAGCGACAACGGCATAGAAATGCCAGCCCTTTGTCAGATCCGCTGTGGTTGTCAACTCAACGAGAACAGGATCCAAATACACCTCACTCACGACCTGAACCGTGTACGCATCCTTTACGATAAGGCCAGTCCGGCAGCCACCCGTGCCAATTCCCCAAAGGATTATGTTTGTCTCGCAAAGCTTGGCGACTGTCGTAACCGTAACAGCGCCAGCATGGAACGGCGAGGTGTTGTTTGCGTACGCATCCCAGTACGGGGTGTAGCCGGTACGAACACGCACTGCCTGCCCATTCTTCGAGCCGACAAATGCAGCGCTCCCACCCTCTCCGGCGACATTGAACGAAGTACTGGAATCGGATGCCGCCGCCACGCTATTGGCAAATTCATAGTGCAGGAAGTTGGAAGGCATTCCCGCCTTGAGCGTCGCGGTCACGGTATGATCGTTTATGGCCGTCTCAAATCGACCACTCGCCCGGACCGAGATTGCAGATTCCGAAAGCGTATTCGTAGAAGGAACGGTCAGAAGCGTCACCGTTTCGCCTACAGGCAACTCGGTCGCATCAATGTTGGACGTATCGACCTTCGGGACAAATCCGCTCGGTAGATTCCATAGCGACGCCATTGTGCCTGCATTCGACGGCTTAATCGTCAGCGAACCGATTGCCGAAGGAGCAGTCGCGAGGTTTATTGTAGCGCAGCCCTTTGCGATGACATCTACCCCCGTGATGTTAGAAGCCGTCGAAACGAGACCGAGCGTGACGCCATCCGCAACGAGCGTTCCCGTAGTCTGGGTTCCACTGGCTGTATTGGCGTTGACGATCGGGAAATAGCCCGCGCCGGAAACCGTAAGCGTATGCTCGTTGAGCGCAAGCACCGAAGCGGCATGGCCGGAGTTGACGATTCCCCAACCATTGTTCGAAAGCTCTGCTTTCACCATCGCATCAGCGGAAAGCGTGAGCGAAGCCGTCTGACGTGAGTTCTGACCAATCTCTGGGCCCGAATTGAAGAGAGCCCCCAAGTATACTCCGTCATAAATGACGCCCTTTCCGGCAATCGTTATCGCGTAGCAAGCATCTTTTGTATTGGCAAGGTCAAGGCTACCGCCATCCAGCACTACGATTCTGGACAAGTTGGCAATGGCCTGTCCATAGTTGTTCTTACCAAAGCCCTGCTGCGCCGTAGTGCGCGCTATACTTCCCAAGTTGACAGTCAATCCTCCCGTAAACGTGTTATCGGCGGTAAACTTGACGCTGCCATAAGTCTCCACCGCGCCTGCGCCGGAGATGGGAGCCGATTCCGTCTTATCCTTCAGGCGAAGGACGGTTCCGCTGTCAAGGACGATGCTTGTCGCGGATATCTTCGAATTCGGCGCAAGCGTCGCACCGCCGTTCAGATACAGCGTGCCGACCGTGAAGGATCCTTCACCCGAGAATTCGACAACGCCGGAACCGGAAACCGTCAAAGTCGCCGCTTCGTATGTGCCTGCAATCGTGAGCGCGGCATCTCCCGTCACCTTTATCGCCGTGTCCTGCGTCGACTGCGGCAGACCGTACGACCAGTTGCCCGCCGTATCGAAATTGAGATCGGACGCAACGTTCCAGGTATTGACGGGAGGGTGCACAGTAATCGTGCCGGCATCGGAGTCATATATGACATTCGCGCCGGAAAGCACGGTCTCACCGTCAGTGTCGTAGAGAATGACCGAGGCAGGATTGGACGAAACCTTGAGAACCGGCAAGTCCGCCTTGCTCGCCATGACAACCGCAATGGTGCCATCTGCGTCCACCGAGATTTCTCCCTCGGGACGGTTTGTACCGAGGTTGAGCGTAACGTCAGCGCCAACCGAGATGCCGCCAGTGCCGCCAACCATTCCAGTAAGCGTCACAACTGTAGCCGAAACGCCGCTGTCCTTCGTGAACGAAAGAACTTTGTCAGCAGCAATGGTGACAGCCTGCGAGATTGGCAACGTCGCAGCCGAAGCACGAATCTCGCTGTCGACAAGCACATTCACACTAATAGTTGTCGAGCCATAGCTCGTTATGCCGACATCGCCAAGGACAAGAAGTCCGCCATTTAGGTTAAGGACGTTCGTACCGGAAGCATATCCCGCCATCTTGATGCCCCTGGCCGTAAAGGTGCCGCCGTTAATGTTAATTGTATGATTGTTTGCCGTCTTACCAACAAGGACCTGGCTTGCCGCCGTAAACGTCGCACTGTCCTGTATCGTGAAAGTGCTGGGGCCGTTCCAGTGCCCGAACATGATGGATGCCTGGTTGGAATCAACATCGCTCGTCCCCGTAACATTGACGGACGCGCTATCCTTCACCACCATAGCAGCCGTACGATCGTTAGCCCCCTGAGAAAGAATCAGGCGTTGGGCGGTAATTGAAGACGATCCCTCTACACTGTAAGTGGCCATTCCAACGCCGCAGTCGGCATATACCGCCGTGGCATCATCAAAAGTCACTGTCGTGGCCGTGGCGCTGTACGATTCACCAAGATAGTAGGTCGCACCCTGAAGCGTCACGCTGCCGCCATTGTGCGAAATCGCCACCGATGAACCTTGTGCGCCGACGCCAGCCGTGTAGGTGTTGCCATATGTCGTCGAGTTGATTGATGGCGTCTTGTAGAGATACGTGACGGAAGCGGAAATCGTGTCGATACCAATGCCGTCGTTGGCGAAAAGGAGAGGAACAGCCGACGAAATGGAACTCGCCGTGAACGTAACACTGTTCGCCTGGTCGGGGATGATCTTCAGCGACCCCTCGCCAGTGACCGTAATTGCGGAAAGCGCAACCGCCTCGTCAATCGTAAGCTCGACATCGCCGGAAACGTTGATGACAACGTTGCCGGATGTCGGGGCCGTCGCGACATTCCAGTTCGCACCCGTCCAAGTCGCTTGCGTTGTCTGTCCGGCCGTGCCGACCGTCATTTCCGGCGCGGTGCTGGTGCCGGCGGGCATGATCTGAATCGCCGAAATGCAGCCGCGCGCATTATTGCCGTTTGTGCCGCCCTTTATGGAAAGAGGACCGGAAAGTCCGTTGATGCGAAGCGTGTTCGCGCCATAGACCGCCTTGCCGGCCGCGGCGGAGGCAAGCCCCCAAGTCGCGGTGTCGGAATCCGTTGTTGTTGTAGCTCCCGCCGTGGCATCCCACGTGTAAATCGTCCCGTTGACCGTCTTGGCCTTGAAGCTCTTGGAGGAATCGTCCGTCGAGCAGTAGATGATGACGTCGTATGTCTCGTAGGGAACTGCGGACAGCTTTATGCTGACATTGCCGCCGTCGTCAAGATAGCCCTGAATGAACGTGCCTGCGGTAAGGTCACCCGCCTCGGCATAGACGTTGTTCGCCTGCCACGTCAGCAGCGAAAGACCGTCCGCAAACATCGCCGTGGACGAGCCAGACGGAGAGTAGGCATCCTTGTACCACGTTCCGATTTCAAGCGCGAGCGCCGTATCGGCGGCACCGTCCGTATTGCCCTGCCCGTTGCGCCCGCCGTTCGCGTTGAAGTTGAAGCCCACGACGCCAGGCGTGAGCCACGAACGGAAAAGCGCGCCCTCGACGGCGAAGCTGACGGCAGAGAAATACGAGGCGTCGGGCTGAGCATTGGCGGAGAGGGTGATTGAGCCGGACGAGGCGACTTCCACAGGAACAGACGCGACGAAGGCAGTGTCAACGGCAATCTCGACGCCATCCGCCACAGAGAGGATGATTTTCGAGCCCGATGACGCAGCAATCAGGGTATTTAGCGCAGAGACGGTCGTATTGTCGTTGACCGCAATAGTATCGATGTCGGACGGAAACGCATATCCCAGAATCTCAGCTTCGCTCAAGGTCGAGCCGAAAACCGCCATCTTGGAAATGGTCCAACCCGTGGCCGGCGAAAGCGTCGAACTTGCCTTTTCATAGATGCCGCCGAGCGAAAAGCCCTTGTAGTTTGTCTGGGACGCCTTGAGCCCTGTATGGCCGAAGCGCTTCACGAGGGTACGAGCGCCTGTATTGGCATCAGTCACGATTTCATACGCAAAGACGCCGCCGGAAGTCTGGATGTTGATGACGATGTCCGTCCCCGCAGAAAATGGATCTGCGACCTGCAGACTGCCGCCGTTGTCATCATAAAAAGCATTTTGCCAAATGCCGCGCACGGCCGCGTTGTTCGCCGCGAGACTGACACCGACTTTGTTGTACGAGGCGTCGCCATTACCGCCGCCCAGCATATTCTGGTGCAGCGAAAGAAGGTACTGGTTGTTTGCGTTCGCAAGGTCCAGCCCCGAGCAGCGGATGATAAACGTGCAGTTATTGAGCGAGTTGTTAGGCCCCGTGTAGACCACGCCGCCCGTCGCATCGCTGGCGATCGTAATTGCGTTGTTCTGGATTGTATTACCGTTCTGCGCCGTCAGCGAAAATTCACCGAGGCTGGTGTTGGCACCATCCCATACCGCAAGCGGCATTTCAGCGCTTGATGCCATCGGCAGTGCAGCGGCGAACGCCAGTGAGGCAGCGAGAAATGCGGATGAGCGGACAAAACCGCGCTTTGAGGTTAAAATCGTTGATGCCGACATGAATATCCTCCCCATCTATATATACGACATGTACTATCACACGTCGGGAGAATTGTATCAATTACCCCCAAAAATGTCAAACTGGCAAGTTAGTCCCGTCTTATTTGATGGGCATACTGCCAAAAATGATATAATACCCTGCAAATGGCCTTTCGCGCAATTTCAAGATGTTTAGCACCAGCCGCCCTTCTCGCTCTCGGCGGCTGCGCCCTTATGCCCGATGGAAGCTACGACCCTTCCTTCACGGAGCTCAGGGAAATCAGGAAAAGCGAATTCCCGAAATACCTTAGCGGCATAACCTACACCGGCGGCGATCTCTACTATGCCGTCGCCGACCGCGAGGGAAAGATGTATCCGCTTACCATCAAGCTCAAATACTCTGGCGCTCCTACGAAACCCCACTTCAAGGAAAGCATTACGCTTGAAGGCGCGCGCGACCTCGAGGCGATTGCGTGGGACCCTCTCAAGAAGACGGTGTGGGCGGCAGACGAGGCGGACGCATCAATACGCGAATTCAATCCTGCGACGGGGCGGCGTATTGGAGACCTCGCCCTACCTGGCGTCTTCCGCAAGTTTCGCCCGAATCTCGCGTTCGAGGCGCTCACGATCTCTCCAGACGGGCTTGAGCTGTGGGCGGCAAACGAAGAGGCGCTCTCGTGCGACGGCGCGACGGCAAACAGCGAAGGCGGCTCGCTCGTCCGCCTCTGCCGATTCCGCCGCGCGGACGCGAACGACACGTGGAAACTCGACGGCATGTGGGCTTACGAGACAGACCCAACGAACGGCCAGGCATACAAGGGATATCTCGCGAGCGGCGTGTCGGGGCTAATGGTCGCGCCAGACGGCGCGGTATATGCGCTCGAGCGCGAATTCAGCCAGACGCTTTTGCCGGGATTCCGCGCACGCATCTACAAGCTCGACATTTCAAATGCGGAGAAGGTTTCAGAAACGCCCTTCTGCGAGAAGAAACCCGAGCGCACCGTTCGCAAGGAACTCGTCTTCGGCAAGGCGACCGGCATTGCGATGTACGAGGGTTGCTGCTTTGGCCCGAAGCTGAAAAACGGCCGTCTAGTCGTCCTGTGCTCTGACGGCGACGATCGCGTCGCCCATGCATTCCTCTACCTATCCGCACCTTAATCGAGCACGAAAAAGGAGGAGCCTTCGGCCGCTGTGACATGTTCTGCGGCGGAGCGAAGGTCCGAGCGAATGGATACGGCGTATTCGCCGAGGGTCCATGAGGAGGAGCCTTCGGCC
Source organism: uncultured bacterium (assembly GCA_902780865.1). Lineage (GTDB taxonomy): Bacteria > Verrucomicrobiota > Kiritimatiellia > RFP12 > UBA1067 > UBA1067. The sequence continues at coordinate 28,971 of CACZHC010000051.1, forward strand.
GCCGCAGAACATTTACGGCAAAAGTTTCTCGAACTCCTTGACGCCAACATGGTGCCAGGCGTCGAGCGTGACGCGCGAGCCGTCGACAAGAAGGAGTTTCACTATGCCCTTCTTCTTCCACTGCGAACGGTCGACGGACTTGATGTCGGAAATAGGCAGCTTCTTGCCGCGCCAGACGAAACCTGAGTCGTCGAACTCGAAGCGGAATGAGGCGACAGAGGCGAGGTTAAGTCCAATCAGCACCGACGCAAGAAGGCAGAGCGCCGTAAAGCCATACTGCGACTGGATCTTCTGGCGCTTGAACGGCTCAAGCTGAAAGCCCTCCGGCGGCTTCGAGCTCTCGATCTTCTCGTAAAGCTCCGCAGCGGGAGTCGCCGGATATCTCACGAAACCGTCATAGCCAAACCAGCATCCCATGCCGAACATGAGAAGAAAGACGGCGAGGTGGCGGTAGAAGAACTCAGGATTGAGCTTGAGCCGTTTCATTTGTCGTCTCCATCGTGGACTGGATCGCCGCGGCGAGGACATATTTCCCGCCGGGCTCGAGAACGCGGCCGTCCGGCCAGTCCGAGACCGGCTCGACGCAGACGAAGCGCCGCCACGAATCCTCGTCGAAATCCGGAATCCTGCATTCGGCGCCGGGGTTCCACACGACGACGCGGTCGTTGCCAGAAGACGCGATCGCGACTGCGCGGCGAAGCCCCGAGTCGATCACGGCGAATTCGTGGCGCGGCGACGACGGCAGCGTGAAGATGTGGTCGGTCGGATGGTCCATCACGAGATCGCCGGCCTGGCTGTCGTCCTTGCCTGCGAAACCGTTGAAGAAAGGAAGCCCGGCAAGTCCCTTCACCGTCGCGCCGTCGCGCTCGCGGAGGAGGATGTACGGATGGAAGCCGCAGCTGAAGCCGAACGGCTCCTTGCCGGTGTTCTCGGCCTCCATCGTCAGGTTGAGCTTCATCGACACCGAGACCTTCAGCGTCAGGACGAAGTCGTGCGGCCAGGTGGCGCGCGTGGCCTCGTCGGACCTGAGGACAAGCGTCACCTCGGTCATCTCGTCGGAATATTCGCTCGCGGCGACCTCGAACGGCATCGCGCGGGCGAAGCCATGCTGCGGCAGCTCCTTCGAGAAACGGTTGCCGAACTGAGGAAAGCAGACGGGGATACCGCCGTGGAACGACTCGCCCCTGTTGTAGTCGCGCTTCGACGGGCGGAAGATCACCTCCGCATGGCCCGTCGGGCGATAGGAAAGGACGTTTGCGCCGAGAAGCGCGATTTCCGCCGTGCCATACTTGTTTGCGAGGACGACGTTCGGGTATCCGCAGTGCCCCGGGCGGAACACTATCCGCCCCGGCGCACCGTAGCGGGAATTGAGCTGATCGATATTCATGAGATTTGTTTTATTTTTAACACAAAGACTCAGAGGCACAAAGCACAGAGATTTTGGGTTAGAGATCTTTTACGATGTGGTAAGTGCCGGCGGTGTAGCGCTTAGGGGTCGTCTCGCCGGGGAGCGTGACGTCAGCGGTCGCGCCTTCGGGAACCGTGAAGTCCCAGACCCACTTATCGCCCTCGTAGCGCCACGCGCTCTTGACGAGACCGGCGACCGACTTGAACTCGGCCTTCACGAAGCCAACGCGCTTGTCGGGCTTGGGCGCCATAATGATGTTCTTGAAGCCAGGCGCCTTCGGATCTGCGGCGATGCCCGCCATGTCCTTGTACATCCACGAGAGGACCGCGCCATAGGCGTAGTGGTTGAAGCTGTTCATGCCGACGGGGCCGAAGCCCTTCTCCTTCGTGTAGCTGTTCCAGCGCTCCCAGATCGTCGTCGCGCCCTGGTCGACGGAGTAGAGCCACGATGGGTTCTTGTGCTGGAGGAGCAGCGTGTAGGCGATGTCGGACATTCCGTTTTCCGTGAGCGTCTCCATCAGGATGGAAGTCCCGAGGAAGCCGGTCTGCAGGCAGTCACCGTGGTCGGCGAAGTTGCGCTTGAGCGCCTCGATCGTCTTCGCCTTTGCGTCGCCATCGACAAGCCCGAGCTTGAGCGCAAAGAGCGCAGGCGTCTGCATTCCGCGCATCGGCTCGACGAGCAGTCCGTCGGCGGCAAAGAAGTTCTTCTTAAGATACTCCTTCGCCTCTTCGGCCATCTTCGCGTACTTCGCGGCGTCCTTGCCGATAGCGACGGCCATCGCCTCCATCATCTGAGCGTCCCAGCGCCAGTAGCATGCGCCGAGGTAGTTCCAGTAGAGCTTCGCCTCGGGCCTCAGCTTGCCGTCCTTCCAAGCGCGGCCGCTGCAGCTCTCGAGGTCTTCGTAGCCGACCCAGTCGGCCCACTGGTAGCCGCCGTTCTCGCCCTTCGTCGCCTCGTAGTCGTATTTCGTCTCGTTGACGCGCGCGACGAACTTCTCCATCGCCGCCCAGTTGTCCTCCAGAAGCTTCGTGTCACCGAACTGCTTCCACACCTGGTACGGCGTTATGACACCGACGTCTGCCCAGCCGATGCGCATCGGCTCGTTACCGTACTGCCCGAGCGGCGCAACGCCCGGGAAGCCGCCGCGGTCATCCTGGTTGTCGCAGAGATCGCGCATCCACTTGCGGAAGAATGTCGAAGTATTGGCGTTGAACGCGCCGGCCTCGGTGAACACCTGCGTGTCGGCCGTCCAGCCAAGGCGTTCGTTGCGCTGCGGGCAGTCGGTCGGAACGGAAAGGTAGTTCGAGAGCTGTCCCCAGTAGACGTTGGAGATGAGCTTGTTGACGTCGGCTACGCCAGTCTCGATCGAGCCGGTTTCCATCTCCTTCTTGATTGACGTCACGGGCAGCGAACCAATGTCGCGGAACGTCACGTCGTCCGTAGCGGTAACCGAGATGTAGCGGTATCCGAAGAACGTGAAAGCGGGGATGTATATCGAGAAGCCGTCATGGTCGAGAGGCGCCTTGCCGAAGGTGTAGACGATTCTCATGCCGTTCTGCGGGACGCGCAGGTTCTCGCGGTATACGCTTCCACCTGGGCCGTCGTTCCCGCGCGAACGCTCGCCGTTGGCGTCGTTCAGCATCTCGGCGGGAAGACACGTGAGCGTCGTTCCTTCTACGGCCTTGAAAAAGAAGCCAGGCACTGCGGCGCAATTCTGCCCGAAGTCGACGACAAGCGTCTCGCCCTTGGCGAGCGTGCACTCCGACATTGTGTTGCTCCCCTTGCTCGAGTTGATGACGACGTCGCGGAGCTTGTGGACGCGCCCGAACACCTTCTTCTCGGGGTCTGCGCCGTCGACGCCCTTCCAGACGTACGCCGCGACAGGCTTAAGCGCCTTGTCGAAGCGGCGGCATACCTCCCCGCCGTCAGACGGAAGTATCTCACCCTTGAACTCGTCGTTGCGCTCGGCCTTCCTGAACGCCTCGCCGCCAAAGTACGGCGGCACGACTCGCGCATCGTATTCCTCGCCGTCGAAGATCGCCGCATGTTTGACAGGCCCCCCGATCGCGGCTTTCCACTCGTCCGCCTTCGTGCCATAGACCTTGGTCGAGCCGTCGGCGTAAGTGACCTGAAGAACGGCGCGGAAGGCGCTCTTCTTGCCCGTGAAGTTTACGATCTTGTCGCGCCACCACCCGGCGGAAACCTCGGCGGCGAAGAAGTTCTTCTCGCCCTTGTCCTTCTTGAGACAGCCGGTGACGTCGTAGGTGAACGAACGGCGCGTCTTCTTGACGTGGGTGAACCCCGGCTTGAGCGCATCGTCAGAGCCAGCCGACTTGCCGTTCACGTAGACCTCGTAAACGCCGAGGCCTGTCGTCATCCATACCGCCGACTTGACCTCGCCCTCGTTCTCGATCTCGCGGACGAACCAGCTCGTGCCGTCAGCCGCTCGCGCACCGTCCTTTGACTGACCGGTGAACACAGGTGCATCAGCGACCGATATCCATTCGCTCTGCGCCCAGAGGGACGAATCAAGCGCATCTACACGCTTGCTAAGTGGCTCACACCCTACCACGGCAACGAGCAACGCGGTCATTGGAATCATGCTGGTCTTCATTTGTTTTTCTCCTTATGAAATTGAACGTAAAACTACACCCTTTAAGTAAGCTCCCTCGGGGAACGAGAGAAGTACAGGATGGTCGGCCCCTGCGCGAGTGCGTGCAACGACCTGGAACTTGCGGTGCGCGTCCTCCGCAGCCTCGGCGAGGACCGTGTCGAAGAACGCCGCGTCCATCGCGCCCGAGCACGAAAACGAGGCGAGCGTGCCGTAGGGCTTCAGAAGCTTCATCGCAAGGAGGTTGATGTCCTTGTAGCCGCGCGCCGCCTTCATGAGTTGCCCCTTCGTCGCGGCGAATTTCGGCGGATCGAGAACTATGAAGTCGAACTTCCGCCCCGCATCGCGGCACTTCCTGAGGAACTGGAACACATCGGCTTCGACATACTCCATCTTCGTGCCGCAATAGTGCTGCAAGGCCTCATTTTTCTTCGCGAGCGCAAGCGCATCGCCGGAGATGTCGACCTGCGTCACTGACTCTGCACCGCAGGCACGGGCAAAGAGCCCGAAGCCGCCGGAGTAGCAGAAGCAGTTGAGGACATCGGCACCGTTGGCGAGCCGTCCGACCGCGGCACGTGCGTCGCGCTGGTCCAAGTAGAAGCCGGTCTTGTGGCCGCGTCTCACGTCGACGAGAAACTTCACGCCGTTCTCGGCAATCTCCACCAGCTCTGGCGGCTCGGCGCCGCGGAGAACCCTGAATGCCGGCTCCGTCGCAAGCCCTTCCTTGGCACGGGAATCGACGTCACACCGCTCCGACACGCTCTGGCAGAACGGCGCGAACTTCATGAGGGCGTCGGCAATCTCCTCCTTGCGCGCGTCCGCACCGGCAGAGGTGAACTGGCAGACGACATGACCAGCGTAGCAGTCCGCGATAAGTCCGGGGATGAGATCGTTCTCGGCGTTCACGAGACGAATCGCCGTCACGGCATCGTCTGCGTAAAATGCGGCGCGACGTCCGACGGCCTCCGCAATGAGATCGGCGATCGGCGCATCGGGGACGATTCTCACGCGTATCTGCGACGCGGGGGAGTACCATCCAAGCGCTATCTTCTCGCCCTTCGAATCGCACACCTCGACGCCCGAGGCGATCGCGCCGGAGAACACCCACGGATGCCCTTTTAAGACGCTCCTCTCGCGCCCTTTCCTTAGCAGTATCTTATTCACTTCTCTACCATTATCTACAAATAGAATATCACGGAGCCAGAACCTTATGCAATCAGCCACAAAGAGTTCACTGCCCTTATTGGGAGTATAGTCTACAAAATCCCCGCAGACAATGCAACGGCAAAGTGGTTATATGCTGACCCAAACACAAGACTATTAACAAGTGTTTCATTCGCTACGCAGGTATTATATCATTTCACGCGGCGGATTTGCCGCGACGTTAGTGTGTCACTGGTACTGTGTCACAGGGGTCAGACCCTGCTGACACACTTGCCGCACAACCGAACTACTGTATCACAGCTACTGTATCAATAAGCTCAGTCCCTTTTGCTTCCTTTTGTTTCCCGACATATCCTTTAGAGCTTCTTGACGACAAATTCCCCTACTTTCTGGAGCCGCCAGCGCGAACGTAACCCTTGCTCACGAATTCTCCGACCATCAGCCTCCAATCCCTCGATGACACTTGCAAGTGCAACCCGCTCACGCCTCAAGTCATCAAGATTCAGCTTATCAGAAACCTCAACACTTGCTATCTTTGCATCTATCTTCGCCACCTCTCTCTTTTTCCGGAGAACACCCTCTTCTATCATCTTCAAACCCTCTGCCACCCTTTCCTCTTGCTCAAGTTGATCAAACTGTGCCAGCGCGTCGATATAGCACCTTACTACATCAGTGGCGACCCTCTTATCGTCAGAAATGGCGGCGACCTCAAACAAGGGAATTGAATCATCCACCATAGACAGCTCAACCGTGTCGATGGCACGAGCGACCTTATCTTGAGCAACGCCATATTGCAAGCAAGACTTGACGCAGGTCTCCCCCACTGCGCGCTTGAAGCCGAGCAGAGTGGCATAT
>CACZHC010000052.1 GCA_902780865.1 uncultured bacterium
CGTCATGGCGAGCGGCAACGAGAACGTCATCCTCTGCGAGCGCGGCATCCGCACGTTCGAGACGGCGATGCGCAACACGCTCGACCTCGCCGTGGTGCCTTACCTCCGCGGGCGCACGCATCTGCCGATCGTCGTCGACCCGTCGCACGCGACGGGGCACGCGTATCTCGTCGAGCCTGTTTCCGTCGCGGCGGCCGCGATCGGCGCGGACGGGCTAATAATCGAGGTGCACAACGATCCGCCGCACGCGAGGTGCGACGGCGCGCAGAGCCAGACCCCCGAGATGTTCGACGCGACAATGAAGAAGATTCGCGCCATCCGCGAGGCCTTTGCGTAGGCGTTCGGAAGGCCTTCTCCAGCGAACATACTGTCTATTGCCTGACGGACTTGTTTCGTTTTGGCGTGGTTTGCCCATTGTCCGATAGAAGGAATTGTGGTATAATCACTACCATGAAAATCAAGTTTATAGCCAACATCAAGGGCATATACCTTGGGTATTCGTTTGAACCTTCCGAAATCGTTACTATTGGACGCGAAATCGGAAACACCATAGCTCCCATAAATGTGGACGGCTTTTCACGCCACCATGCGCGCATCTTCTTCAAGGATGGCGCATGGTATATCGAGGACGTCGGCAGCACTAACGGCACCTACCGCAACCGCGTGAAAGTCGAAGCCCCGACAAAGATCGAGAAGGGCGATTCGATCAGGTGCGGGCTAATGGAACTTGCCTCGTTTGAATTCGAACCCTCTGCCGCGCCCGCTCCTGTCACCGCGGCCGAGCCGCCGAAGCCGATTGAACCACCAAAGCCGGTTGCGCCGATCAAACCCGTCGAACCTGCTAAGCCAACTGAGCCGATCAAGCCAGCCGAGCCGCCGAAGCCGGTCGAGCCCGTGAAGCCCGTTGCGCCGCCGCCTCCACCACCGCCTCCTCCGCCGATTGCCCCGGCAAAGCCAAAGCCCACCGAGCCCATGAAGCCCGTGGCCCCGATTGAACCTGTTGCCTCTCTTGAGCCTGTCGCCGAGCTTGAGCCAGTTGCAGAACTTGAGCCGATTACTCCTCTTGAACCAGTAACGCCTCTCGAACCTATCACGCCCCTCGAGCCAATTACTCCTCTTGAACCAGTCGAGGAGCTCAAGCCGGTTTCTCCTGTAAAGACGGAGAAGGTGCCTACGCCGGCTGCGCCTACATCTTCGCTTCGCAGACCTACGATACCTGGGCTCAAGCCGGGTCTCAAGCCTGGGCTAAAACTGCCGCAGAAGGGCGGCGCGTTGCCCACTGGCCTCAAGCTCCCGCCCAAAGGCGGTGCGTTGCCTACCGGTCTAAAGCTTCCGCCCAAAGGCGGTGCGCTCCCCACCGGACTCAAGTTGCCGCCAAAACCAGGCCTTAAGCCCGGCCTCAAAGTTCCCGGCAAAGGCGCTTGATTTTCGTAGTACATTTTCAAGGAGAAAGAACATGAATTGCAGATTATTCGGTCTGTCGGCAATCGCCGCCATGGCTTCGTTTGTCACTTACGCCGATCTTGTCTCTCGCGACATCGGCGATCCCGAGATGAACGCATGGGAAGCAGGCACATGGGTTACTTGCGGCGGCGACGTGATCACGCTCGACGAGCGGCCGTCCGACGCGCCGACGAAGGCGAAGTCGGTGCGCTTCGAGACGCGCTACGGCGACCATGTTTTCGGCGGCTGGAACGCATCGCTCAAGAAGAACATCCTTCCTGGAAAGCCAGTCAAGTTCACCGGCTGGGCGCGTCTCGGCAACGACGACTCGTGGGGAATGGAGTTCGCGTTTGTCGACGCGCACACGAACAACTTCTCGATATCCATGCATCCAGTGGGCGACCCGAAGGGGAAGTTCCAGCTGACGCGCAACTGGCAGAAGTTCGAGATGACTTTCCCGGAAACCGTCGGCAAGAACAAGGAGCCGATAGCGCTTCCCGTCAAGTTCGACTGCGTCAAGCAGAACAACTGGGGCGACCGCAACTCGCCGCCTAAGACGCGCCAGTTCGACTTGTACGACTTCCGCCTCTGGACCGACATGGCAGGCGTCACCGACAGGCCCTACGAGCTTTCCGTAAGGTATCCCGTCGTGGGCAACACGTTCTATGACGCCGAAGGAGAACCTGCGGTCATCATTTCCGCCGGAAGCTGGATCGGCGAGGAGAATACGCTTACCTTCAAGGCAAATGTCGTTTCCGCCACAGGCGAGGAGAGAAAGTTCGAAATCCCGCCGCTGAAGGTCCTCGACGGCGCGAGCCAGATTGTGAAGCTGCCGTTCGACGAACCGGGCGCGTACAAGGTCGAGATAGCGGTCGACGGCTTTCCGAAGCCTTTTGTCGAGAAGTCCCGCTACGTCGTCTGTCTCCATCCGCGGGATCTGACCGACGAGGAGAAGGAGGCGTCGCCATACGGAATCAATGTCCATGGCGGCGGATATGTCGGCTATGAGAAGTTCGCCCGCCTCGGCTTCACCTGGGTGCGCGACTATGCTTACAACTTCCACTGGATGCGCCGCGCGCGCGGCGACGGCAAATACGCCGGCTGGCCGTGGTACCCCAAGATCGTCAAGGCCGCGGAGGATGTCGGCATCAAGACGCTTCCGTGCCTGATGGGGGCAGTCGAGATCAAGCGGGACGCGACAGGCGACAACGATCCAAGCTATACGCCGAACAAGGAATGGCGCCGCCAGATGGCGCTCGCCGTCTCGACCTTCGACACGCTGACTGCGTTCGAGCTCGACAACGAGGTGGACGGTCTCATGTTCAAGACGCTCGACGGCTACGGGCGCTACTGCCAGGCGTTCGGCGACATCGTCAAGGCCGCTCGTCCCGATGCGCGCGCCGTGGCGCCTGGCCTTGCCGGCATCTACGTCGAGCAGTCGCAGAAGCTCGTTGAGAAGGGGTATTTCCGCAACATCGACGTCGTGAACGGACACCGCTACTGCGGCAAGGACGGTCCTGAATACTCCAAGGCGAACCTCAACACCGGCATGAGCGAGGCGAAGCCCGCGTACTTGCGCGACGTGTGGCGCCACTGGAAGAAGGCCGCGACGTGCGACGGCAAGTTCCGCGAGCTCTGGGTCACCGAATGGGGCTGGGACACTCTCGCGGGCCAGCCCGTCAGCGAGTGGGAGCAGGCCGCGTACCTCCAGCGCAAGTGGGTGCTCGCGATGGGCAACGGCGTCGAGAAGATGTTCTGGTACTGGTACTACGACGACGATACCGACACGCCCAACTACTTCTTCGCCGGCTGCGGCATCTTCGACCGCAGGCGCAACCCGAAGCCGTCTGCCGCGTCCTTCGCCGCGATGAGGACGTTCATCCCGGGTAAATACGAGTACATCGGCACGGCCAACCTCGGGCCCAACCACATGGTTCAGCTCGTCCGCGCCGAGGGCAAGGTCGTCGCGCTTGCGTACAAGGTGAGAAAGGACGGCCCGGATCTCGAGATCAAGGACGAGAAGGCCAAGCTCATCACCGACATGTTCGGCCGCACTCTCAAGCCGACTGGCACCTTCGGCAAGCGCAAGCTCGACATCGCGCCGACATGGTACGTTGGTCTCGACGAGGACAGCGACTGGCTCAAGCAGTGCCCGCTCGACATCGAGAGCGACTTCTACGTCCGCAACGTCGGCGGCGAGCCGGTTCGCGTTGAGGTCGCGCAGCCTGACAAGTTCGAGTACTCCGTCGAGCCGCCGAAGGGATGGACGGTCGAGAAGAAGCCCTACGGCTTCGACGTCATGGGCCCAGCGGGGCTCAAGCGCGGCAACACATCTTTCACCGTCACCGGCAAGAACGGCAAGGTCTCGAAGACGATGGCGATCGAGGTCGATATCGTTCCGCAGGCCTACGCCAAGTCCAAGGCGGCGAATTTCGACGGCGAGTTCACCATGGACGTCACGAACCAGTCCGCCGAGGACCAGAACTTCGCAGTCAAGGCGGAGCTCCCGGATGGCTGGGCGATCGATCCTGCCGTCACGCAGACCGGCAAGCTCAAACCAGAGGAGACCAAGACTCTCTCGTTCAAGCTTGTGAAGTCCGCACCGGTCGACCCGGCTGCAAAGGGCGCCGCGAATCCGAAGCTCTCCATCGTCAACGCGAAGGGCATGCAGGTCGACTACGCGCCTGTCATCCCGCGCACCTGGACGATGCGTAGCGTCGACCTCAAGAAGATCAAGTTTGACGGCGATCTTTCCGACTGGGACGACCGCAACCTCGTCAACAGCTTCATGATCGGTCCGAACGGCGACAAGGACCCGACGAAGGTTTATCTCGCGTACTGCCCTGAGGGACTCGTTGCGGCGCTCGACGTCGACGACTCGCGCTGCTTCACGGCCGACCCCGGCAGCTTCTGGCGCGCTGCCGACTGCCTCGAAATCATGATCACGACTCCCGACGGCGTCAAGTTCAAGGCAGACGAGCCGTGGTCGCTCTTCGACCACCAGATGTGGTTCTGCCCGATGCTGAAGGACAAGAACGTGTTCTGCGGCTACTGGAGCAACTGCGCGGGACAGAAGGTCTACAAGAAGTCCGGCGAGGATGTAAACGCCAAGTGGACTGGAAACGCATCAAAGAGCGTGCCTGATGGTTCACGCTCCGGCCTCGTAAAGACGCCGCGCGGCTATCGCGCCGAGATGTTCATTCCTGCCGAGCAGCTCAAGGGCTGGGACAAGATGAAGCCCGGCGCCACGATAGGTCTTTCGTTCACGCTCGTCGTCGAGGATCTCAAGAACTCGCAGCATGAGCTCTACTGGCCTAACTCCAAGCGCGACAACCTCATGAAGAAGCCGTGGACTTGGGCAAAGGTCAAGCTCGAGAAGTAAAAAGACATGCGCAAGGCACTTCTTGTTTTTTCGGTCGCCGCCGTGGCAGAGCTCGCCTTGGCCGGCGTTGTTCTCGAAAAACCATCGTCGGTTTCCCGGACGGATGACGGATGGCGTATCGTCTATGCGCTCGGCGAGCCGGTGAAAGCCGATTTCTTCGCACTGGAGAACAATCCTGCCGGGGCGTGGAAACTTACGGTTGACTCGTGGGAGTTCGCGCGCGGGGAGGGTCTGTGCAAGAATCTTGTCACGAATCTGCCGAAGGCCGTGTTCGCTTCGCGCTTCCAGTTTGAAGTCAAAGGCGACGCCGACCCGAAGATGGGCGGTCTTGCGCTCGAGCTCCGGCCGCGCGCAGAAACGGAAATACGCAAGGCGATGAATGGCCGACTGCCGCAGCGCCTCGAGAAAAAGTCCGATCGCATCTTTGCAGATTTCGGCGGCGAGACGGCTGTGCGCGGCGTTTTTGTGCCGGCCGGCAAGACTGCCGAAGTCTACGGGTCGTGGTCGCCTTCGCTTGCCGACGGCGGCCTTGGCTCGCCGATTCTCGCCTCGCGTTCGGAGAAGGATGGACGCCTCTACATCGAGTTCCACGACGTCCAGAGGTTCTGCTACTTCGCCGTGACGGGCGTTGACGCGCCGAAAGACATTGAGTTCGACATCGTGCCCTACGACTACGCGAAGCACCTGACGAACGAGACGTGGGAGCAGAAGCTCGCGCGCATGAAGTGGTGGACGGATGCGCGATTCGGCATGTTCATCCACTTCGGGCTCTACGCCGTTCCCGCGCGACACGAGTGGGTGAAGTCGAACGAGCGCATTGGCGACGAGCAGTACCGCGAGTACTTCGAGACGTTCAATCCGTCTCGCTTCGACGCCAAGGCGTGGGCAAAGGCCGCGAAGAACGCGGGCATGAAGTACGCTGTCCTCACCTCGCGCCACCACGAGGGCTTCTCGCTCTTCGACACGAAGTTCTCCGACTACAAGATCACAAATACGCCGTTCGGCCGCGACCTCGTCAAGGAGTTTGTCGACGCTTTCCGCGCCGAGGGGCTGAAGGTCGGATTCTACTACTCCCTGCTCGACTGGCATCATCCCGACTACACGATCGACAAGATGCATCCGCGTCGCAAGAACCCCGAAAAGTTCGGCGCAGGCGGGGAGAACTTCGACTACGCGAAGGAGAACGAGGGCCGCGACATGGCGAAGTACCGCCAGTTCATGAAGAACCAAGTGACGGAGCTTCTTACGAACTACGGCAAGATCGACATAATCTGGTTTGACTTCTCCTTCCCCGGGAAGAACGGCAAGGACCGCCACGACTGGGATTCCGAAGGTCTCGTTCGCCTTGCGAAGAAGCTTCAGCCAGAGATCATCATCGACAACCGCCTCGACCTCACGGATTGGGAGGACGGCTGGGATTTCGCGACGCCCGAGCAGAGCAGGCCGGCAGGATGCGTTGAGGTGAACGGCAGGAAAGTCCCATGGGAGACGTGCCAGACGTTCTCCGGCAGCTGGGGCTATGCGCGCGACGAGTCGAGCTGGAAGAGCGCCTACCAGTGCATCGAGCAGCTGATCGACGCCGTTTCCAAGGGCGGCAACGTCATCATGAACGTCGGGCCGATGGCGACGGGCGAGTTCGACTACCGCGCTCTCGAGCGTCTTGCGGACTACGGCAAGTGGCTTAGGGTCAACGGAGAGTCAATCTACGGTTGTGGTCCCGCGCCCGAGGAGTTCACGCCGCTTCCAGGGACGACGCTGACCTACAACCCCAAGACGAACCGCCTTTACATGCACATGCTCTCCTGGCGGTTTGGCACGTTCCAGGTCCCGTTCGGCGAGCGCGTGAAGTGCTGTCGGCTGCTGAACGACGGAAGTGAACTCAGGTTCCGCTGGAACACTCTTCATCTTCCCGTCGAGAAGCCGCCGGTGGAGATACCGGTTGTGGAATTCATCTTAAAATAGACAAGGAGGAAATAAAATGGACATGGTAACACTGCTGCTTGCGGCTACAATCGCATTGCCGCCATTTGGAGACGTAAAGGTAGTCGACGAAATCGACTGCACCAAGGCGGATCACCGCTTCGCGGACTGGCCGAAGGGCTCAAGCCGCGTGGAGAATGTCCTCGGCAAACCCTGCCGTGTTCTCGACGTGCAGTCAGAAACGGCGTCCTACCTAGACTGGCGCCTTGGCGAGGGCAAGGGGCTCAAGCCAAACGCCGCATACGTCGTCGTGATCGAGTATCCCGACGACAAGCCGCGCGCGTTCCATGTCCGCAACTACGGCAACAACTCGCGTCGTTCGTTCTACACCGGGCGTTCCAACGGCGACGCCTTTGAGGGGCCTATCGTCCACCACAAGCCAGAGTCGCTGAACATTCCGCAGTCCGGCAAGTACGAGAAGTGGACGTCGCTCACCTTCCTCGGCGAAAAGGCCGCGAACCGCCGCGATCTCGGGAAGGACATGGCCGCGAAGACCGGCGAGAAGCCGCAGCTCGACATTGCGACCGACGGCTTCGAAGTCGCGATCTCACAGTATAAGCGTCAGTGGCATCCCTGCTCCGAGGGAATTGCCGTCTCGCGCATCCAGCTCTGCGAGATTCTCGACGAGAAGGCGGCGTGGGTTTCGCTTAACCTGCCGCCAGCGCCGCTGCCGCGTCGCCACATTTTCTGGCGCGAGGAGATGAGCGACGGGGTCATGGCCAAGGACAGCCTCTGCCCTGGCAACGGCGGTCTCGACTGGATCGAGCAGAAGTTCCGCGCGATGAAGATTTTCGGTCAGAACACCTACTGCAAGGACCTCCTCGAGTTCGGCCACAACCAGCACTGGGACTGCCACTGGAAGCACGGCAAGCCGGGCGGAAAATCGTTCAAGTGGATGTGGGCGTGCGACGCCTACTATGCCGATCTCTGGACGAAGATCGTCTCGCTTGCCGTGGAGAAGTATGGATTTGACCTCCTTCCCTACTACGAGTACGGCGGGGCGGCCGGTGATCCCAAGGAGGCGCTCGGCCCCCAGAAGCGCGCCGAACCGCTCGACATCGACAACAAGCCCGACCGCAAGGCGCGGGGCGCGAACTATACGCACATCTGGTGGTCCGAGGGCAAGCTTCGCGTCGACATCACCGACCCTGACACTCTTGAAGAGCTCAAGTACATACTCGAGGGCACGATACTCCGCTACAAGGACCTGGTCGACAAGGGCGCTTTCGTCGGCGCGTTGATGCGCCCGCGTCCAGGCCACTGGGCAATCAGCTTCTCCGACAAGACGCGTGCAAGGTTCGCCAAGGAGGAGAACGGCGGCCAGGCCGTCTCACGCCAGGACCTCAAGAAGAACCGCGCACTCTACGACAAGTACATCGCCTGGTACGGCAAGAAGCGCGCGCAGTTCATGGACGAAATCCGCAAGTATCTCGAGGAGAACGGCGTCAAGAACGCGATCTCCATCCTCGAGAACGACGATTCCGAGACCGGCTATCCCCTTGCCGACGGCGGCAGCATGACGACCGACGATCTCGCCTACTGGAAGGAGAAGCTTCCCGGCAAGAAGATTGTCGACGTCAACGATCCGAGCGTCGTCGGGCAGCATCGCTACCTCAAGGCGCTTAAGACCCCGGCCGGCACATGGGGTCCGTGGGAATGGCAGCATGCCTCGCCAGCCTGCGACCCAGAGCACTACCACGACCTCAAGAACGTCTGGATAGCGCTGCCGTTCCATGCTTTCTTCACCGTGACCGATCCCGAGTGCCTCTCCGCGTTTGCAAACGGCAACGGCACGGCGACGCTTATCCGCCACTACGACCTCAACGAAGGCACCTTCGACAGCGAGCCGCTTCTCGACCCTAACGGCAATCCAGTCAAGAACGGGAAGGGCGAAGTCGAGAAGAGGCCAATCACCGGCTACGCGATGGCCGACTGGGAACACGCAGGACGCGCCTGCATGATCGCCGAGATCAACGCGATGGCGAACGGCGACCCCGTGAACCTCGGCTACCTGATGGGTTCCAACTACACTCGCGGCTTCCCCGGACCGGTCAGGGAATTCAACCAGAACTTCCTTGCGCTTCCTGCGCTTCCCTCGAAGGTTGTGAAGGGCGCATGCTCCGACCCCGAGGTGGTCCTGCGCGAGATCGACTGCTCGAAGCTTGGAGTCAAGGCGAAGTACTATGCGCTCGTCCACACCGGCTGGAAGGAGAAGAGCGACATCAAGGTCACGATTCCCGGCGCAAAGAGCGAAGTCGAGTTCGTCGCATACGGCAAGACACGTACCGTGAAGAATGGCGTTCTTGCGTTCAAGACGCTGAAGCCGCTCCAGCTCATTGCGATCAAGGCGAAGTAGTGCCTGTCTGACGCCGCGCCGCCATGAAACTTTTGGTATAATATACATCAAAAGGTTCTTTGACATGGCGGCTACGCGCAGACAGGCCCGCGAATG
Source organism: uncultured bacterium (assembly GCA_902780865.1). Classification (GTDB taxonomy): domain Bacteria; phylum Verrucomicrobiota; class Kiritimatiellia; order RFP12; family UBA1067; genus UBA1067. The sequence goes on from CACZHC010000052.1 coordinate 9,258, forward strand.
GGCGATTCAGATGCTGACGGCGGCGGATCTAAATCCGCCGGACGACGTCGGGCAGTTCATGGTTTCCTTCTGGGAAGAGCTTTCCTCTCTCGACAGCGAAGAGGGGAGAGCCAGTCCCAAGGGTGAGATGAAGGATTTCGCTGAAGCGCGCGTAGTTGGCGTCCTTGCTAACCAAAAGGAGATAGACGAGATACTTGTCCCGCTTCTTGCGAAATGGGATCTCTACCGCCTCGGCACAATAGAACGCGCCGTCCTCAGGATGGGCGTATGGGAAATGAAGTGGTCGGACGTCCCGAAGCCCGTCGTCATCAACGAGGCGATCGACCTTGCCAACTGGTTCTCTACCCCCAAGTCGAGGACGCTTATCAATGCAGTCCTCGACAAGTACGCGAAGGGTTAGGAGTTGGAGTTCAGAGTTGGAGTTGGAGAGTGGAGGATTAGGAGTTAGGGGTCAGGAGTCAGTACGCAGTAGTTAGGAGTTTGGAGATTGTGAAAGACGCCGAATATATGGAGAGGGCTGTCGAGCTTGCGGCGCGCGGGCTTGGACACACAAGGCCTAATCCCGCAGTCGGCGCAGTGATAGTGAAGGGCGGCAAGATAGTCGGCGAAGGCTGGCACAAAAAGGCCGGAAAGGACCATGCTGAAGTCGCCGCGATCAAGAACGCGGCGCGGCGCGGCGCAAAGATTCTCAAGGGCGCGACGATCTACGTGACCCTCGAGCCCTGCTCGAAGCCGGGGCGCGTGGGCGCGTGCACAGACGCGATCATCGCCGCGGGAATCTCGCGTGTCGTCTACGCAATCCCCGACCCCAACCCGAAGAATCGCGGCAAGGCGAAGCGCGCTCTCGCGAAATGCGGCGTCCGGTGCGAGCGATTCAAGGGCGACAAGGAGTTGTTGTCTGAGTGCGGGGGTCTCGTCAACGCCTTCCGCAAGCATGTCCTGACGGGCCTTCCGTATGTCACGGTCAAGATTGCAATGTCGCTTGACGGAAAGATCTGCGACGACTGGGGCGACTCGAACTGGATCTCCTGCGAAGCGTCCCGGCGCCGCACGAACCGGCTGCGCGAAACCGTGGACGCGATCATGGTCGGCGCCGAGACGGTGAGGAAAGACAATCCGTCGCTTCTTGCACGCATAAAGCCGAACAAGGACTTGATCCGCGTCGTAATCTCGAAAAGCGGGAAGCTTCCGAAGAAGGCCCGGGTCTTCACGGACGGAAAGAACCCCACTCTTGTTTTCGACGACGCGAAGAAGGCGCTTTGCGAGCTCGGCAAGATGGGCGTCATGTCCGTTCTCTGCGAGGGCGGCCTAAAGCTTGCGGGATATCTCGCCGACCACGGGCTTGTCGACGAGTGGATCACCGTCATGGCCCCGGTTTTCATCGGACCGCGGCGAATCGCAAGGGCGATCCGGGGCACGGCTTTTTACGACACATGTTTCTTTGCTTATGGAGATGCCTTCTTTGACGCAGGACTTTCCGACTACGCGACATGGAATGGCGACGGTTATCCCAATCCGCCGATTGTCCAGCACATCGAAACCCCATAGTCCCCGCCCCTTATGTTCACAGGCCTTATACAGAGAATCGGAACGGTAAAGCGCGTCTCGCGCGGGGCTGGGCTCGTTGTCGAGATCGCGGCGGATACGCCGTGGTCGAAACCTCTCGAAGAGGGCGAGTCGGTCGCGGTGAATGGCGTGTGCCTTACAGTAGTCAAGTGCGACGGCTCGCGATTCACGGCGGACGTCCTGAGAGAGACCGAGTCGCGCACTGGGCTCGGCGAGCTCGTGCCGGGCGCGAAGGTTAACTTAGAGCGCGCGCTTAGGGCGGGCGACGCGATGGGCGGGCATATCGTCCAGGGTCATGTCGACTGCCGCGGCACAATTGCCGCGAAGATGCCGAAGGGCCGCGACTTCCAGCTCAAGGTCAGGTGTGGCCGCGTTCTTGCGTCGCAATCGGTTCTCAAGGGCTCGATCGCAATCGACGGCGTGTCGCTCACGATTTCCGTTCTTGGCGACGATTGGCTCGCCGTAGACCTCATTCCGACTACTGCGAAGGAGACTACGCTTGGCTCAAAGAAGGTCGGAGATGCCGTCAACCTCGAGGGCGACATCGTCGGCAAATACGTCGCGAAAGCGGCGAAGCCGAGTGGCCTTACTGAGGCGGCCCTGCAGAACGCCGGATTTATTTGATATAATATCACCATGAGAACGGCTAAAATATCGCGCGACACCAAGGAAACGAAGATTGCCCTTGAGCTGAACCTCGACGGTTCCGGCGAGGGGGAGATATCGACTGGCATCGGGTTTTTCGACCACATGCTCGAGCTCCTCAAGAAGCATGCGCTCATCGACCTCACCGTAAAGGCGGAAGGCGACCTCAAGGTCGACTACCACCACACCGTCGAGGACGTTGGGCTTGTGCTCGGCAAGGCGCTCGACAAGGCGCTTGGCGACAGGAAGGGCATCGTCCGCTACGGCTTTGCGTCGATTCCGATGGACGAGGCGCTGTGCGAGACTTCGCTCGACCTCGGCGGCCGTCCGTTCCTCGTCATGCAGTGCGCGATGAAGCACATGTTCGTCAAGGACTTTGAGGTTAAGCTCGTCGAGGAGTTCTTCCGTGCAGTTTCCGTCGAAAGCCGCTCGAACATCCACCTCCGCCAGATTTACGGCGACGAGGCGCATCACGTTTGCGAGGGGCTTTTCAAGAGCTTTGCCCGCGCGCTTCGCCAGGCAAAGGCAGTCGACCCGAACGAGAAGGGTGTCCCCTCGTCGAAGGGAGTCATCTGACATGGTAATACTCCCCGCAATCGATCTCAAGGACGGCAAATGCGTGCGGCTCAGGCAGGGCCGTGCTGACGATGTCACTGTCTATGGCGACGATCCGGCGGCGCAGGCGAAGGACTGGCGCGAGCAGGGCGGCGAGGAACTTCATGTCGTCGACCTTGACGGCGCTTTCGCCGGAACGCCGAAGCATGCCGAGACGATTGCACGCATAATCGAGGCGTTCGGTGGCCCAGTCGAAGTCGGCGGCGGTCTTCGCGACGCCGAGTCGCTTCGCGCCGTCATCGAGGCGGGTGCTGCGCGCGCGATAATCGGGAGCGCCGCTCTCGAGGACCCCGCGTTTCTTTCCGAGGCCGTCGAGCTTTATGGAGACAAGATCGCCGTCGGCATCGATGCGCGAAACGGCTTCGTCCAGACGAAGGGCTGGGTCGAGACCACCAAGGTAAAGGCGACCGAGCTCGCCGCTGCCGTCGCCAAGGCCGGCGTGAAGACGATAATCTACACCGACACCGCGACAGACGGAATGCTCGGCGGGCCCAACCTTACGCAGATGGCTGCGATTTGCGACGCTGCGCCGACATGCCAGATAACGGCCTCTGGCGGCGTAAGCTCTCCGTTCGACATCGAAAACCTGAAGGCGCTCGAGCGTCCCAACCTGAGGGCTGCGATTGTCGGCAAAGCGCTCTATGACGGGCGCACGACGCTCAAGGAAATCAAGCGCGCTGCGCTCTGACAAATGATCCAGACTCCGGCTCCCGAATCGTTTCTTCTCAGGTGGCGCGGCGACGTGCTATCTGTAACGCTTACGCTCGAAACGCCGCGCAAGGGCCGCGCGGCGTTTCGCACGAACATTGGCCGCGCCCGCGTGCGCCGGCGCGAAATCATCGCGGAGACCGAGAGAGGGGAGACGCCGCTTGCACGCGCGTGGACTGACATTCCGCTCGTGGAAACGGAGCCAGGTGTTTTCAAGGCCGACATTCTCCTTGATGAAGTCGGCATTTTCTCTGGTAAGGCGTGCTTTTTCCCCGAGGGGTCTAATGTTCCCGAATGGCCCGAGGGACGCAACCTCCATGTCAAGGTCGAGAGCGCGGAAACGCGGGCGAACAATACGATATACACCGTCTTCCCCCGTCAGTTCGGCTCGTTCCGCGAAGTAGCGCGGCGTCTCGACCACATCATGGACAGGATGGGCTTTCGCATCATCCAGACGCTTCCGCCTTTTCCCGTCCCGACGACATACGCCGTAATGGGCGAGTACGGCTGCCCGTTTGCCGCGACAGATTTCTTCTCCGTTGATCCGGCGATGGCGGAGTTCGACGAGTTCACGACGCCGCTTGACCAGTTTAGGGAGCTCATAGACGCGGTTCACGCGCGCCATGGGCTTTTGCTCGTCGACCTTCCGGCGAACCACACCGGCTGGGCGTCGACGCTTCAGACCCACCATCCCGACTGGTTCCACAAGGAGGACGACGGGCGGTTCCACTCCCCGGGCGCGTGGGGCGTGAAGTGGGCCGATCTTGTCGAGCTCGACTACTCGAACCCCGAGCTTCGCGCCTACATGGCGGACGTGTTTCTCTTCTGGTGCCGCAACGGAGTCGACGGCTTCAGGTGCGACGCCGGGTACATGATTCCCCTGAAGACGTGGGAGTACATCGTATCCCGCGTCCGCGAGGAATATCCCGATACGATCTTCATGCTTGAGGGGCTTGGCGGGGACCTTAAGCTCACCGACGATCTTCTCGCCGTGGCAAACCTCGACTGGGCGTACTCCGAGATATTTCAGACCTACGACCGCGGTGCCTTCGAATGGTATCTTCCGGGCGCAATCGCGAGGAGCGAGAAGTTCGGCACGCTCGTCCACTTCGCGGAGACGCACGACAACGACCGGCTTGCGAAGAAGGGCGAGACATACGCGAAGCTCCGCGTCCAGCTCGCGGCGCTGCTCTCCTGGCAGGGTGCGTGGGGAATCGCCAACGGAGTCGAATGGTTCTGCCGCGAGAAGATCGACGTCCACGGCAAGAATGACCTCGCGTGGAACAGCGAATCGAACATGGTCGACCTGATCGCGAAGCTCAACCACATATTGAGAAACGACCCGACGTTCTCCGGTGCGAGCCGCCTCTCGCTCGTCACTCGCGGCGAGGGCAACACGCTTGCGGTCGTGCGCGAAGGCGGCGATGAAGCGGATGGCAGAAAGGTTCTTGTACTCGCAAACCTCGACTGCAGCGCGCCTGCGATGATCGACTGGGATCGCGCGACGTTCCAATACGACGAGGCCTTTGACTTGCTTTCAGAGCGCAAGGTCAAGACCTCCGGCCCGGTGCCGCTGAAGCCAGGCGAAGTTCTTTGCCTCGCGACCTCCTCCGTCCAGGCGAAGTCGCGTACAACTCAAATCCTCAAGCCCACAAACCCTCAAGCCCTCAAACCCTCCTTCCACTGGGTCTTCCCGCGTGACCTCCAACGCGTCGTGTGCGTTCCGGAGAACGAATGGGTGGAGGTTTCCGCCGAATGTCATTTCAGGGTTCGCCTCATCGATCCGGAGATCGGCAAGACGCTTAGGGTTTACCGTTCGCACCCAGACGGGAAGAGGCACGTGGCGATGTTCGACGCGCCTCACTACAAGGGCGACGGCACGCATTGCCGCGAGCTTGAGATAATGGTCGTCGTCTACCCCGAGGGCAAGGCGATGCGTACGAGCGCAAAGTTTCTCGTCCCGCCGACGCCAAAACTCGCCGCGGCGAAGCTCGTCCTGGCAGGTGACGAGGTGCGCAAGCATCCCGAGTACAGGACTATCCTTTCCAATGGTGCCGGCGCAGCATCTCAGATGCGTCTTGGCTGGGGCGACATCGCGAGCCAGTATGACGCGATTCTTGCTGCAAACCCGAATCCGAACGTGCCGTCCGACAGATTGAACCTCTGGACGCGCACGCGCTGCTGGCTTCAGCGCGAGGGATACATGCGCGAGATCGACGCGAAGTGCGTGACGTCATTTACCGCCGACCCTGCGGCTCGTCGTCTCGCGCTACGAGCGCGGCGACAACGACGTCGGCGACCAGGTGCGGATAGTCTTCCGCCCCGACATCGAGTGGCGGAGCTTCCATTCCACTACGAAGGCGTATTCCGGGCTCGACAAGTTCTTCCCCGAGAAGACGTGCGAAACGGCTTCTGGCTTCGTCTTCGCTCCGTATGATGGCTCCTTCGAGATGACTGTCGAGAACGGGGTCTACCACCATGAGCCGCAGTGGGAATACAACGTCTCCCATTCCGAAGAAGCTGCGCGAGGGCAGGATGGATCAGGCGATCTCTACAGTCCCGGCTGGATATCGGCCGACCTCAAGGTGGGCGAACAGGTCGTAATGACCGGCGTCTACGAAGCCGATTCCGACCGCGGCAAATCCGCCGCGCCGTTCAGGTGGTGCGCCGAGCAGCTGCCGTCTGTCGTGACTGCGCCTGTCCCCGATGTTCTCGCTCGCTCGCTAGACCTCTTCATCGTGAAGCGCGACGACCTCAAGACGGTGATTGCGGGCTATCCGTGGTTCCTCGACTGGGGGCGCGACACCTTCATATTCATGCGCGGCATGATCGCCGCGGGCAAGATCACCGACTCCGTCCGCATCCTGAAGGCGCGCATTCGAGGAGAACGGCACTCTTCCCAACATCATCTACGGCAACACCGCCGGGAACCGCGATACGACCGACGCGCAGCTCTGGTTCATCCGCTGTGTGCAGGAGATATGCGAAGCCGGCTGCGCGAACCAGATGACGGCGCTTAAGAAGACTTGCGAGTCGATAGTCGACAACTACATCAAGGGCACGCCTAACGGAATCCACGTCGACAAGGAAAGCGCGCTCGTCTGGTCGCCTTCGCATTTCACGTGGATGGACACGAACTATCCGGCCTGCACGCCGCGCGTCGGCTATCCCGTCGAGATACAGGCGCTTTGGATTTCCGCTCTCAGGTTCCTTGGCCGCGGCGAACTCGCGGACAAGGCGCTCGATTCGCTGAAGCGACTCTTCAAGCGCAAGGACGCGCCGGGGTACTACGACTGCCTCTCCGCCCCAGGCGGCGAAAGCGCGGCGAACGCGGTGCCAGAAGATACTGTCCGGCCGAACGAGCTCTTCCTCATAACGCTTGGCATACTCGACGACAAGTCGATCATAGAGTCTACGGAGGAGCTGCTCGTTCCAGGCGGAATGCGCTCCTTAAACGCCGGCAACAGGCTCTACTGCGGCGTCTATGCCGGAGACGAGGACACGAAGCGCAAGCCCGCCTATCACAATGGAACCGTCTGGGGATGGGTGTTTCCGCTTTATGCCGAGGCGCTCGTCAAGACTGGTGCATGTTCGCGCTCTTCCGCGCTTTCGCTTCTCGCATCGTCCGTCGAGAACTTGAACGCTGGCTGCATCTGCCACGTCAGCGAAAATGCCGACGGCGACGCACCGCATGCCCAGAAGGGCTGCACGGCCCAGGCGTGGAGCGACTCTGAGCTTTTGCGCGTCTGGCTCGAGATTTCACGCTGAGGCCTATTCGTGCGTCAGATGACCGGCGGGGGATATTTTGGTATAATATCTCCATGAAAAAGTTACTTTTCCTGGCCATCGCGGCCATTGCGGTGTCTGCATTTGCGGATAGGCCCAAGTATGTGTTTCTATTCATCGGCGACGGGATGTCCGTTCCCCAGCGCATGACGGCCGAGGAGTTCTCTCGCAAGAGCGGCGCCGGTCCCCTTGCGATGAATGCGATGCCGTTCAGCGCGATGACGCGCACCTGCTCGGCTGACTCGCTCGTGACCGACTCCGCGGCGGCGGCAACGGCGATCGCCTGCGGCACGAAGACTAAGAACCACTACTCCGGCGTCGATCCAGAGGGGAAGCCGCTCTTCTCTTCCGCCGCGGCGGCGAAGAAGGCGGGTGTCAAAGTCGGCATTGTGACGACTGTGACGATCACGCACGCGACGCCGGCCGGCTTCTACGCCCACCGCAACAACCGCGGCGACGCCTACGGCATCTCCCTTGACCTCGCCGACTCCGGCTTTGACTTCTTCGCGGGCGGCGGTCTCGACGTCAATGCAAAGAACACGCTGAAGCACAAGCAGTACGAGGAGTTCGGCGATGCCTACGAGTATGTCCGCTCCAAGGGCTACAAGATCGTCGAGACAAAGGACCAGTTCCTCGCGCTCAAGCCCGGCGACGGCAAGGTGTTCACCAAGTTCACGAACGGCGCTCTCGATTCGACGATCGACGCCGACGGCACCCAGCCGACACTCGCCGAGATGGTCGCGAAGGCGACCGAGATGCTCGACGGCGAGAGCGGCTTTTTTATCATGGCCGAGGGCGGTCGCATAGACTGGGCTGGCCACGGCAACGACGCGGCGACGAATCTCCGCGACGTCCTTGCGCTTGACGAGGCGGTCAAGGTCGCGATTGAATTCCAGAACAGGCATCCCGACGACACGCTCGTCGTCGTTACGGGCGACCACGAGACCGGCGGCATGTCGATGGGCTTTGCAGGAACTGGATACGCACTCTACATGGATCGCCTCGCCAACCAGACCATGTCCGTCGGCAAGTTCGGCGACAAGGTCAATGCCGCGTTCAAGGCCAATCCCAATCTCTCGTTCGATGACGTCAAGCCGATCATTGTCGAGGCGTTTGGCTTCAAGTTCGAGGGCGACGCCAAGAAGGACGGCATGGTGCTTACCGAAACCGAGCTGAAGGGCATTGTCGAGGCGTTCAACCACGACGTCGAGTTCCACAAGTCCAAAATCGAGGAGAACTCGCAGTACGACGGCGAGAAGCGCTATCTCCTCGGCGGCGAGTGCCGCATCGTGATGTCGCACAAGTGCGGCATCGGCTGGAGCTCGGGCGCACACACCGCAATGCCAGTTCTCACGACCGCAAAGGGCCGTTGCGCCGAGAAATTCTCCGGATTCATCGAGAACACCGACATCGCGAAGGTAATGAAGGCGTTCTACGAATGAGGAACGCCGTCTCCGCCGCCGTTTTCGCGCTTTGCTGCGCGGCGCTTCTCCTTGTCCCAGGGCCGCGGCGCCTTGCGGATGACGGAGTGCGGACGGTGCGGGCGGAGGTGGTCGAGACCGACGACTCGGGGCTACAGCTGCTCGGGCTTGTCGAGTTTGGTACCCAGCGACTGAAGGTGCGGCTTCCAGACGGACGCGTTTTCCAGGCCGCAAACGAGTTGCGCGCGCAACTGGAACTCGACAAGAAATTCTCAATCGGCGACACTGCGCTTGTCGTGCTGCCGCCAAGCGCGGCGGACGGCGACATCCTCGTCGCGCGCGACCACTGGCGCATGGGCTGGGGCTTCGCGTTCTTCGGTGGCTTCTGCGTTCTTCTCTGCGTGTTCGGAGGTTGGACTGGGTTGAAGGCGCTTTTCAGCTTCGTCTTTAGTTGCCTTGTCGTTTGGAAGCTTCTCATACCCCTCGTCCTTGCTGGATGGCATGCGTCAACCGTCGTCTTCATTTCGGTCGCCGCGCTGACGGGTGTAATAATGTATCTCGTCGCCGGCTGGACTAAAAAGGGCTTTAGTGCGTTTGCGGGGTCGATGCTCGGCGTCGTCGCGTCGCTTGCGCTCGCCCATTTCTTCGGGCGCGTCATGAACGTCAACGGCGCGACGATGCCTTTCGCGCAGCAGCTGCTCTACTCGGGATTTTCGGGGCTCGATCTGCAGGACGTCTTCTTCGGTGCAATCGTGCTCGCTTCTTCCGGCGCGGTGATGGACCTCGGCATGGACATCGCGGCAGGCGTAGAGGAAGTGCACAGGCACAGCCCGTCTCTCGGGTTCCGCGAGCTTGCGGCATCTGGCGTCAGGATAGGAAGGGCAGTCGTCGGCACGATGACGACGACGCTTTTGCTCGCCTATTCGGGCGGCTACCTCACGCTGCTCATGGTGTTCGCAACGCAGGGCACGGCGCCGATGGACTTTCTCAACTCGACGCTCGTTTCGGCGGAGCTCGTGAAGACGCTTGTAGGAAGCTTTGGCCTCGTCCTTGTCGCGCCGTTCACGGCCATCGTCTCGGCCGCGGTCTATGCACGCGGCGGCAAGGGGGTGGCCTAGTCATGGCGCGGGCACCTGCCAAGTCGACTGGAGTCTTCGCGCTCAAGTCGAAGTTCAAGCCTACGGGCGACCAGCCAGAGGCGATAGCCGCGCTGTACGAGGGGCTTAAACGAGGCGAAGACCGGCTTGTCCTGCAAGGCGTCACGGGTTCAGGAAAAACCTTCACGATGGCGAACCTCATCGCAAAGTGGGGTCGTCCGACGCTGATCCTCTCGCACAACAAGACGCTCGCCGCCCAGCTCTTTGCGGAACTCAAGGAGTTCTTCCCCGAGAACGCTGTCGAGTATTTCATTTCGTACTACGACTACTACCAGCCAGAGGCGTACATTCCGCAGACCGACACGTACATCGAAAAGGACGCGTCGATAAACGAGGAGATTGAGCGCTACCGCCTTGCGGCGACGAACGCGCTCATTGCAAGGCGCGATGTTATCGTCGTCTCGTCGGTGAGCTGCATTTACGGTCTCGGCGAGTCGGACGAATACCGCGACCTCGCCGTCGGCTTCAAGGTGGGCGAGGCGCTGTCGCGCGAGCGGCTTCTCTCGCGTCTCGTCGAGGCGCAGTACGTCAGGAACGACTACGATTTCGCTCCTGGCGCGTTTCGCGTGCGCGGCGACGTGGTGGACGTCTTTCCCGCCTACGAGACGAAGGCGATCAGGGTCGAGTTCTTCGGCGACGAGATCGATTCTATCCGCGAGCTTGATCCCCTGACTGGGAAGTGTGGCGTCTCGATGCCTGCCGCCGTCGTAACGCCCGCAAAACAGTTCGTCATGGGCAAGGACAAGTTCGAGGCGGCGTTCACGCGAATCGAAGCAGAGCTCGACGAGCGCCTCAAGTTCTTTTCCTCAAAGGGCAAGCTTCTTGAGGCGCAGCGCCTTAAGGAGCGGACTGAATACGACATCGAGATGATGCGCGAGCTCGGTTACTGCAACGGCATAGAGAACTACTCGCGCCCGCTTTCGGGACGCGCACCAGGCTCTCCGCCGGAGTGCCTTCTCGACTATTTCCCAGACGATTTCCTCACGATCATAGACGAGAGCCATGTCTCGGTGCCGCAGATACGCGCGATGTACAATGGCGACCAGGCAAGAAAGCAGAAGCTCGTCGACTTCGGTTTCCGCCTTCCGAGCGCAAAGGACAACAGGCCCTTGAAGTTCGACGAGTTCAACGCGAAGGTTCACCAGATCGTCTACTGCTCGGCGACCCCGGGCGACTACGAGTACGAACAGTCGAAGACGGTCGCGGAACAGGTGATACGACCGACGGGACTTCTCGATCCCGTGATCGAGCTGCGCCCGCTCGCGAACCAGATTGACGACCTCGTGGCGGAGATCAAGCGCGTCGTCGAGCAGAAGGACCGCGTCTTCGTCACGACGCTCACGAAGCGCTCGTCCGAAGACTTGACGCAGTATCTCCACGGGACCGGCATACGCGTAGAGTACCTTCATAGCGACATCGACGCCATAGAGCGCGTCTCGATACTCCATCGGCTGAGGAAGGGCGAGTTCGACGTTCTCGTCGGGATCAACCTCCTGCGTGAAGGCCTCGACCTTCCGGAAGTCGCGCTTGTCGCGATTCTCGACGCCGACAAGGAGGGGTTCTTGAGATCCACGACTTCGCTCGTGCAGACGGCCGGGCGGACGGCCCGCCACGAGAAGGGGCGCGTCATACTCTACGCCGACAGGAAGACGGACGCGATAAAGGACTTGCTGCGCATCACGAAGGCGCACCGCGAAAAGCAGATCGCCTACAACGAGAAGCACGGCATCGTGCCGAAGTCGGTGAAGCGCGCGATAAACGAGTCGGCGTATGTCTTTGCGGCCGGCTCCGCGGCGTCTGCGGCTCCCAGTACGCGCGATGGGATTCCCGTAGCGGACATCTTGGCGGAACTCGAGCGCGACATGCTCGAGGCGGCGGACAATCTTGAATTCGAACGCGCGGCGTATCTGCGCGACCAGATAAGGGAAATCAAGCGGAAGAGAGGCAGAAGATGAAGAAGAGCGCCCATGAACAGTACGATGAGCTGAGCTCGCAAAGTGCGATGAAGCGTGCGCTGCATTCGATCCGCACGCGGTATTCGCTTGCGACGGCTTTCCTGATCCTTCTGTGCCTTGCAGTGTTCTACATCGGCGGACGCATCGTCCTCGTTCACATGATGCGGGAGGCCGAGCACCAAGTCGAGGAGATAGGGTACGATATCTCTCGTCTCGCATACAGCCACGCGGACATGGTGGTGAAGGAAAACAGCAAGAGCGCTGGAGAAATTGCGCTCTTGGTCGCAAAGGGAGATGAGGTGTCTACAATACTCACACGGCCGGAATTCGATAAAATATCTCTTGTCCTCGCGTTTTCTGGTTCAGGCATTTTTGCTTCTGGTGCGGCGAGAGGGACAGATGGCATTTTGGCCATATCGCCTGCCGACATCGCTCCTTATATCGAGCGATTCTCCGAATGGCTTGCCCCTGACGGCGATAGCCACTCTCCTTCTGTTGGACTCGTGCAGTTGTGTGGAAGGGCCCACTACGTCTTCGTCGTACCATCCGAAAAGAATGCCATGTCGCGTGTAGTTGTTGGAACTCCGTTCGATTCCGCAGTGTTCACGTCGAGCGTCAATGACGGCTTCTCCGGTCTTGATGTGCGCGTTGTCAACCGCAAGGTAGCAGTCACGGTGTCGTTGTCGTCAACTGCAAAGGCAGCACAGCTCGCCAGTGAGGGTACTGCGGGATTTGGCATCGTGCCGATGCTTTCCGAGGCGATGAGCTTCTACTCCGGCGGTTTTTGGAACCTTGGCTCGAATCCTTACGAGGCAGTGTTCGCGCTTCGCGACATCGCAGGCAACGCAGTGTCCATGATCTCCGTGTCGCTTCCAACGTCGCTCGCTACCGTGACGCGGTCGGCGCTTGGCCGTTTCACGTTCTTCATCTCAATGGTTGGAATAGTCCTCATCCTGCCAATCTTCTGGTTCCAGGGAAGGGTGCTGCTCAATCCGCTGACAAAGATGACAGAGGCAATTCGCGACCTTGGAGAGCGCCATGAGGACATAGACTGTCCGTCTCTCGAATGGAAAGGCAACGACGAGTTCGCAATGCTTGCCATGTCCGTCAACAGGATGCTCGAGACGATAACGGAACGAACCGTCAAGATCGCCCAGGTGGAGGCACGGCACAGGGCGCTTATCGACGGATTGCCGGATGCGCTCGCAGTCTTCGACAGACGAGGCCGCCTTGTCGCCGTGAACAAGCAGCCCGAGGGAACGCCGCCCCTTCCCGGGATGGTTCACGGCGAAGCTCCGAGCGCAGAGGTGTTCGGCGAAGACGGGGCAAAGGCTATTGCAAAGGCGATCGCCACCGTCTTCGAGACGGCGTCGGTGCAGGCGGTGCGCCTTGAGTCGCACGGCGACGAGCCGCGGAACTTCGAGGTGCGCATTACGCGCATGGACGAGGTGTTCGCGCTTGCGATAGTCCGCGACGTCACGCGGGAAGCCGCCGAGCACAAGCTGCGGCTCGCCGCCGAGGCGCGCTCCCTCGACGCTTCCAAGCGCGAATCGCTTACGCTCCTCGCCGCAGGCATCGCCCACGACGTCAACAACGTCCTTTCCGTAATCCTGAACACTGTGGAGTCGGCCGCGGCGGACTCAGGTTCCGGGCTTGACATCGTCGCCATACGCGACGCGGTCATGCGTGGTTCGCGCATGACCAAGGAGCTGATGGCCTTCGCGGGCGACAACAAGGTGTCTCTCCTAAGGGCGTCGCCAGAATTCTTCGTAAAGGACATCCAGGCGCTTGCCTCGCATGTCGTCAGCGGCAATGTAGCGATATCCTATGCGCTTGCAGAGGGCTTGCCGGACGTGGACGCCGACCCTAACCAGTTCTGGAAGGTGTTCTTCAACATCATAAAGAACGCGACCGAGGCGCTTGGCGATCGTCCAGGCCATATCAACATATCTACCGAGGCGTTCTATATGACCGAGGAGGCGGCAACCTTGTTCACTTCGGCAAACCCCATTCCACCCGGTCCAGGCGTCCTGTTCAAGATTGCCGACGACGGTCCCGGGATACCACCTGACCTCCTGCCCAAGCTATTCGACCCGTACGTGTCCTCCAAGTCGCTCGGGCGCGGTCTCGGTCTTGCCACGGTGCGAACCATCGTGGAGGCGCACGGCGGCGGCATCAAGGTTGAAAGCGTCATAGACCATGGCACGACGTTCAACATATTCCTGCCGCAGACAAAACTGCCGAACGATTCCAAAGGGATCGCCAACGCCCAGGAGAAAACGCCCGGCTCGCTGCCGTCCGAGGTCCTTGTCGTAGATGACGACGAGGCGATACTCAAGACGCTCTCCATATTGCTGAAGTCGCTCGGCGTGTCTGCCCATGTGGCGCGCGACCGTGTTTCCGCGCTTGCGGTGATGAGGCGATATACCAGCCGCATCGGCGCAGTCCTTATGGACGCCCACATAGGCGGCGTAGACGTCGTGCGGCTTTTCGAGGCGTTCCGCCTCACTGCGAAAGACATTCCGATCGTCGTGGTGTCTGGTTCCTCTGAGGAAAACATACGCAATATGTTCGGTACTTGCAAGTACGACGGGTTCCTTGGAAAGCCGTTTACGTTAGAAGAGCTCAAGACGACGCTGCTCGACGTCTGCGGATAGCCGTTTTCGACTGGCATTTTGACCTTGTTTCGCCATTGCGCTATCAAGCGGAAAATAGTATAATGTCACTAAAAAGGACACGTGCGCCTGCACGAGGTGAATATGAACAAGTATCTTGACGATTTCATGAAGACTTTCCCCTACGAGGGGCTTACTTACGACGACGTGACTCTCGTCACGCAGTACGCCGACTTTCTTCCGGACGACGCGTCGCTCGAGACGAAGCTCACGAGCCGCACGACGATGAAGATTCCGTTCATCTCCGCGGCGATGGACACCGTGACAGAGGCGCCGATGGCCATTGCCATGGCGATTGCGGGCGGCATCGGCGTAATACACAAGAATCTCGAGGAGGACGACCAGGCGAAGGAGGTCGCGAAGGTCAAGAACTACCTCAACGGCATGATCGCGAAGCCCATCTGCTTCCATGCGAACGACGACATCTCGTTCCTCCGCTCCGAGAAGAAGCGCATGGGGCTCAAGTTCAACGGCTTCCCCGTGCTCGACTCCGACGACCGCCTCGTCGGAATGATCACTTCGTCCGACATGCGCTTCGCGCCGATGGAGGCCAAGAAGCTCAAGGACGTCATGCAGCCCGCGCCGATCACGGCGAAGCCCGGCACCTCGCTCAAGAAGGCCTACGAACTCATGCGCGCCGCGAAAGTCGGCAAGCTTCCGCTCGTTGACAAGGATGGACGCGTAGTGGGTCTCTACAGCTTTACGGACGTCGCGCGAATCATCGAGAACCCGAATGCGGCCTACAACTGCGACGACAAGTTCCGCCTCAGGGTCTCCGCGTCGGTTTCCGGCGGAAAGGGCGACCTTACGCGCATGGAGAAGCTTGCTGACGCCGGAGTAGACTGTGTCGTTGTTGACTCGGCGCACGGCCACTCCAAGGGCATCATGGAGATGACGAAGTACATCGTGAAGCACTTCCCGAAGGTAGACGTCATCGCCGGCAACATTGCGACGGGCGAGGCTGCAAAGGCGCTCGCCAAGTGCGGCGCACACGCCGTCAAGGTCGGCATCGGGCCTGGCTCGATCTGCACGACGCGCGTAGTCTGCGGCGTAGGCATCCCGCAGCTCACGGCGGTGTACAATGCCGCGAAGGCGCTTAGGGGCAGCGGTGTAGCGGTCATTGCGGACGGTGGCATCAAGCTCTCTGGCGACGTTCCGAAGGCAATTGCCGCAGGCGCTGATTCTGTGATGCTCGGCTCCGTCCTCGCAGGCACCGAGGAGAGCCCGGGCGAGAAGATATACTCGAACGGCCGCCAGTATGTCGTCTACCGCGGCATGGGATCGATGGCCGCGCTCAAGAACGGCAAGGGTTCGCGTGCGCGCTACTTCCAGGACAACGAGGCGGAAGACGATCTCGTGCCTCAGGGCATCGAGGGAATGGTTCCCTACTCCGGTCACGTGAAGTCTATCATGACGCAGTTCTGCGGCGGCCTCAAGGCGTCGCTCGGCTACTGCGGCACCAAGACGATTGCGGAACTCCAGGAGCGAGGCAAGTTCTACCGCGTGACCGCGGCTGGCCAGCGCGAGGCGCGTCCGCACGACATCACCATCACCAAGGAAGCTCCCAACTACCGCACATGAGCGAGATTACCGAGGGTTTCAAGGTCCCGGACGGGCCGACTGCGGACGAAAGACCGGCCAAGACCTGGCAGGACTACGGCCGCGAGTGGCTTGACACGCTCGTCGTCGCAATCTCCGTCGCGATGTGCTTCCGCGCCTACTTCTACGAGCCGTTCAACATCCCGACCGGCTCCATGCAGGAGACCCTCTGGGGCTACCACACTGTCGCAAACGTCGAGAAGGGGACGTGGGACGTGTTCCCGCTTTCGATCCTGAAGTGGCTTTGGACGGGTGAGCGTGTAGTCGACTACAAGGCACCGGCATCCGGCATGGCGCGCGTGACGCCGCGCAACGACGGTTTCGCCAACATCCGCATCGGTGCGAGCGACAAGACGTTCAAGCTGCCGACTGACGCGTGCAACAGCCTGAGGAACCAGCACTTCCGCGCAGGCGAAACGTTCTGGAAGGGCGCGATAGTGACGGGCGACTTCATCTTCGTGAACCGCTGGATATGGAACTTCAGGAAGCCCCGCAACGGCGACGTGATGATCTTCGCTACGACTGGCATCGAGGGGCTTCCGCAGGGCACCCACTACATCAAGCGCATGAAGGCGACGCCTGGCGAAACATATGTTCTTGAACATCTGCCGACCGACGGGCAGGGGCATGTGCGCGAAGACCTTCCAAAGACAGTGACTATGGGCGAAGACGAATACTTCGCCTGCGGAGACAATTTCAACAACAGCTACGACAGCCGCTACTGGGGACCCGTTCCCGGTTCAAAACTGCGGGGCGTCGGCAGCGTTGTTTTTTGGCCATTCAACGGATGGAGGATCATACGATGAGCGAAGAACAGCTTATTCCAACTCCTGGAGTCTTCGGCGAGACCGGGAACTTCCTGCTTGAGCGCGAACTCGGTCGCGGCGGCATGGGCGGCGTCTACATGGGGCGCGACAAGATGCTCGACCGCCCAGTCGCCGTCAAGGTGATGCTCAAGGAATACGGCGCCGACGCGGAGTTCGTCGAAAAGTTCAAGCGCGAAGCCCAGGCCGCCGCAAAGCTCATCCACCCGAACATCGCGCAGATATACAGCTACGGCATCGCCGACGGCATGCCGTACATCGCGATGGAGCTCGTTGCCGGCGGCTCCT
Organism: uncultured bacterium; assembly: GCA_902780865.1. Taxonomy (GTDB): domain Bacteria; phylum Verrucomicrobiota; class Kiritimatiellia; order RFP12; family UBA1067; genus UBA1067. Next base: position 26,497 of record CACZHC010000052.1, read on the forward strand.
TGGACCAACTCATGAAGAACGCGGGCGCGTCGATAGACATTCCGCGCGTGATGAAGATCTGCGAGCAGGTGGCGCAGGCCCTCAGGTGCGCCGCCGACCAGGGGCTCGTCCACGGCGACGTAAAGCCCGAGAACGTCCTTCTTGACGCAAACGGCAACGCGAAGCTCGTCGACTTCGGCCTCGCGGCGATGCAGAAGGACACTAACGAAATCTGGGGTACGCCATATTACATCGCCCCCGAGAAGGTAAAGAAGGAGCCGGTCGACTACAGGGCGGACATGTACTCCCTCGGCGGCACAATCTACCACGCGCTCACTGGCGTCGCCCCGTTCGAAGGCGACGACGCGCCTGCGGTAGTACGAAAGCGCTTCGAGGGCGCTCCTGTCCCGCCAAGCAAAATCAGGGCCGACATATCGCCCCAGATCGACGCCCTTGTCCTCAAGATGCTCGCCCTCAATCCTGCCGACCGATTCCCGTCGTTCGAAGCTCTCCTGCAGGAGTATAGCCGCGTCATGGCGACCGGACTTACGGCCAAACCCACTGGGACCAGCTCGCAGCCAGCCGGCACGTCTCCCGGCGGACACAAGATTACGCTTAAGGGCCGCAAGCGCTTCAAGGTCAAGACGGCAGGAGAAGGCGAGGAAGGTGGCGAGCAGCAGTCGCAGCCCACCCGTCATGCGCCGCCGCCGGAACCGGAGGAAGGCGGCGTCGCAGGCAAGGTGCTTGGCGTAGTCGGCATTACCATTGCCGCCATCGGACTTGTCGCAGGTTTGCTTGTGTGGTATGTCATCGCCGACAAGAATTCAAGAGAGAGGGCGAGGCAGGAGCAGATCGCCAGCAACATCCACAAGGCGAAAGAGGCGATTTCCGACGTTCGCAGGAACGCGCTGCAGTTTGCGGACCAGTGCGACGACCTTGCGGCGAAGGCGGTCAAGACCTGCCAGGATCCTACCGACAAGTTGATGCAACAGCTTTCCGGCAAGTTCGACGCCTCGCTTCTGATGGGGCTTAAGCCCGGCCCGACACCCGAGCTCCTTGCGGCGTTCGCCCTCACAAATGTAGTCGAGAAGGTGACAGAAGGCGACACTAACGCACTTGCGGCGGCAGGCGCGCAAATGGCCCAGGCCGTGGCTGGGGCCATGCAGGGCCTAGTGTCCAATATGGCGGCCGTTGTCTCCGCAGCGGCCACGACAATCCCCAAGTTCCGTCCTCCGAACGACGACGAGGCAGATCCCGCCTCTCCCGAACACGAGGCCTACATGAAGGCGAAGGAGGCATGGGAGAAAGAGCAGAAGGAGAAAATGGCACAGGCGGCCGAAGCGCAGAAGAAGGCCGACGAGGCCGCCGCCGCGCCTGCCGCCGCTGCGGCGACTCCGGCTGCACCGGTGTCCACCGACCTCAATACCATTGAAGGCGTAAAGGCGGCTTTCGAGATCCAGTTGAGGGAGATTCTTACGTTGGCCAAGCGCGACATGGGAGTAATCTGGGAACGCGCATACGGTTGCCAGGCTGCAGCAATACGCGTCCGCTGCAAGATCAACGAGCTTCTCGCGAAGATAGACGAGTTCAAGGTCGAAGGCGAAGACGAGATCGCAATGCAGAAGGCGGCGGAATTCAGCCAGGCGGCAAAGGACGAGTTTGACCAGATAAAGGCGTCGGACGATGTCACCACCTTGCAGAAGGGCTCCTCGTTTATCAGCAACAAAGGCGCTGACACGGTGCAGAAGACTGCAAACCGGACGCTTATGGCCACGAAGGAAATGGAACGTCAGATCGAGAAGATACGTAAACGCATAGAGGAAGAAGAGAACAAAAAACGACTAGAGAAGGAGAAGCAGGAGACCATCGCGAAGGACAACGAGAAGATCAAGGAGAAGTTCGAGTCCCTCGTCACGACCGGCGTCTTCAGGCAGCTTGACTGGAAGGGCGCGACACGCCAACTGACGATGGTGAAGGACGAGTTCAAGTATTCCGAAAGTCAGGTGTACGCCGATATCTTCATACAGAAGGTGAAGATGATGGCGACGGTTCAGGAAGTGTTCATCGCGAACTGCAAGGACTACAAGTTCGGCAAGGCCAAGCTTGCGCGCTACAAGATCGCCAACATCTCCGAGAAGGAGATCAGCTTGATAAAGCCCGATGGCAAGACCCCGATGAAGATGACGTGGGTGAAGTTCTACCAGCAATACCACGGCAACCTCAACGAGCTCATCGTGAAGTTCATCGAGAAGGGCAAGAACGTCTGCAAGCTCGCAGACGGCAAGCGCCTGAGCCTCCAGCCGTGGGCCGACGCCATGATGGGCGCGGCGCTCACAATGCAGATTATCTGCAGCGACGACGCTGCTGCGACTGTCCGCGCGCAGCAGATTGCAAAAAACGCCGTGAAGGAACTTCCCGACTACTTGAACCGCGCAAAGGAAATCTTCCCGGACATGGAGTTCGACGCGGTATCCGAGGAATAGCGCGGTCTATTCGTCACCATGCAGGTGGCGTCTGCGCCACGCACGCATGGTCGTGCCCATGCGCCTCTTGAAGTCGTGCATGAGATGCGTCTCTGAACGCCACCCGCAGAGGTTTGCGATCGGGCCGATTGCCTGGTGCGGGTCGCGCAGCAATTCGAGAACCTTTGCATAGCGCGCCGTCTTTATCTCCCCCGCAACCGTCTTCCCCTGCCGGCGGAATGCCTCTGCAAGCCGCGTATGCGACACGCCGAGCTCGTGCGCAAGAGTGACGACGTCGAGCCGTACCGCGTCAGACCGTATGAGGTCGGTCGCCCGGCGGAAAAGAAGCATCTGCTGAAGCGTAGCGGCGGCGAGAAAACCAGCACCCGAGAAGTTCGGCTCTACAGTCGCTATTGGCGGACGCGTGTGTCCGCATAGGAGCTCGTCGTTGTCGATGCCGAGGACCGAGAGCCGGTCTGGAACTACAATGCCGCGTTCCGCACATGTTTCGACGACGAGAAGCGCCGTCAGGTCGTTCGCTGCGAGCACACCCGTAGGCGAAGGAAGTGCGGCAAGCCACGACGCAAGCTGCCTGCGCGTGCGGCCGCCGAAGACCGAACCTTGAAGGCGACGCTTGGCGACTATCGAAAGAAAGGCGTTTTCGCGCGAGACCGACCAGGGCTCGCGCGACGGGTCGGGAACGAACGCTACGCCCGCGCCAGGCATGATGCGCTCGAAATGATCGAGCGCCGCAGCGACAATGGCAGGAGTGTCGAATCGGACATAGGCAAAGTTGGACGCGCGACGTCCTGGGCCGTGGTCGTCAAGCACGACCACTGGTCGATGCGACTTGGCAAGCAGGTCGAGCGCCGCTTTCTGGCGGCCTTCCGCTGCGACGCTCAAAAGAAAGCCCTCCGTGCCGTCGGCGAGCGCCTTTCTTACCGTCTCGGCGTTCAACTCGGAGGCAGAGCGGACGATCTGGACATCCCAGACATGCCCTGCGTCGAGAAAACTGAGAATTCCTGCGAGGTGTTCGCGACCGGCCTTGCCTTCGAGCTTCGGCGACAGAAAAACCTTGCGAACTTTATTGCTGGCGGATGATCGCTTCATGGCGCGATTATACCATAACTTAAGGTGGTTGTGTCTGAAAACGCAGTTATTTTCTGTATGAATAAATAGTTTCTTGCGGTTCGTTTTTGGTACAATCAACCCAAAATCAAATACTGCAAGGAGAATATACGATGAAAAAAGCCATTGCCGCCGTCGCCCTCGCCGCCACAGCCGCGCTTTACGCCGACTACACACCGGAAAAATGGAATCTCGAGGCCCGCGACAAGTTCGCCGCGCAGCGCTTCGGGATCTTCATCCACTGGGGGCTCTACGCCAACTACGCCCAGGGTGAATGGTACCAGCAGCAGAACGGCATCAAGACCGAGACCTACGGACGCATGATGGACGGTTTCTGTCCGTCGAAGTTCGACGCGAAGGAGTGGGTGCGAGTCTTCAAGGACGCGGGCGCAAAGTACGTGACGATCACCTCGCGCCACCACGACGGCTTTTCGCTCTGGCCGACAAAGGTCGACGACGGCTACAACATCGCCAACACTCCCTTCAAGCGCGACATCCTCGGCGAGCTTTCGAAGGCATGCGACGAGGCGGGGCTGCAGCTCAACTTCTACTACTCGCTCATGGACTGGCACAGGAAGGACTATCCGGCCGGGACTGCCGCCGTCAAGTGCCTTGGTTCGCAGAAGGGCGACTACGAATCATACAAGAAGTTCATGCTTGGCCAGATCGGCGAGCTCATCGACAGCTACCACCCGGGCAACATCTGGTTCGACGGCGAGTGGGAGCATGCGCACCACCAGAACGACGGCACATGGAAGCGCACGCTTGACTGGGACTTCGACACGATCTACGACTTCATCCACTCGAAGAAGACGCTTGTCGCGAACAACAACCACCAGCCGATTCGTCCGAAGGAGGACATCCAGCTCTTCGAGCGCGATCTCCCCGGCGACAATTCCGACGCCGGCTTCTCGAAGAACCAGCCCGTTGCGCACGACCGCCCCGTGGAGCAGTGCGACGTCATCCAGAAGAACGTCTGGGGCTACAGGATCGCCGAGCGCAGCTTCCGCACGCCGGAGGAGGTCTGCGCGATGATCTGCCGCTGCGCGGCGAAGGACTCGAACCTCCTCATGAACATCGGGCCCGACGGCTCCGGCCGCCTTCCGGCGCGCGCGGTCGAGGTGATGGCCGAGGTCGGCAAGTGGATGCGCGAGAACGACGGCACGCGCGGCGTCGGTCTTGTCAAGAATCCCGATGGATCAGAGACCGGCAAGACTAAGAAGGGCGATGTCGTCTACGAAATCACGATCCCGAAGGGCGCAAAAGGCTTCCCGACGGTGAAGAAATCCGAATAAGTGATTCCATGGGAAACACCAGAATACATTTGTTGTTGGCGACCGTTGCGGCGCTTGTGTCGGCATCATGTCCAGCCGTGTCGGTCGTCGTAGATTTGCCGTCTCCGAAACCCGGCCCTGCGCTGGCCGCGCGCATCGCGGCGGGCGACTGCGAGGTCTACGGAATCGTCCACTGGGGTCTTAACACCTATACCGACCGCGAATGGGGCTATGGCAACGAGGATCCGGCACGGCTGAATCCCACGAAGTTCGACGCCGACCAGATTGTCGGCGCGTGCAAGGCGGGCGGGCTTGGCGGGCTCATTGTTGTCGCAAAGCATCATGACGGCTTCTGCCTCTGGCCGACGAAGACGACGGAGTACAACATCTCGAAGTCTCCGTTCCGCGGCGGGAAGGGCGACTATGTCCGTGAAATGGAGCAGGCGTGCCGCAAGGCGAGGCTGAAGTTCGGCGTTTACATTTCCCCGTGGGACCGACATGACGCGGACTATGCGACACCCACGTACGTAGAAAAATACCATGCCCAGATCAAGGAACTCCTGTCCGGCGACTACGGCAAAATATTCGAGATGTGGTTCGACGGCGCGAACGGCGGCGACGGCTGGTACGGCGGCGCGAACGAGCGCCGCACGATCGGCGGCGACTACTATCGCTTCCCCGAAGTGTTTAAGTTCGTGCGCGAGCTTCAGCCGATGGTCTGCATCTTCGCGGGCGAGTCGGACGCGTCTGACTTCCGCTGGCCCGGTAACGAGAGGGGTGTTCTGGATCCTGATTCCGGCGCGACGATCTGCTCGACTGGTGGGTTTGCGGGCGGCAAGTTCGGTAATCCGGAATATATGCCGCACATCAACACCGGAATGCGCGCTGCCGAAAACAGCAGTTCGAAGAGCTTCTTCCGCGTTTGCGAATGCGACTTCCCGATGCGCCCGGGATGGTTCTACCACGAAAAGGACCGCGGCCGGACGAAGAGCGCCGCCTACCTCATGCAGCGCTATCTGAACACCGTCGGCAATGGCGGTACGATGAACATCGGCATTGCGCCGAACAAGGACGGGAGGCTCGACGCGGAGGATGTGAAGGCTCTCAAGGGGTTTAAAGAGCTTAAGGACGCGTTCTTCGCGAAGCAGGTCTACGGCTCGGCGCGTGCCAACGTGGTGGTGCTATGGGAAACCGTCAACCAACACGGCGAGCTCGCGCCGGGCTGGAAGCTTGTGCGGAGGGCTCAGGCGGGGGCCTCCGCTTCCGGGGAAGTTCCGCTCGCGTCGGGCAAGGTAATTGGAGTCAAGCGCATCCGCATCCTCCCCGAGAGCGTGCCCGAGGATGAAATCAAGCTTGCGCGTCCGACCGAGGCGGACTTCGCCGAACCCCCGCCGCAGGACTACTCCATCCTGGCGCGCCATTACTACACCGACCCCGAGCTCATCCAGCTCATCATGTCCGCAACGACCGAGTCCGGCGAAACGGACACCGCGAAGTGGATGACGGCCGGAAAGCAGGGCGCGGCGGATTATGCCATTGGCGACGTCGCCCAAAAGATCGCCGCCGCGAAGAAGGTGCTTCGCAGCGACACATGGTATGGCTACAAGCGGACGGTGTTCGACTTCGAGGGGCACGAGGCCTGGGTCGTGTCGCCGAAATGCGAACCTGCCGCGGGACTTCCTTGGACATGGACGATGCAGTGGGCCGAGGCGTATGTGGACAGGACGGGTGTTCTCGACCTTCTCGCGAAAGGCTGGCATCATGTGACAATTGACACGTTCCAACACAGAATGGACGAAGAGGGACTTCGCGTAAGCCGCGCGTTTCAGAAGTTTCTTGTCGAGGAGATCGGCTTCGCGCCAAAGGCATGCCTCGTGGGGATGAGCTGGGGCGGATTCTTCTCGACGCGCTATGCCGCCACATTCCCCGAGTGCGTCGGAAAGATTTACCTCGACGCGCCGCTCATGAACTTCGATGGCTTCGCCAAGGTCGGCGGCACGCCGACCGAGAATGCGGCGCGAATCGGGCCCTGGGCGAACATGCCGCCCGCAGACGGCAACTGGTCCACCGATCCCAGGATGCCGGTAAACATGGCTGATCGGCTCGCGAAGGCGGGCATCCCGATTCTGCTTCTGTACGGCGGCCAAGACGCAACCGTGCCTCCAGCCAAGAACTGCGAACTGTTCACCGAAAGATTCAAGGCGGCAGGCGGCAAGATCGACATCCGCCACCGTGGGCTCTACGGCCACCATCCGCACGGCGAGGACCCCGACAAGACGTCCAGCATCGTCTCCTTCTTTGAAGCCAAGAAATAGAACCTCGAATACGCGAAAATGAAAATACATCCCAAGCATATTGTCGCGCTTGCTGTACTTGCGGCAGGGATAGTTTCTGGCGCAGCGCCTAAGGAGATGACGGTTGCGACGGACGGGATGTCGCCGAATGACGCGCTCCTGTCCATCCGGGCGGCGAAGGGAAAGGGCGACTGGAGCTCCTGGACTGTGCATGTGAAGCCCGGCGTATATGTTCTGAAGGAACCGCTTGTGTTCACGCCGGCGGACTCTGGAACGCCCGATGCGCCCGTGCGCTGGGTCGGGGATGGTGGCGAGGCTGTGTTTTCCGGCGGCGAACCGCTCTCGGACTGGCGCGACGAAGGCAATGGCGTCTGGTCCGCGCCGATTCCGAAGACACCGTCTGACGAAAGGGCTTGCTTCGAACAGCTCTGGGTGAACGGAAGAAGGGCGGATCGTGCGCGGCTTCCAAACGGCGATTCCGCGAATCCCATCGCCGGATGCCTTCGCATTGCGAATGCATCGATAACGCCCGTCAAGGATGCGGCGGGCAAGACGACTTACATCGAACACGTAACGCCGTCCAATGCCGCAGCGCTTGCCACGATGCAAGCGGACAAAATGCCGTGGGCGCAGATGTGCGTCGTTCACAAATGGGCCTTCTCGCGGCGGGTGATAAAGTCAATCGATCCCGCCACCGGCACGGTCGAGACGCATTCCCCGGTGAACTGGGACGGCTGGAAGAAATGGAATTCACAGGAGACGCTCGTCTGGTTCGAGAACGTGCGCGGCGGATTTGACGCGCCCGGCGAATGGTTCTACGACGGGAAGAACGGACGCATCCTCTACCGTCCGCTTCCAGGAGAGAAGATCGAGTCGGTCGTGGCATTCGCCCCCAGCTCCAAGCTGAGCCGGCTCGTGGAGATAAAAGGCGATCCCGACAAGAAGGAGCTTGTTCACGATATTCTGTTCAGCAACCTTGTGTTCGCCGTGACGGACGGCTGGGGCGAAGGGCGGGAGAACAACCGTCCGACACAGTCGTACCAGCATCAGGCCGCTTTTTCAAACGACGGCGCCATTACAGCGACTGGGGCCCACCGCCTCGCGTGGGACCGCTGCGTGTTCCGTCACACCGGCAACTACGCGCTCAGGTTCAACGACGGGTGTGTTTCAAACACGGTCGCGCGCTGTCTCATGGAGGACCTTGGCGCCGGCGGCGTGATCATGGGCTCATGGGCCGGACATGTTGCTGACGGCGAGACGCTTTCCCGGCGCGTCATATCCAAGACGGCGCCGCATTCCGTCGCGTTCAACCGCATCGAGGACTGCATCATACGCGGCGGCGGACGTTTCAATCCCGAAGCAACGGGAATTGTCTTTACCCACGTCTCAGACTCGAAGGTGCTTCACTGCGACATATACGACTTCTTCTATTCGGGAGTCTCGGTCGGATGGACGTGGGGGTTCCGCGGCTCGGTCGCACAGCGCAACGAGATTGCGTACAACAGGATATACGACCTTGGGAAAGGCGTCATGAGCGATATGGGCGGTGTCTATACGCTCGGCACCAGCTTCGGGACTACGGTTCACGACAACGTCATCCACGATGTGAACAGCTATTCATACGGCGGATGGGGCATCTACTTCGACGAGGGAAGCGAAGGGGTTGTCGCGGAGCGCAACCTCTGCTGGAATACGACCGACGGGGGCTTTCACCAGCATTACGGCACAGGCTGCATAGTGAGAAACAACATCTTCGCCTGGAACCGCACCCGAGGAGCTGTCAGGATGGAGCGAGCGGTCGTGCAGGACGTTCCATGCACGCTTAACTTCCTGAACAACATCGTGATCGTGAAGGGGAGCCCTCTCGCCGGACGCGGCGTGCGCAACGTCGGCGACATCTGGGCAGGAAACCTGTGGTACGACTTTTCGGGCAAGCCCGATTTCGACGGTCTCGACTGGAACGGATGGGTCGCGAGCGGGAAGGAAATTCTCGGAAAGTACGCCGACCCGCAATTCGAGAATCCCGAAGCCTTCGACTTCCGGCTCAAGCCGTCCTCCCCGGCCTTCGCGCTCGGTTTCAAACCGTGGGACAGCTCAAAGGCGGGCTCATCAGGCAGGCAATAACCGGCATCTAACTCAAAGCATACAAGAAAGGAAGCAAAAATGAACCAGACAGTGTTTACGCACAACCCGTTTCCAAAGGTGGGCATTCGCCCGATCATCGACGGCCGCAGGCGCGGAGTCCGCGAGTCGCTCGAAGACCAGACGATGGCGATGGCCAAGGCAGCCGCGAAGCTGATCTCCGACAATCTCCGCTATCCCGACGGCTCAAAGGTTGAGTGCGTTATCGCAGACACGACGATCGGCGGCAGGTTCGAGGCCGCGCAGTGCGCAAACAAGTTCGCCGCGAACAACGTCGGCGTTTCGCTCTCCGTGACGCCTTGCTGGTGCTACGGAACGGAGACGATGGACCTCGACCCCGTGATGCCAAAGGCCGTGTGGGGCTTCAACGGAACGGAGCGCCCGGGAGCCGTCTATCTCGCATGCATGCTCGCAGGATACGCGCAGCGCGGGATGCCGGCGTACGGAATCTACGGACACGAGGTGCAGAACCGCGACGAGTCCGACAAGATCCCCGCCGACGTCGCCGAGAAGATCCTCCGCTTCGCGAAGGCGGGGCTCGCCGTCGCGATGATGAAGGGCAAGAGCTACCTCTCGATCGGAACTTCCGCGATGGGCATCGCGGGCTCGTTCGTCGACGTCAACTTCATGCAGGACTATCTCGGCATCGCGCCGGAGAACATGGACGAGTGCGAGATTCTCCGCCGCATCGAGGAAGGCATCTACGACAAGGAAGAGTACAAGAAGGCGCTCGCGTGGATGAAGAAGAACCTCAAGGAAGGGAAGGACTACAATCCGCCAAAGATCCAGAAGTCGCGCGAGGCGAAGGACAAGGACTGGGAGTTCATCGCGAAGATGGCGATAATCGTCCGCGACATGATGGCCGGCAATCCCAAGCTCAAGGAGATGGGCTTCGGCGAGGAGGCGGTCGGCAGGAACGCGATCGCAGGCGGCTTCCAGGGCCAGCGTCAGTGGACTGACCACTGGCCGAACGGCGACGTCGCGGAGGTGATGTGCAACACTTCGTTCGACTGGAACGGCAAGAAGATGCCGCAGATCCTCGCGACGGAGAACGACTCGCTCAACGGCATCTGCATGCTTCTCATGTGGCTCCTCACCAACAAGGCGTCGATGTTCGCCGACGTTCGCACCTACTGGAGCGACGCGGCCGTGAAGCGCGCGACGGGGAAGGGCCTTCCGAAGGAGGCGAAGGCGGGCATCATCCATCTTCTCAACTCCGGATCCTGCTGTCTCGACGCGGCGGGCGAGATGAAGGAGAAGGGGAAGCCGGTCTTCAAGAACTGGTGGGACGTGACGCAGAAGGACATCGACGCGACCTTGAAGGCGACGAAGTGGGTTCCGGCTGGAGTCGAATACTTCCGCGGCGGCGGCTTCTCGTCGTCGTTCCTTACGCCAAAAGGCATGCCTCTCACGATGATCCGCATCTCCATCGTGAAAGGCCAGGGGCCTGTTCTTCAGATTGCAGAGGGCTATTCCGTCACTCTCGATCCGAAGCAACAAAAGACGCTTATGGAGCGTACGAACCCCGAATGGCCCTGCACCTGGTTTACGCCGCGTCTCACTGGGAAGGGCTTCTTCAAGGACGTCTACTCGGTGATGAACGCATGGGCGGCGAACCACGGCGCGATCGCGTACGGACACATCGGCGCGGACCTCATCACGCTCGCCTCGATGCTCCGCATTCCGGTCGCCATGCACAACGTTCCGGAGGAGAAGGTCTTCCAGCCGCACTGCTGGGGGCTCTTCGGCGCGTCGGACGATCCGACTGGCGCAGACTACCGCGCCTGCGCGGGCGGAGCGAGTTTCGGCTTAGGGCTCGCTAGCATTGCCTATGCTGTGCTAACTTGCCTGACATCGTGCGGCTTGCTTCGCCGCAACGGGCGGCGCGGCGATTTTCCGCCCTAAGCCGAACACAGCCCGAAGCGGGCGCGACGCAAAACAGTCGAGCGCAGTCCCTAATATCAGGTAGTGGGAATAAGCCAGTCTGAATTGGCGCCGTTGATTTCGACTGGGACGACGTAACGGTCACCTGTCGCCGACTGCGCCTCGACAGGAGCTGTGGTCTTGGGAGCCGGCTTTGGCGCCGCGGGTTTTGGCTGCGGCTTTGCGGCTGCAGACGAAGAAGGGGGGATGTCCGGTCGCTTCTTCTGTGCAACGGCGGCCGCAGGTTTCTTGGACGAAGTCGAAGTTGTCTTTGGCGCCGCTGCGGGCTTTGACGGCGTCTTGGGCTTGGTGATGGGCTTGAGTATGTCGTCAAGTTCATCGTCGTCAAGATCGTTGTCGTAGGTGTCGAAGTAACTGACAGGAGTGTCTCTTTCTTCTTGCAGCTTTTCCGCTGCGGCCTTTTCTTCAGCGTCTTTCTTCTCGTAGTATTCAGGATAGAGCCGACGGCGCTGGCGTTCGATTTCCTCGCGCCGCAGCTTTTCCTTCTCTGCTTCGATCTTTTCCTTTTCGGCTTTGAGAAGGGCTCTGGCCTTGACGAGCTTTGCCGTATCCTCGTCTATTTGCTTCTGGAGCGCGAGCTGTTCCCTTGAGGGGCCTGCGGCCTTCTGCACCGTGGCGGCCTCCTGGGCCTTTGCCGCAGCCGCCGCAACGGCCTTGAGCTGCTCTTCGGCCATCTTGGCGCGGCTCTCTTCGAGCTTTGCCTGCTGCTCGATCATCTTGGCCTGCTGGTCGGCCATCTGTTTCTGGAGAGCGGCAAGAGTGTCAGTCATCGCCTTGATGGCTGCGTCGTTGGCGGCATTTTGCGCCGGTGCGGGCGGCTGCACGACTACGGGCTGCCTATCGCGATCCTTCATGACGATTTCCAAAACCTTGTCATTCAACGCCTGGTTCTTGGCGTCTGCATCGCGGAGCATCAGCAGGAAAATGACAATCAGAACTGTCATCAGGAATCCAAAGAACACGCAGAGCATAATCATGCGCTTGCGCGATTTGCTCTGCTCGGCGTCTATGTACTGCTGGAACGCCTTAAGCACTGGAAAGTCGTCAAGACCCTCGTGGCCATAGATGCTGATGGCATTCGTATCGTTGTTATTTTCGTGCATGGGCAAATTATACCATTTTTAGCGGATTCAGTGTTTTATACTTATTCATGTCGCATAATGCGTGTTATGTCAACTACGCCCAAGCGACGCCAGACGCTTGGAAATTGTCGCCTCATACCCTTCGTCGGTCGGCCTATAATACTTCTTAGGCACCGTTAAATACGCCTGCTTGACATAATGGTTCGCAAAGTTGTGCGGATACTTGTATTCTGTTACCTCTGCGCTGCCGACTGCCTTGACATGCTTGTTCTTAAGATGCTCTGGAACCGGCTGCACCGCACCTGCCTCGACGTCAGCCATCGCTTCGGAGATTGCCATGCAGCTCGCGTTGGACTTTGGTGCCGTCGCAAGGTAAGTCGTTGCCTGCGAAAGATTTATCGCGCACTCGGGCATGCCGACGAATTCGCACGCCTGCATCGCGGCGACCGCGACGGAGAGCCCGCGCGGATCCGCGTTGCCGATGTCTTCGCTTGCGGAGATGACGAGCCGCCGCGCGATGAAGCGTGGATCCTCGCCAGCCGTCAGCATCTTGCCGAGCCAGTATACGGCAGCATCTGGATCGCTACCACGAATCGACTTGATAAACGCGGAAATGGTGTCGTAGTGGCCGTCTTCCTTCTTGTCGTAGCGCACCTGGCGCCGCTGGACGCACTCCTGGATGACTTCAAGGGTCAGGTGAACAACGCCGTCATCGCCCTTCGGCGTCGAGCGCATCGCGATTTCGAGCGCCGTGAGCGCGTGCCTTGCGTCGCCGTCGCAAATCTCCGCAAGAAAATCGCGCGCATCATCGTCGAACTTGGAAGGCGTCGTACCATACCCCTTCTCCTTGTTGGCAAGAGCCCTTTCAAGGAGCCGGGCAATCGCTGCCGGCTCAAGCGCGTGAAGCTCGAAGACGAGCGAGCGCGAAGTAAGTGGCGTGTTGATGAAGAAATTCGGATTGTGCGTCGTCGCGCCGATCAAAACAACAGTTCCGTCCTCGACATATGGCAGGAGGACGTCCTGCTGCGACTTGTTGAAGCGGTGTATCTCGTCGATGAAGAGTATCGTTCCCCTTCCGCCGAGCTCGTCACGCGCCCTTTCGCATATCTTGCGGATGTCGGCAACGCCGGAGAGAACGCCGGAGAGCCGCACGAAATTGCGCTTCGTTGTCTTGGCAACAACTTCGGCGAGCGTCGTCTTGCCGCATCCGGGCGGCCCGTAGAGGATTATGTTCGTGAGCCGATCGGCCTCTATGACGCGCCGGAGGAGCTTCCCCTCGCCGAGGATGTGATCCTGCCCGACGACTTCCTCAAGCGTTGTGGGCCGCATACGAGCGGCGAGCGGCTCTGTCTCGCGCCCATCCATATCTCATTCGCCGAACACGTACCAGTTCACGACGGTCTTCGGGAACAGCTTGCAAACGGCATAGACATCGGCAAGCTTCATTGACTTTGACGCATAGATGAAGCACGTGTCGGTCATCTCGTCCTTTGCGACCGACTCGAAGGACGGGTTGGTCTCGATGAGCTTGGGGTCGGTCGCGTTCGGATCGCTCCAGTCTTCCTTTATGACAGTAAGCGACGGCTTACCGTCGACAAAGCGCACTTCAAAGGGCTGCGAAAGGCGTTCCTTGCGGTCGCGCCAGCTCTCGCGCGGCAGAAACGCACGGTAGAAGAACTGCCCTTCTTTGTACCCGTTGACCTTCGTCTCCGGGGAATCAAGCTGCATAAGGGCGCCAGCAAGCTTTATCGCGTCGCCGACGGTCATCTCGGGCGGGAAGTCCGGCGTCATCTCGTGCTTCCCGCCGTTTGTCTCGCCTGTCCACGTAAACTTGAAAGTGCGCTTCTCGCCCTTGGGGATCTTGACTGCTGGCTGGAAACGCCCGTATGTCGAACTTTGGTCGAGAGCGTCGTCGAACTGCATAAGCGACTGCGGCAGGTTGTAGAGCGCGAAAACGGCGAGCGGCATGTTCGTCGCGGCGACAGGTGCGCCGTCCGGCTCCCTCGTGCCACCCGTCCACACGATCGGCTGCTTGCGCTCGTCGCGCATATCACGGACAAGCGACCACAAGTCGGGCTCCATCTTCACCTTCGTGCCTATCGGCCAGAATTTGCAGGCCTTCGCCGACGCTGGCTTGCCAAGCGGCATCCCGGCTTTCTCAAACGCGGCGGCGATGTCCTTCACGCTGTCTTCGGTGAGGAACATCGACTCGTAGTCGTGGTCCGAGTCAGGGCCGGCGAAAAGGAACTCGATCTGCGCGTCGAGGCCGCAGTCGGTCGATACGGCCGTAAACGAAACGCAGTTGGATGAAACGACTATCGATGCGAGCAGTGCGGCAATCATTTTGCAAACCTCCCCATTGCGCGCTTGAAGCCCTCGGCTGAACGCGCGATTATCTTTTCGTCTACGCTGCAGCTGAGGCGGACGTAGCCGGCAAAGCCAAATCCCTTCCCGGGCACGACGAGAATGCGCTCGGCAAGGAGCGCATCGACGAATTCACCGTCGTCCGGCACCGGGCTCTTGGCGAAGAAGTAGAAAGCGCCCTTCGGCATCTCGAACTCCACACCGGCGTCGGAGAGGACCTTCGCCATGAGCTTGCGGCGGCGGTCGTACACCTCGAGGTCCACCGTCTCGGAAAGAAGCGCTGCGGCAAGGCGCTGCCCGATTACTGGCGCGTTGACCGAACCGAGCGTGCGCGTTGTGAGCGTGACGGCCGCGACAAGCGTTTCCTGACCGGGCATCGCGGGATTCGCAAGGAAATATCCGACGCGCTCTCCGGCGAGAGACAGCGTCTTCGAGAAACTGCCTACGACGCAGCACCACTTGGAGAGCGGCAGCATCGCAGGAACCGAAACGCCGTCGAAGGCAAAGGCGCGGTACGGCTCGTCGGAAAGCAGGAACATCGGACGGAGCCCCTTCTCTTCGCGTTCTGCATTGACGCGATCGACAAGCTCGGCGACTTTCCTGAGGTCGTCAAGCGAATAGACGCATCCCGTCGGGTTGTTAGGCGAGTTGAGCAGGATGGCGCGAGTCTTCGAAGTGACGGCGGCCGCAAGGCCTTCGACATCGGGGCGGAAGGAAGGCGGAATAGACGGCACGGGCCTGAGGACGCCGCCGAAATGCCCGCAGTACGCGCCATACTCGACGAAATACGGTGCTGGGACGATGACTTCGTCGCCAGGTTCAATCACCGAACGGAAGAAGCTTACCATCGCCCCGGCGGCGCCGACGGACATCACGACGTCCTTGGCGGCGACGGGCGTCTGCTGCTGTTTGGTCAGGAAGGCCGCCATCGCCTCGCGTACTTCTGGAATGCCTGCGTTGGGACAGTAGCCGAGTCCGAGCGGCTTCACCGCGCGTTCGGCAATTTCCGCAAGCACCTCTTTCGCCTTGGCCGGCGGTGGCACGTCCGGATTGCCGAGCGAGAAGTCGCATACGGCGTCTTCGCCGAACTGCCGCTTGAGCTCGAGTCCCCTTTCAAACATCTTGCGGATGAAGCTCGACGAGCCCATCGCGCCCTGTATCTGGTCTGTTACGAGTTGCATAGTCTTTTATATTATACCAAAGCCATCCCTCACTTCGTCGCAGGGGTTTTTGCGGTAAGGGTGCGCCTGCCCTTCGATTCGAGGTAGCGGATAAGCTCGACCGGACGATCAGTCTGTATCATGGTCGCGCCATGTGCGAGGCACCATCCCCAGCTGCCATCGGCATCGCCCTTGAACCCGCGTTCGTCGGTGTGACCGGCGCAAAGCGAGTTCCACAGAGTGTTTATCCAGATCCGCGGACCGCCCTTTTCCTGCAAGCCCTCAAGCTGAGTAAGCACGTCGAGCGACTCTTCATTCGGGAAGCACAGCTCGTATGCGAAGGGAACACGCTCGGCGGACTGCCAGGCCGCAAACCCTTTTGCCGAATTCTTCTTTTCGAGGTTGAGGATCGGCATGTAGAGAAATGTTCCGTCGGCGACGCCGGCCCATTCGCTGTCCATCTTCTTCTTTAGGTCGTTTGGCATGAACCCGCCCTTCAGGATCACCTCGCGCTCCACGCCGCAGCGACGTGCGCATTCGGCGATGCCCTTTGGATCGCGCGGGAACTTGTCGATGTTGACGAGTATCTTCCCCTTGGTAAGTGCAAACGCCTCCTCAAGCGTGAGAATCTCGTAGTCGGTGAGTTTCTTGTCGTCGCCCTTCAGCCGGAACTTCTTGATCTCCTCGAGCGTATAGTCCGTTGACGGTCCCTTGCCGTTGGATACGCGGTCGAGAGTGCCGTCGTGAAGAAGGACGTAGTGTCCGTCCTTCGTCTTTGAGACATCCAGCTCAACGATGTCGGCGCCAATTTCAATCGAACCCTTTATCGCGCCGACGGAGTTCTCCGGTGCGTGTCTCCAGTCGCCGCGGTGCATTGTGACGAATACGTAGCTCCTGTCACGGCTCTCAAGTTGCGCACGGAGGGCTTCCGTATGCGACTGTCCGGCAAGTGCGAACGCCGGAAGCGTCGCGAGCAGAATGGAAGTTGTGAAAAATCTTGTCATACAAACATCTCCTTATGCGTGTATTATACCAAGATTTGCCGCCGTCCGCCACTTCGCCCGCTTCATCCGCCGCGTCAGAGGTTGGCAAAGGGGTTGCAGGAGAAGCCGCCAGAGCCGGAAGAAGGCCCGAACGAGGTGCGCGGCTCGCGCTTCGCACGCGGCGCTCCGGGCGCCGCTACGCCGCCGATCGTCGGCTTCGACTTCGCGGAAAGCGAGATTCGCCCTCTCGCACGGTCGACGCCGATAACAGTGACCTGAAGACGGTCGCCCGCCTTCACGACGGACGCAGGATCTGAGACGAAATTGTCCGAAAGCTCCGAGAGGTGGACAAGACCGTCCTGATGGACGCCGATGTCGACGAACGCGCCGAAAGCAGTGACATTCGTGACGACGCCTTCGAGCTTCATCCCCTCCTTGACGTCCTCGATCTTCGTCACGTCGTCGCGGAACTTTGGCGGCTCGAAGGTCGCGCGGGGGTCTCGCCCCGGCTTCACGAGCTCGTTTACGATGTCCTTCAAGGTCGGCTCGCCAACGTCGTTCGTTATGTAGCGCCTGACGTCTATCTTCTTCGCCGCGGCGGAATTGCCGACGAGTTCGCTCACCGAAAGCCCCGCGTCCCTGGCCATCAGGCCAACAAGGGCATAGCGCTCGGGATGAACCGCCGACGAGTCGAGCGGGTTCGCCGCGCCGCGGATCCTGAGGAATCCCGCGCACTGCTCGAACGCCTTGTCGCCAAGCCCCTTCACTTTCTTGAGGTCGCTGCGCGAGGAGAACTTGCCGTTTTCGTTGCGCCATTCGACGATGTTCTTCGCGAGCGTCGGCGTAATTCCGGAGACGCGCTCCAAGAGCGGCGCCGACGCCGTGTTGAGCTCGACGCCGACTCCGTTCACGCACGAGACGACGACTTCGTCAAGCTTTGCGCCGAGAAGCGGCTGCGAGACGTCGTGCTGGTACTGGCCAACGCCAATCGCCTTCGGATCGACCTTCACGAGTTCCGCGAGAGGATCCTGCAGACGGCGGCCGATCGAGATCGCGCCGCGCACGGTGAGGTCGAGGTCTGGGAACTCCTTGCGGGCTATTTCGCTCGCGGAGTAGACAGACGCGCCCGCCTCGCTCACGGAGACGACGATGGGCGTCGGAATCTCGGGGTGCTGCGCGTGAAGTTTCTTCAGCGTGTCGCGCACGAACGACTCAGTCTCGCGCCCGGCCGTTCCGTTGCCTACGGCGACCGCCTCAACATGGTATTTCGCGACGATCATCGCGACGGCCTTCGCGGCCTCAAGCGGGTTCTGCTGAGGGAAGATGACGGTCTTGCCGAGGTACTTGCCCGTCGAGTCGAGCATCGCGACCTTGCAGCCGGTGCGAATGCCGGGATCGATCGCGAGGACCGCCTTTTCGCCGAGCGGCGAGGCGAGGAGAAGATGACGCAGGTTCTCCGCGAACACCTCGACGGCCGCGCGGTCGGCCTCTGCCTTCTTGTCTACCGTCACGTCGATTTCGCACGACGGCGCGAGAAGCCGCCTGTAGGCGTCGCGAGCGGCTAGCTCAAGCTGTTCGTCGCACGTCTCGTTTCGCCGCGCGCCGCGAACCGCCGACACCATTTCCACGATGCGCTCGACGACGGGATCTTCGTCGAGAACGAGCTTGACCCACAGGACGCCTTCCTTCTGGCCGCGGCGAATCGCGAGATAGCGGTGCGAGGGAATCGTCGCGATGGGCTCCTCGAAGTCGTAGTACTGCTCGAACTTCGTCGGCTCTTTCGGCGCGGGGCTCGCGACTTCGCTCTTCACCTTGGAA
>CACZHC010000053.1 GCA_902780865.1 uncultured bacterium
AAAACATGCTCGGGTACAAGACCGTTCCGATGACAGGCCTTTCCGGTCGCGGTTTTCACAAGGAAGATCTAGACGAGGTCTTGGGGCGCACGCTGGCGTTCGATCTAAAGCACGGCGATGCCATCCTGAAGACAGACCTGCTGCCGAAGCAGTAGACTTCGACGTGCGCCTCGCAAGGATGCAAGTCAATCGCGTTCGGTGATTTGACACGGTTTCGTTCGGCCAAACAGAATGGTAGCCACAGCCGGCGATCTTCATCGCAATTCCCTACGGATGAATGTCGCGATGTAATCCGCGACGGAGCTAAAGACTCAGAAGCTGGACCCAGTGGTAGTTCCTGTTCTTCCAGCGCGGCTTCCCGTCTGGGTAGAATTCAACTGTGCCGTCGAAGTCTCCGTCTCTGCCTTTTGTCCAGAAGTAGCCCTTCTCCGCATTCCAGCGCAGCTTCTCGCCGTCGTACGGATCGCGCGGCACCTCGTCGAGGAACTCCGGGACGAGCTCGTCAAGCGAGGCAGGCAAAGTGCCGTGCTTCGCGCGATAGGACCGGCACGCAAGAACCGCAATGAAGGAACGCGACTTAAAACG
The DNA here is from genome assembly GCA_902780865.1 of uncultured bacterium. Lineage (GTDB taxonomy): Bacteria > Verrucomicrobiota > Kiritimatiellia > RFP12 > UBA1067 > UBA1067. The sequence goes on from CACZHC010000053.1 coordinate 586, forward strand.
CCTCTCAAAGAGCGTGGCAAAGCCGTCGTTTCTGCCCGGCATCTTCTTTTGTCCGAGGAAATTGCGCGCAAGCGGACTGGTGTCGACATCGCTGGCCCATAGCCCAGCGTGCCGCTCCTGGGCATAGGACATGTCGTATGTTCCCTCGTCGACCTTGCGGCAGAACCGGTCCGTCTCGGCTCGATGCGCGTCAAGTATCCGGTTCGGCTGGAAGCAGTAGGATGCGTAGCCAGGACATGCCATCAGCAAGGCGAAGAGGAAATTGCGCTCTGTGCTGTCCCATGTATCATCCAGCAGACGGGCCCGCGCAGACACATCGCTTCCCAGATGAAACAGATCGCCCAGCGTCTTGCCATACATGACTCCGAGAAGCTTCATTCTGTTTTTTGCGGCGGTCTCCACATCCGCCCGTGTATATCCGGCGAACGAACGACGCGCCATCCGCTTCCAGCGTTCCGCGTCGCCCGCCATGTCTTCACGCACGAGGTCACGCAGATGCGCACGCCAGGCCTCGTCTTCTTCCGGCGCGAAGAGCGGTTTTGCGGCCGTATAGAGCGCGTTGCCGCTAAGCGCCTCGCCGATAAGCGCGGAGATTCCGTAGACAAGAGAGTCCGAATCCATCAAGAAGCGCCCGACACGGTGCAGCTCCATCAGGGAAGCGCGTCCGGTCGCGAGATCGACACTGGACGCCTCGTATGTGGCCTTGACCTTGTAGACGTTGCCGATGCGCACGAGCATGCAGATATGCCCAGCGGCATCAAGCACCTCATCCTGCGCCACGGCGATTCCGCGCGAGGCCAGAATCCCCTTCGCCGCCGCTATCGTCGCAGCCTCCGCCGCGAGATAATCACGCGCGGCGTCCGCGAGATCTAGTCTGTTTGTCTCGCCGTCGAGGTACGCATTGCGAAGCCGGTAGTCGGTCGCAAGCAGAGTCGTGTTGTTCGGAAGATTGTCCGCGAACGTCTTTATCGCGGTATATGCGTTCTCTTCCGGCGCGAGGTCGAGATCGGGCGGCAGGTATTCGCAGATGAAGTCACCAGATATGTCGCGTCCGACAACCGAGAAGTAAAGCGACGCAGCGACCCAGACTGCGACAACGGCGGCAAATACGCCGATGAGTATTATTGTTGGACGTTTCACAGCCGCAACCCTTCCAGCAGATTGTTCAGATTGTTCAGCGACGACAACAGAAATGCATGCAACGTCGCGAGTACTGCAGACTCCGCCACGAATGCGAGATACCCTGCCCACACGAACCAGAACGCACGGCTACGCCACCAACGGACGAACGCGAGCGCCAGGGCGGGCGGGCAGACGACTCCGGCAAAGAACAGGAACGCAACCCAGCCAAACGCCCCCTCTCCGCCAAGCGAGAGGGCGAGGTACGCCACGTTCGCGAAAGGCATCATTACGAAGTCGAAGAAGAGGAGCCGCCCGACGCTGGCGTAGAACCCCGTCAGCAGAATGACAGGAAGTATCACCGCGCAAAGCCACGGCACGACAATCGCCCCGATGCGCAGAATGTCCCATGCGCGGGAATTCGCCGGTCTCTCAATCGATGCGTTTTCTTCAAGCGGCATGTGCGCCCTTCCCTGATTTCGTTGCTCTGATTTCACTTTGTCGGCTATTATATCACATTCCGCGGCGGATCAGGCGCAAGGTCATTTCACCGCCATGTCGACTGCGACGCCGCTCTTTGGCAATGTTACTGCTTCCCCCACTTCGCAAGATTCCCAAGGACGAAGGCGAAGGTCTTTTCGCGTTCCTTCTCCGTCTTCAGGGCGCACTCCCACACGACGATGAGGTTCCAGCCGTCCGCCGCCCACGCCTTTTCGTGCTCCGCGTCGCGTCGGACGTTTCGCCGGAACGTCGCGCTATCTGGCCGGCGGGGTCCAGATGTCGGAAGGTCCGAGGTCGAGCCAGACGATGGCCTCGAGCCACTTCGAGAGATCCTTCGGCCCCGGGTCGAAGTTGTTGGTTCCGAACGAGAACTTCGCTCCCATCTCCTTCGCGAGCCGAAGGAACGCCGGACGCGGAAACGCCGACTCGGCCTGGATCTCGATCGCAATGCCCTTCTCCATGCACTTGGCGATCACCGCGCGCATGCGCTCCCCGGTCCAGAGGCGGTCGTACTCCGCGGCAATCGGCGTCGGCAGGTACGTCGGGTTCGCGTAGATCGAGATCGGCTCGTCGAGGATCTTCATCACATGGGCAAAGTACTCCTCCATCCACTTGTCCGCGTCGGGAATCTCCGTCACCATCCAGAGCCGGTTGTCGCGCCCCGAGGGAAGCTTCCCCATGATCATCGAATCCGCGAGGATGTAGTCGAACTGCGCGCGCGTCCCTGCGTCGATCTTCTCGAACCAGTCGCGGTCGTTCACCTGTATGCCGACGGGCATCTTCGGATTGGCCTTGCGCGCCCGCGCCGCGAAGTCCCTCAGGCGCGCATTGTCGTAGATCTCCCATCCCCGGCCGTGGTTCTCCATGGCGGACGAGCGGACGAACGAATTCGTCTCGCGGAGATAGGCAAGCTCGGGCGTCATGCCGCCGCGGATGTGCAGATGCCAGTCGACGAGCGTGATGCCGCGCCGCGCGCACTCCTTCTCAAGGAGCAGGTTGACGGGGGTCTTCGGATACCGCGGATCCTTCGCCTCGCCGACGGTGTAGACGATGAGCCGCATTGTCTTCCAAGGGTCCGCGTCCTTCTCCCACGGACGGCGATAGCGGAACTCGACGCGCACGGGGGTGTAGATGCGGCTCGTGACCGCGACGTCGAGTTTTCCGGGGGCGCCGCACGTCGCCTTTCCATCGCGGCCGCGGCGTTCGAGCGCGATCTCGCACTCGTTCGTGTTGGACTCGGCCTCCCACTTGAATCCAGTCGTCTGATTCTCCTCGAGCGAGAACCGCACCGGCTCCCCCGCGCGCCGCTCGACGACGAGCTCCTTCGGCACGTTGCCCAGCGCGAACGCCGCCCCGTTCTTGAACTCCGCCGCCGCGCCACACGTCCCCGACAGGATCATGGCTGCAAGCGCCAACACTTCAAACCGACATGCTTTCATTTTTCCGACTCCTTACTGTTTTCTGCTCCGCTGGCCGAGGAATGCGCCAAGCGCGATGCAGACGACGATAGGGCCAAGGCCAAAAGAATAATAATCGCAGGCGGCGCTTCTCAGAAATGACATAGCCAGCATAGCCAGGCCGCAGAGCCACGCATAAATGCTCAGAAGGCCGACCTTGTCCCTGACACGCAGGTCAGGCCATGCAAAGGAAGAGTACGCCATGTAGCCGAGTGCAATCGGGACAATGCCGACAAGCCGCCCCGACGAAAGTCCCAGCCCCGCGAAAACCACCTGCGCGACGACTGAAGCCGACATAAACGAGAGGAAAAGCACGATGAACCTGCGATGCCCGGCCCGTCGCTCAATCGTGGCGAGCGGAAGGAAAAGCAGGAAGGCGAAAAGCAAGGCCGCCCGTCCGGACATCTGAACAAACGGGAACGAGAGGGCCGTCAGCGGAGAAGATACGTCGAATCCGCACTTTTCGGCCATGGTCTCCGTCAGTATCCAAAAGTCTCGGTAGCACCCCCCAACCCCGCCCCCCAAACCAATACTTGTCGTAATGTCGTGGTAGCTGTAGAACACGCAGGCATGGGAAACCGGCAAGGCGAGCGCCAGCGCGATGGTGAAGATCGGCGACACCGGCTTGACCGTCCGCCAAAGAGTCGGCGTGCCGACGACGATGCGCACGACATCGCGCAGAATGTCTCCGATGTCGTAGTCGCCCAGTGAGGCTTCTTCCGGCAGCGAGTCAAGCATCGAGGCGGCGTAGCGCTCTCGCGCCTCGGGGGTCGCGCGCTCGAGTATCTGGCGCATCGTCGCCTCGCCCGGCCTCGGCGGAGCCGGCGGCGCAAGCGTCTCATATTCGCCCTTGTCGCACCAGACAGAAAGGCAGCGTCCGCAGACGTCGATCTCCAGCTTGTCCTTCCCGTCGCCGACCTTCAGCAGCGTCATCCGTCCGGCGCATCCGGGGCACAGGCATCCGACGTGCTCCGCGGCGCGGGCGGAGCGCGTCAGCGCGGCGATGCTTTTGGCGTCCAGGGATTCGCGGAGGACGGGAAGCGTCACGGCCATGCCGCCGCATGACGGACAGCGAAAGCACACCTTGCCCGTCGGCGTCGCGCCGCGCACAAGTTCGCGCCCGCACCGCGGGCAGAAGCCTATGTCCTTTTCGTCCATGCAGCGACAATTCCATGTTCGCAAACATTATATCAAATCCGCGGCAAATGCGCCGCGCATTGCCTTTCCATTTCTTTGCGCACTTTGCGTTCTTTGCGGCTAAACGCGCACTTCGCGGTGTCCCACCGAGGATTCCAGACTCAAACACCAAGCAAGGAGGCAAAGTCGCGGCGCTTGTAGAGGATTCTATCGACATATACCGACTCGCTTACGGCACGATAGAAAACCAAATAGCTTCCGACCGCCAAAAACCTGTACTCGTCAGTTGTGAACGGCAACGGCCCAACAATCGGATAACGAAACGCTCGCCCAGGAATTCGCTCTACTGCGGATAGAATATCGTCGACAACACCCTGTCCCTTGCGAGGATCGTTTAGCTCTTTTGTGAAATAGTCATATATTTCGTCAAGGTCAAGCTGAGCCTGCGGCGAATAGAACAGATTCTCAGCCATGGGCGCGATCCGCGAAGTGCTTTTTCATGTTCCGATGAGAAATCCACCCCTGTGTTTCACCGGATTTCTTGCCACGCTGCAGTTCATACGAAAGGCGCAACACGCTCTCGATCCTGCCGTAGTCGCCGATGTCCATCAAGACATACCGCCCCGTGCCGTTCTTCGTCAGATATACCGGCGCACCCTCCCCTACGCTCTTGAGAACCTCGGGGTAATTCCTAAGGTCTGACACTGGTTTTATAATTGGCATGCGAACTCCTTTCGTAAAATTTTACGAATGATATGATACCATATTTGCCGCCGCATCACAAGGCCACAGCGCGAGTGAAGACCGGCCGTTCCTTCTCTAAAAGCTCTACTTTCATCGTTCTTCGCCAAACGTTATCCCCATTCCGCGGCAGATGCGGCGCAAGGTCATTTCACCGCCATGTCGACCGCGACGCCGCGCCTTTGCAATGTTACTTCTTCCCCCATTTCGCAAGATTCCCGAGGATGAAGGCGAAGGTCTTTTCGCGTTCCTTCTCCGTCTTGAGTGCGCATTCCCAGATGACGATGAGGTTCCAGCCGTCCGCCGCCCACGCCTTTTCGTGCTCCGCGTCGCGTCGGACGTTTCGCCGGAACTTGGCGTTCCAAAACGCGCGGTTGGATTTCGGACGCGTCGCCGTCGGACAGATCGAGGTCTGCACGAGCTTTCGCCCGTTCCACTCCCAGCCATGCTGGTGCCAAAAGCAGCCGCGAACCTCGATCAGTGCGCGGCACCTTGGAATCACGATGTCGGGATGGCCCGTGATGCGCTTGTCGCAGACGCGGAAGCGGTATCCGTTCTCCCAAAGCATCTTGCGAACGGCGACTTCCGGCAGCGTGTCGCGCGAATGTATCGCCGACATTATCTTCGACCGCTTCTCCTTGCTCACCGTGTCCATGTGACAATTATACCATATCAAACCAACTCGTGAATCAGTTTACCCATTTCTAGCTTCTACCGATCATACCATCGCCAAAGCCGCCGATTTTAACTCCGACCAGCAGGGCTCTCGCTACCGCTCCGCAGAATTTCATTTGCTTCGCGCCCATCATTCGTGTCTCGCTGAATGATACAGATCGTCTTTAAGCTGGAGGAAGCATCCTCCAGACCTCCTCTGCCGAAGGCAGCCCCAAAAGACAATGCAACACACGGAATCGCCGTTGAGACATCGCGAAGCCGCGGAGCGGTAGCGGGAGCCCTAACGCTCGGAGTTTCTTCTTGTAAGGACGAAAAACCTCAGCTAATCAAATAGGAAAGACGGCGCGCCAGGGTGCCGACTCTACTAAAGCCGACCATATTGCCAATGCGCTCGGTGAAAGCACCGTATTTTCTGTAGAGGAAATTGAAGAGAAGATACGGCATTATCTGCGCGCGGCACTTCGGGATGCGCCGGATTATGTTTCGCAGAGCATAGACCTCCCTGTATATCCAAAGATAGCCGTCGTAAAGCTCCTTCGCCGTCATGTGCTTCGGGCGAAACACAACATGCGCTGTATCGTAATGCGACAAATCATCGTCCGTAATGCGCCCTTCGGCGACAAGCCGGGAATAGAACGCCGTTCCAGGATATGGAGTCAGTATGTGCGCCGTCACCGTCTCGATGCGGTTCTTTATTATCCAGTCTGCCGTCGTCCGAAACACCGACGGATCGTCTGCGTCAAGACCGAACACAAAACTCGCGTTTATCATGATGCCGCGCGAATGGAGCGCCTCCACGAGTTCCTCGTAGCGAGACACCCTGTTCTGCCCTTTGTGGACGCCTGCAATCGAATCGGCGTTTAAACTCTCAAACCCGACAAAAAGACTGCGACAGCCAGTGTCGTGCATCAAATCAAGAAGATCGGGATGGTCGAGAACATTAGCCGACACCGCCGCGCTCCATTTGAGCCGCAGCGGTCTCATCGCGGAAAGAAGTTCGCGCACGAAAGAGATGTCGCCGATGAAATTGTCGTCGATGAACATGATGTGCCGCGTCCGCTTTGACCTGATTTCCGCCATGACGGATTCAACGGTTCGATGACGATAGCGGCCAATGCCGGCGACTGCGCTGTTGTAGCAGAAGTCGCAGGCAAACGGACATCCCCTGCTCGAAGCTATTACATTGGAGTAGAGGAACGAAGAAACGTCAACCGAGCTGAACGACGGCGGGCGAAGCCGCTCGCCAGGAAAATCGGGCGCAGTCCTGTACTCCGGCTGCAAATGCCCGCTCTCCACGTCTTTAAGGAGCGCCGGCCAATGCCCTTCGGCTGGGCCTATGCACAGCGCGTCAAATACGCCGCGCGCACGCTCTGGATCGGTGGAGACTCCTATGCCACCGCCAACCACCAGGATTCCCATCCTGCGGTATTCGCGCGCGATTTCCTCTGCGCGCGGAAGGACATCCACGGTAGTCGAAATTCCAACGAGGTCGGCGTCTGGCGAAGGAACATGCGGAGCGACGTTCTCGTTCACGACTTCGGCAGAATGCCCCGCGTCCTCGACAATACCGGCAATCGTCAAAAGCCCAAGATGCGGCGCCATCCTCGCCTTTAGCGAGGTGTCCATCGGTCTTTTCGCGGCCTTGGGCTGTATAAGCCGTACGCGTAGCATTGCCAGGCGCGGCGGAAATGCCGCGAAATGCAGGCTCGTCCGTTTGACTACCGCAGCCCGATCGCCTTGGCAATCGCTTCGGTAAATACTGTCGCCATCGTAGCCGAGCCGGTGTCGTTTGGATGGATATAGTCGTGAGTCGCATCGCCGTTAAGCAGCATACCAGCGGCAGGAAGATACGAGAGCTTGCCGTCAAGCGAACCTTCCTTGACAAGCGCATCATACACGGCCTTCAGCGCCACATTTGGCCCATGCCGCAAACCAGAAGCCTCGGGACCTTCGCAAAGTAGAATCGGAACGTCGGGCCTAAGGGCATGAAGCCTGCAGAGAAACGGCTCCGCGCGTTCGCTTACCTGGGCCTCGGTGCAGTTCCACGCAGTGTCCACGATATAGAGCGTGGCGTCCGCGCGTGCCATGACGTCCGCCATTATTGGCTCGAGGCGGGCGCAACCGGAAAAGCCAAGGTTCACATAAGGGAGATCGAGCGAACGCGCCGCCTGGCTCGTGAATACGAGTCCCGGACGAGAGGCGCACCCGTCGTGCACGAGAGAGGTGCCGTAGTGCACGACCGGCTTGGTAATCCCGCTCTCGTGTCCGCATGGCGCGAGCTTGCTGCCGGCAACAACGCCCAGCTTAACGCCCAAAACCTCGGCGCGTATCGGGAGATACACGAGAAGACGCCGCGTCTTGTCTCCGGGCAGGTCAACGCGCGTTTCCTCCCATCCGTCGCTGCCGCCGCCGAGACGTCCATTCTTGAGAAACCTCCACCCGGCGCCGTCGCGCATGTATATGTCTATTCCATACATGCCCTGCGGCGGGATGTAGGGATCAGTCGAAGAAGTCTGCGCGCATTTCCACCTGACGCCGAATTTCGGCGAGTCCGTCTCGAGCAGGAAATAATGGCCGGTGGAGTTTCCTGCCATCCACTTCACGCCCGGAGGGACCTTGTCCATCATATCCGCCGGAATCCGGCCATAAGGAGTCGCCGTTGAAGCGCAGACTTTCGACTCCAGCGGAAACGCCACTGCGTCTTTCCAAACAAAACCGTCTTTCGAGGCCTGCTCGGCGTCGCTGGCTATGCGCGAGTCAAAGGCCGCCACGGAACCCGCAAGGCCGTTCATGATGAAGCCCGCGGCGAACAACACAGTGATGTAATTTTTCATACGGCGATTATAGCAAAACGCCACTTCACCAGTCAATTAAGGCAGCAACTTCCACCTTCGCCGCTTTAGCGACCACATCAGGCGTGGTCTTTGCCGATAAACTCGCAGGGGGCCTTTTTCGCAAGGAGCCCGCCAAGGAAGCGTATGCCGTAGGTCACGTGTGTCGCGAGAACACCGCAGAGCGTCACAATCCAAACCACGGGATTTAGCGAGAAGGAAGTCAGCAGGACAAGGAGGATGTACGCGAGCATCGGCATCGAGACGATTCCCTGCCAGACGCAGAACAGCTCAACCGACATCACGGCCGGCTGCGGAATCGCGACGAGAATCGCCCAGAGGAAGAGATACGCGACGAAAAGCGTCGGGATGAAATACGAAAGCCGAAGCGAATTGGACGGATAGCGCTTACAGAAATATCCGCGATGGAACGCGTAGCGGCCGAGCTGCCGCAGATGCGCCCCGAAAAGCGGACGGCGGTGGTGGCACACGACGACCCAAGGGTCATAGACTATGCGCTTGCCGGCGTCGACTATGTCCTTGCAGAGAAGCGTGTCCTCGCCCGGCCAGAAGTCGGTGCGGTAGCCGCCAAAGGAATCGAGAAGCGCCTTTCTGACGAAGAGGTTGCAGCTTGGGTAGTCGTCGACGTCGCGTCTAACGCCGCCTGCCTTGTAGCGGTAGCGGTAGTTGCCCGAGACGAGCAGATTGTCGTAGACGCGCCCGCCCATGCGCGCGAGGAACGAGTCGCCCGGCGGCGTCACGCCAGGCCCGCCGACGGCGCCAATCGTCTCGTCGCCGAAATAGCGGACGGCATATTCAAGCCAGTGCGCGTCAGGATAGGCGTCGTCGTCGATGAACGCAATGATCTCGCCCTTCGCCGCCTTGATGCCGAGATTCCTTTTCTCGGCGGGCCTCACCTTGCCGGTGGGGAGAGTTGAAAGTTTAAAGTTGAAAGTTGAAAGTTGAGAGTCGGCATCCGGCAACACTATCACCTCGAAATTGCGGTACGACTGGTTCCCGAGCGCGGCAAGGCATTCGTCTAGCATCCAGCTGCGGCGCGGGCAGGCGATCACCACCGAGACAAGCGGATCGTGGTCGAGCTTCGGCGGGACCTCGGCCTTCGCGTAGTAGCGAAGGACGCGCAGGCGGTAAAAGACGGCGAGCGAATCAAGCGCCATCGTCTTTACCGTATTTGCCTTGAGCGCGCCGAACTTGTTGCCGAAGCGTATCACGACAGGCGCCTCGGCGATCTTCGCGCCGCGCTGGTGGGCGATGGCGAGAAGCTCAAGATCGAACGCATACGTCTTGACGAGCATGCGACCGAGCGATTCGCCGAGCACTTCGCGGCGAAAGAGCTTCATGCCGGTCTGCGTATCGGTTATCGGAAGTCCGACGAATATCCTGACGAGAGTGAAGTAGACCCAGCTCACGAACCGGCGGTGCCACGGATACTGCACCACGCTTCTCTTGTGGCGCTTCGAGCCGATCACGATGTCTGCGCCCTTCGCGGCCATCGCCTCGAAGAACCACGGCGTCTGCTTTGGATTGATGTCAAGATCGCCGTCAAGCAGCATCACGTATTCGCCAGTCGAAGCGTCGAACCCGGCCCTCAGCGCAGCGCCCTTGCCGCCGTTCCTCTTGCATATAACGGGCTTTACGACGACATGCTCGTACTTCGGCTCGGCCGCGCGGGCGAGCGCCTCAGCTGTGCCGTCCGTCGAGCCGTCGTCGACGGGAACGAGCTCAGCCCTCACGCCGTGGGAATCAAAAAGCCGCGCCGTCTCCGCAACGTTTGCCTCTATGGTGTCCGCGAGGTTGTAGACAGGCATGATGACGGAGAGCCGGCCGCCGCCTATAGCGTCGCGCGCGATGGCCCATTTGGCCTCAAGCTTCGTCCTGGCGCCTTCGGACATGCCGTCGCCTCAAATCACTTTCCGTGGCGACGCATCTGCCGCGTCACAGGCGGGTCGATCACCTCGCCCATGAGGACTTCGCCCTTCGCGGCCGTCTTGGCAGCCGTCTGACGGCGGATAATCCACATCTGCACGATCGAGAAGAGGTTCGAGAGGAACCAGTAGAGCGAGAGCGCCGACGGGAACGAGTAGAACATGAAGAGCATCATCGCCGGCATGAAGATCATCATCATCTTCTGCTGGCTCTTGTCGCCGGTCGACGGCGTGAACGCGCTCTGGAGCCCGGTCGAGACGGCCATCAGTATCGGAAGGATGTTGAGCCCGCCAAACGGGAACCAGCTCGAGAAGAGCGCTTCCGGCTCGGAGAGGTCGCCAATCCAGAGGAACGGCGCATAGCGGAGTTCGACGGCGGACCTAAGCACGTTGAAGAGCGCGATGAAGACGGGGATCTGAATCAGCATCGGCAGGCATGAGCTCATCGGGTTGACCTTCGCCTCGCGGTAGAGCGCCCACGTCTCCTGCTGGAGCCTCTGCGGATTGTCCTTGAACTTCGCCTGTATCTCCTTCATCTTCGGCTGGAGCTCCTGCATCTTCTTCATGCCCACCGTCGACTTGTGCGTGAGGGGCCAGAAGAGAAGGCGGACGAGGATCGTGAGAAGGATGATCGCGACGCCGTAGTTCGGAATGAGGCCGTTAAAGAAGTTAAGCACCCAGACAAGCGGATAGCAGAGCCACCGCCACATGCCAAACTCCATGACGTCCTTCATGCCGAGGTCCCAGAGAAGCGACTGCTTCTTCGGCCCCACGTAGAAGACGCTCGTGCGCTTCGCCGCATCGTCCGCAAGCCGCACCTTGGCGAAGACGGACGCGGGACGGTAGTTGGAAGCGGCCATATCGCGCGTGACAGTCGCTTCGAAGCCGGCGTTTGCCGCGGTAGACGAGCAGAACGCCGTAACGAAGAAACGGTTCTTGACCGCGACCCACTTCTGCGCGCCCGGATACTTTATCGCCGCCTCCTCGGGCATGCCAGCCGCGCTCTTCGATCCGCTGCAGCCGCCAGAAAGCCCGCCGACGAGATAGCCCTTGAGAGGAGAGTCGCCCTCGCAGTGGTGGATCACGCCCTCCTTGCCCTTGCCGGCATCCATCGCCCAGCTGTCGACGGAGAGAAGATCGTTCTTAGAGTCTCCCATGCGCATCTGCCCGAGGGAAATGGCTCCGCCGATCCCCTCGTCTTCAAGCGTGATGCGGTAGTCCGCGCCGAGGCGGATGGTGCGGCTCTTGCCGCCATTGACGAAGCGGACGGAATCAGGATTTTCCTCGGCCACCTCAAACGACTCAACGGCCTCGCCAGCGCCGAGCGGCGAATCCGAGAAGTCAAAGGCGACAGGCGGATTCTCGTCCGAGATTTCGCCGCGGTCCTTCGCGTACTTCTTCAAAGTCGCCTTCTTGACGACCGCGCCCCACGACGAAAGCTCAAGCTTCAGCTCGTCGTTTTCGAGAACGACAATCTTCTCGGGCGTCGAAGGAAGCACAGGAGCCGGCTTTGCGATTGCATTAGTTTCGCTATTCGCAGCAGCGTTGGCCTCCGAAGCCGAAGGTTGCGGCGCAGTCACCTCAGTCGTCACGTTCGTCGCCGCAATCGCCGCCTGTTCGGCAGCATACTTGGCGCGTTCCTTCGCGCGCCCCATTTCGGCCCAGATGTACCAGGCGAGTACGGCGCCCAAAAGGAGGCAAATTATCTTCTCTGTCTTGTTCATAGATATCCTGATTTCTTCAAATGCAAATTAGAAAGAGTATTTTATCATAATTACCCCCCACTTGCAAAAGAGACAGCAAAAGAAATCGAAAACTGCACTTGAACTTAGATATCTTGGCAAAAACGAAGGCGCGGCAACAAGTGCCGCGCCATGCGTTTGACGGGCACGCGAGACGCGTGCCCCTACCAGATGGATTACATCTCGGAGAGCTTTTTGAGGAGGGCGTAGTTGTCCTTGAAGCCCTGCTCGGCGCCCTTGAGCATCTCCATCGCCTTGTCCTGGCCGATCTTCTTGACGAGCTGCTTGAAGCGGTTCTCGCCAAGCTCCTTCGAGACGGCGTTCGCCGCGAAGGAGACGGTGTCGGACTTGTCGGCGGAGTCGAGCGTGAGCTTCTTGCCCGCGGCGTCCGGGTTGTAGCGCCACAGCGGGAAGTGTACGGACTCCACCGCCGCCTTCTGGTGCGCAGGACCCGTCTTCGTGAGGAGACCCTGCTCGATGCAGTGCGCGTACGCGATGATGATCGCAGGACCATTGTAGTTCTCGGCCTCGTTGAACGCCTTCACGGTCGCCGCGGGGTTGGTGCCCATCGAGACGTACGCGACGTAGACGTTCTTGTACTGCATCTGCATGAGGCCGAGGTTCTTCTTGGCCTGAACCTTGCCGGACGCCGCGAACTTCGCAATCGCGCCGGTAGGCGTCGCCTTGGAGGCCTGCCCGCCCGTGTTGGAGTACACCTCGGTGTCCATGACGAGGATCTTGATGTTCTTGCCCGAGGCAAGGACGTGGTCAAGCCCGCCGTAGCCGATGTCGTACGCCCAGCCGTCGCCGCCAAGCACCCACACGGACTTGCGGACGAGGTTGTCGGCAACCGCGAGGAGCTGAGCGCAGATCGGGCAGCCGTTGGCCTTGCCGGCCTCGCAGCCCTTCTTGAGGTCCTTGACAAGCGCGCGCATCTGCTCGACGCCCTGGCCCTTCTCGTCGTACTGGTCGACGGCCTTGATCTTCTCGCAGAGCGCCTTCATCTCGGCCGGCGTCTTCTCGTTCGCGATGACCTTGTCGACGAGTTCCATGGCGAAGCCGTGGAGCTTGTCGGCCGAGACGCGCATGCCGAGGCCGAACTGGGCGTTGTCCTCGAAGAGCGAGTTCGACCACGCCGGGCCCTTGCCGTCAGCGCGCTGGCAGTACGGGGTCGTCGGCAGGTTGCCGCCGTAGATCGACGAGCAGCCCGTCGCGTTCGCGATGAGGAGCCTATCGCCGCAGATCTGGGTGAGGAGCTTGACGTACGGAGTCTCGCCGCAGCCGGCGCACGCGCCGGAGAACTCGAACAGCGGCCTCTTGAGCTGGCTGTCGAGGAGCTTGCGGGTGTCGAGCTTCGCCGGATCGACCTCGGGGAGGTTGAGGAAGAACTTCCAGTTCTCGGCCTCGGTCTTGCGGAGCGGGATCTGCTCGACCATCTTGAGCGCGCCCTTCGCCTTCATCGGGCACTGGACGACGCAGAGCTCGCAGCCCATGCAGTCCTCGGGAGCGACCTGGATCGTCACCTTCGTGCCGAAGCCCTTGGTGAGCGCCTTCGCCTCGGCGGACTTGAACGTCGCGGGAGCGCCCGCGAGGTCGCCGTCGTTGTAGACCTTCATGCGGATAGCCGCGTGCGAGCAGATCGCAAGGCAGTTGCCGCACTGGATGCAGGCCGCGGGATCCCACTGCGGGATGAACGCCGCGACGTTGCGCTTCTCCCACTGCGTCGTGGCGGTAGGCCACGTGCCGTCGACGGGAAGCTCGCTGACCTTGAGCGTGTCGCCCTTCTGCGCGATCATCTTCGCGGAGACGTTCTTGACAAACTCGGGAGCGTCCGCAGGAACCGCCGCAGGCATCTTGAGCTTGCCGGCCGGGGCCGCGGGATACTTGACCTCCTCGATTGCCGCGCTCGCCGCCTCGATGCACTTCCAGTTCATCTCGACGACTTCCTGTCCCTTCTTGGAGTAGGCCTTCTCGGCGTAGTCCTTGAGGACCTGGATCGGGTCGAGAACCGTGCCGTCGGCCTTCTTGAGCGTGATGCCCGAGAGCTTGAAGAACGCGGTCTGGAGACGCGGTCTGGAGCACGGTGTTCGTGCGCGTGCCCATTCCGTTCTCGCGGGCGATCTTCGCCGCGTCGATCACGTAGAACTTGAGCTTCTTGTCGATGATCGCCTGCTCTACCTCGTCGGGCATGTGGTCCCAGACCTCAGCCGCCGTGTAGGGCGACGCGAGCAGGAACACCGAGCCCGGCTTCGCGGCCTTGAGCATGTCGTACTTCTCGAGGTACGGGAAGCAGTGGCATGCCGTGAAGTCGGCCGAGTTGATGAAGTAGGGCGAGCGGATCATGTCGCTGCCGAAGCGGAGGTGCGAGATCGTGACGCCGCCGGACTTCTTGGAGTCG
>CACZHC010000054.1 GCA_902780865.1 uncultured bacterium
ATCCCCTTCGCGACCTCGTCGGCGGTGAGGTTCTTCGCGACGGTGAAGAGCTCGTGCTCGGTGATGATCTTGACCTCGGGCCCGAGCGTGCGGCGGAGCATCATCTCGTCCACGCAGCTCGTGAAGAAGCCGGGGACGCGTCCGCCGATGAGGCCGATGCGCATCCTGCCGAGCGCCTTCATCGCCTGCGCGACGCGGATCTGCTTCATGAGCTGCGTTTCCGCTTCCTTTGTCCCCGCCTGGGCGTGGACGTAGAAGTACGGGATGCCGAGCCGCCACATGTGGTGCGCGTTCATGTTCGCCGCGCAGAACGAGTTGTTCTGCAGACGCCCGCCCTTAGGATCGGGCTCCGGCTGCGACCAGAGGAGGATCGGCACCTTGAGCCGCTGCGCGAACATAGGCGGAACGACGCCGAGCGAGAATGTGAGGAAGTGCGCGACGATGAGGTCGGGACGGTCCTTCTCCCACTGGTCGAGGACCTCGATTGCCTCGCCTTCGAGCGCGAGCATGTGGTCGGGCGCGATCACCTCGACGTCGGGTAGCGTCTTGAGGAACGCGGTCGCGTTTGCTCGCGCGGCCTCGAGCGTGTCATTGGTCCAGTTTACTTTGCTCAGCGGCAGATATCCGATCTTGAACATTGCTGATCTCCTTGTTTGATGTTTAAAGTTTGATGTTTCAACGCAGAGGCGCAGAGACGCAGAGAGTTCTACCTGTTCTACCTGTTCTACACGGCTATATCTTTATGACTTTTCAGAAACTCCTCCACCTCGGCGCGGGTGGGGGCGGAGGGCGGACGTCCCGAGAGGCCGCGGCACTTTATCGCCGAGACCGCCGCGCCGAAGCGCTGGCACGCGAGAAGATCGTGCGTCTCGAGCCAGCGGACCGCGAAGCCCGTGTGGAAGAGGTCGCCGCATCCGGTCGTGTCGACGACTTTCTCGACGTGGAACGCCGGGCACTTCACGAAGTCCTTCCCGTCGAAGCACATCGACCCGCGCACGCCCATCGTCGCGCCGCAGACCTTCGGACGGTACTTTGCGTAAACCTGCCTCACCGCCTCCTCCGCGTCCTTCAAGCCAGTGAGCTTTAGGATGAACTCCTCCGAACAGATGAGAAGATCGGCGAGCGGCAGAAGTTCGTTCATTCCGTCGCGGTGCGTTCCCGCGTCGTACATGACAGTGACACCCGCTTCGCGCGCGACCTTCGCCGCGGCGATTGCGCCGGCCGCGTTGTGCCCGTCGAGATGGAGCACCTTCGCGGCGGCGATCCTTTCGGCGTCGATTTCGTCCGCCGTCAGCTCGTCCAGCCCCTCGCGCGTCCACGCGCAGGAGCGCGCGCCGGTCTTCTCCTCGATCCAAAGATACGCTATCGCGCTCGTCGCGCCCTTCCTGACCTTCACCATCGACGTGTCGACGTTCTGCTTCGCGAAGTCCTCGAGAATCATCCGCCCGTCCGCATCGTCGCCAACAGTCCCGACAAACGCCGCATTCATTCCGAGCGCCGCCGCGCCCGCCGTGGAGTTCGCGGCAGGTCCGCCGCCCATGATGGCGTGGGAAATCATCCGCACCTTCGTGTCCATCGGAATGAACGGCAAAACCGCGAGGTGGTCGTTGGAGCAAAAGCCAATTCCTATGTAGTCAAATGCGTTCATTGCGCCTGATCTATCCTGTCGTGATGGAAGGAGAATACGCGCGCGGCTATTACCGCTATCGCTGCAATTGCGTACGTTCCGCCGAACAAGGCGATGCCGTGCTGATACGAGAAATGCTGTCCAACATAGCCAAGGACGGCCGTCGCAGGACTGCCGATGATGAACGCGCCGCAGAGGTAGACGCCCATCGCGGCAGCACGGTAGCGCGGCGCCACCACCTCGAAGAGCCCCGAATAGAGCGAGCAGTCAAAGAACCCGCCTCCAATGCCGAAGATGAACATCATGAAGCAGCAAAGCCAGAGGTTCGGCATGTAGACCATCGCGGCCATCGCCGGAGCGGAAAGCGCAAGGCCAATCCACAGCATGTTGATGCGAATCGCCGGGAACCGGTGCACGAGGCGGTCGGAAAGGCGCGCACCGGAGGCGATGCCGATGAACGAGCCGACATAGAACCAGAAGACGGCATGGAACGCGGCGGAACCGCCCTCAAGCCCAAAACCGCCCTCGGCCACAGGAATCCGCAAGAAAAGCGGCATGAAAGTCCTGAAGCAGTTGGAGCCGAAGACAAGAAGTCCAAACGCAATGGTAAGCAAAACCGCAGTCGGCTTCGAAATCATGGCGAGGCACGCCTCCTTAAAGCTCGCGCGCTCCATTTCTCCCGCTCGGTGGTTCAGGAGAAGCGGCGGAGTGTCGCGCATGAAGACGCAGAGAACGACCGTCCACACGACGCCAATCGCGCCGAACCCCCAGAACGCCCAGCGCCAGCCTTCCCGGGAATGCCCGCCGAGAAATCCGGCGAGGACTGACGAGACGATAATGCCAAAGTAAAGCCCAGTCTGGTATATGGACAGCGCGGTAGAGCGCGTCTCGTGGTGATACTGGGCGATTAGGGAACTGGAAGAGGCGGGGATCATGCACTGGCCGATGCCGTTCATAAGCCCGTACATGACGAGCATGCCGATAAAACCGTCGACGAAGCCAGTCCCGAGGACGCTCGCGGAGAAAAGGAGCGCTCCGACAACCACCACCCACTTGCGCCTGAGCATGTCGGCGGCAATGCCGGCGAGCGGCACGGCGAGGCCATACGCAAAGAGAAATGCCGTGCGGGTGAAGCCCCACTGCGCGTCGCTCGTCCCGGGGAGCGAGGCCTTGATGTCGGGGAGCGCCGCGTTGAAGATCTGGCGCGTCGCGTGCATGAGGAAGTAGGTGAACGCCAGGAGCCCCAGCATCACCCATTTGTACCTCGCGTCTGATTTCGTCTCTGCCATCAGAACAACCTTACACTATCTCCCTGCGAAGAACCTGACAAGCCTCTGCACGTGCGCGGCGCATTCGTCGATTATCGGGTCGGCGAGCTTGTCCGGCGGCACGAACGCGCCATTCAAGTCGCCGTAGACCTTGAGCGTCGACTTGATATACGTGTCGAGGAATTCGGTCGCGATGTTTACCTTTGCGATGCCGCTTTCGATTGCGCGCCGGACGTCTGCGAGCGGAGTCCCGCTGCCACCGTGCAGGACGAGCGGAACTTCCGGCAATGCGTCGGCGATAGCCTTGCAGCGCGGAATGTCGAGCTTCGGCTCGGCCTTGTAGTAGCCGTGAGCCGTGCCTATCGACACCGCAAGCGCGTCTACGCCCGTGTCTTTTGCAAAGGACACCGCCTCGTCGACGTCGGTAAGCGCCGTCTCGTCGCCCTGCGCGACGTGGCCTATCTCGCCTTCGCACGTCGCGCCAAGCGCGTGCGCATAGTCGGCGACGAACTTCGTCCACTTGACGTTCTCGTCGTAGGGCGAGCGCGAACCGTCGTACATCACGGAAGTATAGCCCCACGCAAGCGCGTTTTTCGCCTGCTCGACGGCCGAGCCGTGGTCAAGATGGAGCGCGACGGGGACCTTTGCGCGAAACGCGAGCCGCTGAAGAGTGCCAGCGAGGTCGTATGCCTTCCCCGTGTCGAAGAGCCGCATGTAGAGCTGGATGATGACTGGCTCGTTCTCGACCTCAGCCGCCTTGAGGACCGCGGCCGCAGTCTCGTAGTTTGTGATGTTGAACGCGCCGACGGCCTTCTTCGCGGCACGGGCCGCGCCCAGCATCTCCTTCATGTTCACTAAAGACATATATCCATTCCCCTTTTTCTCAAGGCATACCTCTGACAAAGATATTTTACCAAATATCGAGTGAAATGTTATTGGATCACTTTGAGAAAATGTGAGACGATTTGACAAGATCACTCACAAGATGGTAGACTTTGTGGCATGGAAAACCTTCGCAGAAAAATGATCATCTCCTATCTGAAGCGGAAAAAGACCTGCACTCTGAAGGAGCTCATGGAGGAATTCAACGTAAGCTCGGCGACAATCCACAGGGATGTCACGCTGCTTGCGTCGCGCGACGCGATAGAGCGCGTCCGTGGCGGGCTCGTCTACAACGACGCCCCCGACGCCAACGGCAGCCCTGCCGCCTTCCAGGAGCGTGTTGTCGCAAACCGCCGGCTGAAAATGACCGCCGCAGGCAAGGCGTTGGCGCTGATAGAGGAAGGCGACATCATCTTTCTCGACTCCTCTACGACGATCTACGAGCTGGCGCTCCTCCTGACGCACGCCGAGTTCGACCATCTCACCGTCATAACAAACGCAGTCGCGGTAATGAACCTGTTCCGCAAATTTCCGCCGCACTGGTCGATGATCGGCTTGGGCGGCAACTACGACCCGCAGCTCAACTCGATACTCGGGGACTCCGCCCTCGAGCAGCTTTCACGCCTGAACATCACCAAGGCGTTCGTCTCGGGGTTCGGGCTAGACGACAGCACCGCCACGACGAACCACGAGCGCCAGGCCGAGATTCTTCGCAAGGTGCTGGACGCAGCCGACAGGCGCTACCTGATAATCGACCACACCAAGATCGGGCGAAAAGGCCTCTACCGCATCGCCGCGCGCGGCGGATTCGACGCGATAATCTCAGATTAACAAGATTCGCGCATCCCGCAATGTTCATGCAAATATGGTATAATAGCAGACACCAACCGAGGTAAATCAATGTTCAACAACAAAGTCTACCATAAGATCGACGCGCTGTCGGGCTCCGTTGCGACGCTCCGCGCGGAGGGCGTGAAGTACAACGAGATTGCCGAAATCGAGTCGCGCGCGGGAACTTCGCTCGCGCAGGTCATCAAGCTCGACGGCCCGAACGTCACCCTTCAGATCTTCGCGGGCGCGAGAGGCGTCGACACCGCCGCGCGAGTCCGCTTCCTCGGCGAGACGATGAAGGTGCCCTTCTCCGAGTCGCTCCTCGGCCGCGCGTTCACCGGCGCCGCCATCCCGCGCGACGGAGGCCCCGCGATAAACGAGAACCCCTCCCCGATCGGACAGCCGTCGGTCAACCCGGCGAAGCGCATCATGCCGAACCGCATGGTGAAGACGAACATCCCGATGATCGACCTCTTCAACTCGCTCGTCATTTCGCAGAAGCTCCCGATCTTCGCGAAGGCCGGCGAACCCTACAACGAGCTTCTCGCCCGCATCGCGCTTCAGGCAGACTCCGATGTCATCGTCATCGGCGGCATGGGGCTCAAGTACGACGAGTACCTCAAGTTCCGCTCGACGCTCGACGAATCTGGCGCACTTGCGAAGACGGTGATGTTCGTCCACACGGCGGCAGACCCGACGGTCGAATGCGTTCTCGTTCCTGATGTCTCGCTCGCTGTCGCCGAGAAGTTCGCGCTTCAGGGCAAGGACGTTCTCGTCCTGCTCACCGACATGACGTCGTTCGCCGACGCTATGAAGGAAATCGCGATCACGATGGAGCAGATTCCCTCGAACCGTGGCTATCCGGGCGATCTCTACTCCCAGCTCGCCGCGCGCTACGAGAAGGCGGTAGACTTCGACGGCGCGGGCTCGATTACGATTCTCGCTGTTACGACGATGCCTGGCGACGACGTCACGCACCCCGTCCCGGACAACACCGGCTACATCACCGAGGGCCAGTTCTACCTCCGCAACGGGCGCATCGAACCGTTCGGCTCGCTCTCGCGTCTCAAGCAGCAGGTGAACAAGGGCGTAGACAAGTTCGTCGACGTCGACGGCAAGAAGGTCAACATCAACAAGACGCGCGAGGACCATCGCACGATTATGGACGCGATGATCAAGCTTTACGCGCAGTACAAGGAAACGCTTGAGAAGCAGTCGATGGGCTTCAGGATGTCCGACTGGGACCACAAGCTCCTGAAGTACGGCGCGATGTTCGAAGAGAAGATGATGGACCTTTCGGTCAACATCGACCTTCTGGACGCGCTCGACCTCGGCTGGAAGATCCTCGCCGACTGCTTCAACAAGGGCGAAGTCGGCATCCCGTCGAAGATGTCCGACAAGTACTGGCCCAAGAGTTAAATGAGGCGGCGGCCGAAGGCTCCTCCTCGGGGAACCCTCGGCGAATACGCCGAATCCCCTCGCCAGACGATACGCGCGTTGGTGCAAACCACGTCGGGCTCGACTTCAACGTCGCCAAAGCGCCCCGCCCCCTCCGCCGCAACCTTCGCGCCGCCGCCTAACTTCCCGCCACCACCGCGCAAACAGGCCTTTTACAACGGTTCTGCAAGGCCTGTCCCCACTGTCAACGACAAAGAAGTTAGATGACGATTAGAGGCGGTTTGAGGCGAATTAGAGTCAGATAGCGTCGCGGCGGACAGTGTTGCAGTAGGCGCTATCGCGGCACATTTGTCGCGGGCTAAGCTCGCTGACGGAACGTCGGCGAGCGCAGATGCTACGAAGAAAAACGCGCCTTATGGAAGGTGAGGCAAGGGACGAGGGGGCGAGCGCCGAACTGAGCGACATGCAACGACGCGGTTCGTCGGATGCGCGGTGAGACACGTCGCAAGGCGAGGAGACGGTATCCCGGCGACGAAGCATTGCGGCGCCAAGCGCGGCTTTGTTTCGGGCCGCAGCCGGGCGGAACCTGCGAAAATGAGACGAGTCGCGCAGGACTGCGACCCGAAGGCGTATATGTATACGCCGAGTGGTCGCAAGGACGCGCGAATCGGCCATTTCTCGTAGGCGAGCACGGTTGCCCGAAACAAAGCCGCACGTTGACAGGCAAACCAGCACCAAGCACAAACCACAACACCAAGCACAGCCTACCGCTGCGAGCGTCAGAACTTGCGATTGCGGGAAAGGACGACGAAGAGCGCGCCGATGAGAATCGCGAGGACGCACGAGACGCCCATCACTATCGTAAACGCGTTCGCGTGCTGCTGGAACGGCAGCGGAATGTTCATGCCGTAGATCGACGCGACGAGCGTCGGCACGGCGAGAAGAATCGTCGCCGCCGTCAAGTACTTCATCACGTTGTTCAAGTTGTTGTTGATCAACGACGCAAAAGTATCGAGCGTGCCGTTCAGAATGTTCGCGTGGATCGTCGCCGTCTCGAGCGCCTGCTGGTACTCGACCATAGCGTCCTCGAGCTGGTCGCGGTCGTCTTCGCTCATCACGAGCTGGCGCGCCGTGTTCGCGCGGGCAAGCGCGATAGTGTCGGCCTTGAGCGACGTCGTGAAGTAGACGAGCGACTTCTCGATCGTTAGGAGCTTCAAGAGCACTTCGTTCGAGATCGACTCGTGGAGCTCGTCCTCGAGCGCAAGCGAGCGCTGGTGGATGTCGTGGAGATACCTGAGGAACAGGACGCCGCCGTGCCACAGCAGACGAAAAGCGAAGCGGTAGCGGTCCGACGGCGGGCAGACGCGGCGTATCTGGTCGAGGAACGCCGTAGTGACCGGCGTCTGCGCGCTGCACACCGTGATGACCGTCTCGCGCACGAGGATGATTCCGAGCGGGACCGTGCGGTAGGGAACCACCTCGTCGTCTGCCACTGCGTACGGGACGTGGACGATGAGAATGGACGAGTCGTCGTCGTAGTCGAAACGCGGACGTTCGTCGGCGTCGAGGGGGTCGGTGAGGAAGTCGCGCGGAACACCGGTGTGCGTCAGGACGCGCTCAAGCTCGGTCGTGGTCGGCTCGACGAGGTTAATCCAACAGGACGGCGCAAAGTCCGAAGTCTCCCTGAGACCTCCGTTCTCCCAGCGGTAGATCGCCATCATGTCGCACCCCCTTCCCGGTTACCAGTTGCAAGATCCTACGCGAGCTGCGAAAGGAACCTGACGTCGTTTTCGTAGAGCCAGCGAATGTCCGGAATCCCGTACTTGATCATCGCGATGCGCTCGACGCCGAAGCCGAACGCATACCCCGAGACCTTCTCGGCGTCGTAGCCGACGTGCCCGAAGACGCGCGGATCGACCATGCCGGCTCCCGCGACCTCGATCCAGCCGGACTGCTTGCAGACGTTGCAGCCCTTGCCCTTGCAGACATGGCAGGTGAAGTCGACTTCGACCGACGGCTCGGTGAACGGGAAGAAGTGCGGGCGGAACCTGACCGTAACGCCGTCGCCCATCATCTCCTTCGCGAAGTACGCGAGCACCGACTTGAGGTCGGCGAGCGAGACGGGCTTGGTGTCGACGTAGAGTCCCTCGATCTGGTGGAAGTTCGCGGAGTGCGTCGCGTCCGTCGTGTCGCGGCGATAGGTGCGGCCTGGGCAGATAACGCGGATCGGCGGTTTGTTCGCCATCATCGTGCGGATTTGCACTGGCGAGGTCTGGGTCCTCAGGAGGCAGTCTTCGCCGAACCAGAAAGTGTCGCTCCTGTCCATCGACGGATGGTGAGCAGGCGTGTTGAGCGCGGTGAAGTTGTTGAACTTCGTCTCGAGCTCAGGGCCGTCGGCGACTGTGAAGCCGAGTCGCCCGAAAATCGTCGCGGTCTCCTCGATGACGCGGGAGAGCGGATGCTTGACGCCAAGCCCCCACCAGCGGCCGGGAAGCGTGAGATCGGCATCTACCGCCTTTTCGCCCGCGGAGCTACCGGTGCCCTTCGCCGCCAGCGCGGCCTCGACCTCGGCGCGCCATGCCTGGACGGCCTTGCCGAACGCGGGACGCTCTTCCTTCGGAACATCCTTCATCGCCTTGATGAGCGCGGGGATCGAACCGTTGCGGCCGACATACTTTACGCGAAGCGCCTCGACCGCTGCGGCGTCGTTCGCCGCGGCGATTTCCTTCAGGCTCTCCGCCTTCGCATTCTCGAGTTCTGCAAGAGTCATTTCGCCTTCCCAAATTTTTGCCGCGTATTATACCCTTTTTCCGCGCGCGGCTCAACCCTCGAAGTTAAACAAAACGAAAAGCGCAGTGCATTCGCAAGGCGGCGGCCAACTAAAGCGGCGAGGTCAAGATAGCGCAAGTATTGCGAGAATTATCCCGCAAAGCCCCTCTCCGGCGACAAGTCCGGCCGAAAACAGCGTTCCCACGCCTTCGACGCTCGCAGCCCCCTCGCACTGGCGGCGAGACACCGCCCAACGCAGAAGCCCGCCCGCGAACATCGTCACGCTCAGCCCCACGGGAAGATAGATGCCGATTGCGACAGGCATCACCGGAACGCGCAAGATCGCGAGCACCACCGCTATCGCCGCGCCAATGCCGATAAAGCCCCACGGAAGGCCTCCATCCATAATCCCCTCGACGATGACTTTCATCAGCGTCGCCTGAGGCGCGGAAATCGCATCGCTACCAAAGCCCCAGGCGCGGTGAAGCATGACAAGCACCCCGCCGATCGCAAGCGCCGAAGCCGTGACGCCGACAAGCTCGCCCAACTGCTGCTTCCACGGGGTCGCCCCAAGGACATGCCCCGTCTTGAGATCCTGCGCGGTATCGCCCGCTATCGCCGCGACGATGCACACGACGCTTCCTATCGCTATCGCGGCGACCATTCCAGCCGCGCCGACAGAGCCCGTCTCCTTCAGGACAAGCGTCGCGACGACAAGCGTGGCGATGGTCATGCCGGACACCGGATTGTTGGAACTGCCGACAAGCCCTACCATCCTTGCCGAGACCGCCGCGAAAAAGAAGCCGAAAAGCGCGATCATCAACGCGCCTACGAACGACACGGGCACAGCCGGCACGAGCCAGATGAAGGTCACAACGCAAAGAAGGCATCCGATGACAGTCTTCATCGGCAGATCACGCTTTGCGTCGTCTTCAGCACCGCCATCTTCGCCCGGTGCGCCCTTCGCAGACCTGAACGTGCGGAAGAACATCGGCAGCGACCGTACAAGCGAAATGAATCCGCCTACGGCTATCGCCCCTGCGCCAATATAGCGCACATAGCCGCTCCAAACCGCCTTCACGTTCCCGGCGCCCCACATGGCGGAGGCCTCAGGAATCGTCGCGACAACAATTGGCATAAGCACCATCCATCCGAGCATTGCGCCACAGAACAGAAGAGCGGAAACCTTCGGCCCGACGATGTACCCGACGCCAAGAAGCGCAGGCGAGACATCGAATCCCATTGCGCCGCGAACGACCTTGACCGGCCAGACGAAAGTCTCGGGAATCCACTTGAGCCACCCGGTGACGAACTTTACGACAGCCGCCGCACCGAGCCCGAAAAACACGTTCTTCGCATGCTTCGCGCCCGCCTCGCCAGCCCGCAGCACATCCGCGCAGGCAAGTCCCTCGGGGTAGACGAGCGTCTTGTCCGAAACGATAAGAGACTTCCTCAGCGGCACCATCAGCAGCACGCCGAGAATTCCGCCCGACAAGGCGATCAAGGCGACGGAAAGAATCTCTGGTGCGGAAAATTCTGCAGGACGCTCCTCGGCCCACAGGTACAAAGCGGGGAGAGTGAATATTGCGCCTGCAGCCAGCGACTCGCCCGCGCTGCCTATCGTCTGCACCATGTTGTTCTCGAGTATGGAATCGCGTCTGAGGACAAAGCGCAGCACACCCATGGAGATCACCGCCGCCGGAACGGAAGCCGAGACGGTAAGCCCGACGCGAAGTCCGAGATAGGCATTCGCCGCGCCGAACACGACCGCGAGCAACACACCCAGGATGAGTGCCGTTACCGTCAGTTCCCTATTGCCGTTCGTTGCCATTCAATGCGACAGACCCTCAATCTTCCGCCGACGCGTCTGGGTCTTTGAGCTTTACGCCAAGATCCTTGAGGCGAAGAGTCTGGAGTTCCTCGGCAGAGGGATCCTTGAGGTCGGTGACGCGCAGCGCCTGGCGTTCGACCGTCTTCTCGAAGAGGTTTCTCGCCCAGCGGGCGTTGCCGAAGTTCTTGTCGCGCTTCTCGGTCAGCATCGAGATGTATGGCACAAGCCAGTGCTCGACGTCGTCAGAAAGACGGTACTTCGCCTTCTTTGCCATGGAGCGATAGATTTCGGCAAGCTCCTTCGCAGAGTAGTCTGGGAATTCAATCGTCCTGTTGAATCGGCTCTCGAGCCCCGAGTTGATCTCCATGAACTTCTTCATCTCGTTGCTGTAGCCGGCGATGATCACGACCATCGAGCCGCGCGCGTCCTCCATGCGCTTCAGGAGCGTTGCGACCGCTTCGGAGCCATACTGGTCGTTCTCGCCTTGGTTGAGCTGATATGCCTCGTCGATGAAGAGGATGCCGCCCATTGCGGAGTCGATGAGCTTGTTCGTCTTTGCGGCCGTCTGGCCCTCGTATTTCGCGACGAGCCCCGAGCGGTCTGTCTCGACAAAATTCGCGCGATCCAAGACTCCGAGCGCGCGGAATGCCTTGCCGAGAATCCGCGCGACTGTCGTCTTGCCCGTGCCGGGGTTCCCGGTGAAGACAAAGTTGTAGCTCATCGTGACGTTGTTCTCGAGCCCCTTCTCCTCGCGCATCTTGTTCGCGCGGACAGTCGCGATAAGGCGGCGAAGTTCGTCCTTCACGGGCTTTAACCCCACGAGCGAGTCAAGTTCCGCAAGGACCTCGTCGACCGTCGGGGCGCGGACATCTGTCTTGCGCTCGCCAAGCCCAAGGTCAGCAAGCACGAGCGTCTTGAGTGCGTCGGCGTCGAGATTACCCGACTCCGCAAGCCGGTTCGCCTGGCGGCCAGTTGCGTCCTCGAAGAGCTGGCGCACGAACCTCGCGTTTCCGAAAGTGCGGTCGCGCTTCGCGGTGAGCTTCGCCATGGCGGCGTCGAGCCCTTCTTCGAGATCTGCCGCGAGGACAAACTCGTTTTTCTTCGCCATAGAACGGAAGATCGCAGCAAGCTCCTTCGCCGTGTAGTCGGCAAACTCTATCGTCTTCGAAAAGCGGCTCCTGAGGCCGGAATTCGCGTCGAGGAAGTCGCGCATTTCATCTGTGTAGCCCGCGGCGATCACGATAAGCTTGTCACGGTCGTCTTCCATGCGCTTGAGGAGCGTCGCAATCGCCTCCTTGCCGTAGTCGTCGCTGTCGCTGTTCGCAAGCTGGTACGCCTCGTCGACGAAAAGGATGCCTCCTATCGCCTCGTCAACCTTGGCGTTCGTCTTTACGGCCGTCTCGCCCGCATAGCGACCGACGAGCCCGGAGCGGTCCGTCTCGACGAGCTGCCCGCCCTTCGCGATGCCGAGTGCGCGGAACGCGCGCGCTACGATGCGCGCGACTGTCGTCTTGCCGGTGCCGGGATTGCCGGTGAAGACCATGTGGTAGGTCATCGGCGGGACCTTGAGCCCCTGGGCACGGCGCGCTTCGTTAACCTTGGCGAGATTCACTATGCGCTTCACTTCCGCCTTTACGCCTTCGAGACCGACGAGCGAATCAAGCTCGGCAAGAACATCCTCGACCGATTCCTTCGACGCGGCAGATTCGCCGCTGTCGCCCGTCGAGACCTTCACATTCTCGCTCGGCTCGGGATTGGGCTCCTCGTCGCTCGAAAGGTCAAGCGGAACGGTCGCCGCGAGGACGATGCATGCGATCGCACCGATCGGTCCAAGGCACACGCGCAACCAACGCGGGGTCGTGTCGGAGAAAAGGAAGAAACGAACCAAGGCCATCGGTATGGCCAGCATAAGCATGTAAAGAAGAAAGCTGACGCCGGCGTCCGCATCAAGCAACGCAAAAGCCACGACGAACACGACGATATCAAGAAGGCATCCCGCCCCCCAGTATCCCCAGTTTGCAGAATTCTTGTCCATGCGGTCATTTTACCATATTTCGGGCGCTTTTATTCGCCGAGGTCGGTCTTAGCCGTGACCTGGCGCGGACGCTCGTAGCACGCGAAGAGCGCGTCGGTGAAGCGGCGGTCGGGCGCCTTCGTGAGCCAGCTCACGACCGGAACGATGACGAAGCCAGCGAGCATCGCGATCGCGCCAGAGTGGATCGGATTCATCTTCGTGCCGGGCCATAGCTCCGGCTTCCAGCCGAAGACGTTCGCCGTCGTGAGGACGACGGCAAACACGAAGCACGCCCAGCACGCCGCCTTGAACGACCCGGCCATCGCGCCCCACGAGATGCCCATCATCTGCGCGATGAACGCGATCGGGTTCTTGCTGTTGTACTGCACGAGCGCGAGAGCCGCGCTGACCGCGATGAAAACAACGAGCAGCATGCGGATGCAAAGCACCTGCTTCTTCTGCGTCATGTCCTTGACGATCGTCCCGCGGATGAAGTCGATCGTAAGCGTCGAGCTCGAAGTCATGACGAGCGAGGACAGCGTCGACATCGACGCGGAAAGGACGAGGATGACCGTAAGCGCAATAAGCCCAGGGCCGAGGCCCGAAAGCATCGCGGGGATTATCGCGTCGAAGCCCTCTTTCGCGACGTCGACCTTGTCGCCGAAAAGCCGCCCGAAGCCGCCGAGGAAATAGCAGCCGCCGGCAACGACGAAGGCGAAGAGCGTCGAAATCACGGTGCCCTTCCTGATCGCGTCCTCGTTCTTGATCGCATAGAACTTCTGCACCATCTGCGGAAGGCCCCACGTTCCGAGGGATGTCAGTATCACGACGAAGAGCAGGCTAAGGGGATCGGGGCCGAAGAAAGACGTAAAGATGCCGGGCGTCGTCGTCACGGAGTGGTCGGTGACGCGCGCGAGCCCGTCGAGAGCCGCGGCAAAGCCGCCCTTCGACGAAAGTACCGCGGCAATCAGGGCGACGAGGCCGCCGAGCATGATGAGCCCCTGGATGAAGTCGTTGATCGCAGTCGCGAGATAGCCGCCGGCGATCACGTAGATCGCCGTGAGAACCGCCATCACGACGATGCACGCGGAATAGGAGAAGCCGGGGAAAGCCATGGAGAAGAGACGCGAGAGGCCGTTGTAGAGCGACGCCGTGTAGGGAATGAGGAACACGAAGATGATCGCCGACGCGGCGAGCTTGAGCGACGAGGAGTCAAAGCGCTTCGCGAAGAAGTCGGGCATTGTGGCCGAGTCGAGGTGCTGCGTCAGAAGTCGCGTGCGACGGCCAAGGATTATCCACGCGAGAAGCGAGCCGACAAGAGCGTTGCCGATGCCAACCCATGTCGAAGAAATGCCGTATTTCCAGCCGAACTGCCCGGCGTAGCCGACGAAGACGACGGCGGAGAAGTAGCTCGTGCCGTAGGCGAACGCCGTGAGCCATGCGCCGACAGACCTCCCGCCGAGCACGAAACCGTCGACCGACCCAGCGCCGCGGCGGCACTTGAAGCCGATCCAGATGAGGGCCGCAAAGTAGGCGGCGAGAAGCGAAAGCTTGACGAGAAGTTCGAATTTCATTTTTCCTTCCTTTCAGGTGGACCCTTGCGCCACGCGTCGATGCCCGAGGCAATCGCCTCTGCGACAACGCGCCGGCGCGCGGCGTTCCATATTGCCTCCTCGCCCGCAGGCGAAGTGACGAAATCGACTTCCACGAGACAGCTCGGTATCTCGGGATTGCGCGTGACGGCGAAGTTGGCGTGCATCGGGCCGTTCGACTTGAGAGTGTCGCCAAGCGCCGCCGCCATCTCGGCATTGATCGCCGTCGCGAGCTCCTCGCCTATCGGGTTCCACGAATAGACCGTGTGGTAGCGCAGGAGATTCGGGTCCTTGTCGTAGGGCGGCGCGTTGTGGTGGATCGACACGAACGCGTCGGCGTCGTTCGTATGCGCCGCCTTCGGACGGTCGTAGAGGGGAATGAACACATCGGTCTCGCGCGTCATCACGACGTTGTAGCCACGGGCCAAAAGCGCCGCCTTGAGCTGTTCCGCGACGAGGAGGTTCGCGTCCTTCTCAAAAAAGCCGTGAGGGCTCTTCGCGCCAGTATCGTCGCCGCCGTGTCCCGCGTCGACGACAATCGTCACCTCGTTCGGCGCCTTGTTCGTAGGCGGCTCCTTCGCCTCGTCCTTGGCGTAGTCGAGCTTCTTCCACACCTTCTCCGGCGCAGGCTTCGCATTTGGGTCCACAACCGGCTTTTTCGCGATCTTGAACCAGATATTCGTCGCCTCGCCGGACTGCGACACTACCGAAACGTCGTTCGACCCCTCGGTCGCCTCAATAAGCGTCACCCACGCACCGGTGCGGTAGACGGCAACGTTTGCACCGTTGACGACGACGTTCGTATCGCCCTTCGCAACTGCGCCGGCCAGATAGACATGGTCGATTGCAGGGAGCTTCGCGCCCTGCGCGGGGAATGCCACGAAAGGCGCGGCGGCGAGAAGAAGCGTCGATATCATTTGTCAGAGCGCGGCGAAAATCGCGTTCAGGAAGTCGTCGTACGTCTCAAACGCCGGGATGTCGGGATTGTCGGCCTTGATCGCGTCGGTCGAGCGGAAGAGGAAACCCGCCTTGGACGCGCGGATCATGCCGAGGTCGTTGTAGCTGTCGCCGGCGGCGATTGTGTCGAAGCCGCAGCTCTGGAGGGCCTTGACAGTCGTGAGCTTCGACTGCGGGCAGCGCAGCTTGTAGCCCGTGATGCGGCCGTCAGCGGAAACATCGAGCGAGTTGCAGAAGATCGCCGGCCAGTTGAGCTTCTTCATGAGCGGGCGCGAGAACTGGTCGAAAGTGTCGGAGAGAATGAGCACCTGCGTCCGTTCGCGGAGCTGGTCGAGGAATTCTTCCGCGCCGATGAGCGGGCGCATAGAGCTTATCACCTCCTGTATCTGGGGGAGCTTTAGACCATGCTTGTCGAGGAGGTCGATGCGGTAGTGCATGAGCTTGTCGTAGTCGGGTTCGTCGCGCGTAGTGCGGCGAAATTCGGGGATTCCCGTCTTCTCGGCAAAAGCGATCCAAATCTCCGGAACCAGCACTCCTTCAAGATCCAGGCAGACGATATTCATTCTCTTTTTCCTTTTGGCCGCATATTATATCATTTGCGGCGGCCGATTATCAATTGCACAACGCAATTTTCGTGTTGAAATCAGGCGGCATGGTTCGGTATAATCTATGGCAAATGGGCAATCCCGCCATACTCGCTACGACAACGCATTCCGCCTTCCGCGGATACGCCTGGTCGCATCTTCCGTCCGACATAAGCGAAGCCGAGCTCGACGGCCTGCGTCGTCTCGCGTCCGAAGGGCGCGGCGATTTCCCAGAACCGACCGACATCGCGCGCGGGCTTGTCTCCGATGGCAGGATTGCCGCAGTCTACTCGATTCGCATAGTCACCGAATGGGACAGCGAAGGCCGCGCGTCAGAGTACGCGGCTTTTGCGATAATGCCACTTGAGGATGCAGGGCTCATAGACCTCGTCGCCCTGCTCTCGCACCCCTTCTTCGCGCTGCCGTCCCACGAACCGCCGACTACAATAGAGTATTCGGGCCCGCAATCTGCAACTCCACCGACCGACGCCGCGGGCCGGCTTCTCTGCAGGCACAGGATCGACAACTTCAACCCCCATGCCGCAGGCGCGCTTCTTGCCAACTACGGCAAAAACTCGTCAAAATGGGCCGTGCGGCTCGGCACCAGCGGAACGGCTACAGTCGAATGCGGCGAATGGAGAAAACCGTCGGAGGGCGCAAAATGAGATTGGCCGTAGTAGGATGTGAAGCAAGCGGAAAGACGGTGTTCATGGCGGCGCTCGCCGACTACTACCGTCCCGACAACGCGAATGGACTCTGCCTTGTGCCTGAGAATTCCGCGACCAACCGCTTTTCCAGAGCACTCGTAAGACAGATGCGCAGTCTCCGCCAATGGCCGAGCGCGACTAATCCAGACAAGACAGTGGAGATGGAATGGTCGCTTCGCTCTGACGGCGACATAATAGCGAACATCGACATGCTCGAATTCGGCGGCGAGACATTCAGGGCCGTCTTTCGCGGCGAGGGCGGGGAGAAGATGCGCAAGCAATCGGAAAAAGCGCTTCTCGACTATCTCGCCGCAGCTGACTCCGTCGTCGTGCTCGTCTCGATAAAGGAACTCCTGCGCGATCCAGGGAGCGTCTCGATAGAGGAATTCGAGCGAGACACCGAGGCGATGTGGGTCACGCGCGGACTTCTCGACTTCGTGCGCGAAAAGCTGCCCGGCGCTGGAGTCGTAATCGGGCTCACGCAGGCCGACCGCTACCGCGGCGAACTTGCCGCGGCTGGAGGCGCGGGCAAGCTCTTTGCCTCGCGCTGGCCGACGATTGCGTCTGTTGCACATTCGATACCAGTAGTGGAAGTCGCGTCCGTCAGCGCGACTGACGAAAACGGCAACCCTGCCGAGGGCTACACCACCGACGGCGTGCTGCCTGTAATGCGCGAACTCGCACGGCAGAACTACGGCAATCCCAGCGAGATAAAGGCCGAAATGACGGCCATCCTCGCATCTGATGTATCTTCAGCGTCGAAAGCGCGGAAATACGGCGCAAAGCTTGCCGCGCTCTCGCGCCATGCGGCGCTGTCGGATGAAGACGACCGCGATTTCATAAAAGAGGCGCAGACAAAACTCGAAGAGCTGAACGCGCAGGCAAAGGCCGAAAGGCCGAAGCATGGCAAAAAGAAAAAGAACCGTCCGAAAGTCGCGAGGCCGCGGACAAGGCGAGCGTTTCTTCTCGCGCTTCTTCTCGCATCGTCAATAGCCCTCCTCTCACAGCACATAGGAACAGCACTTGAATTCCTCAGGGGGCAACCTGCTGAACTGACAACCTTGCCACAAATCGAAGTGCCGCAAGCCCTGCCAACTAATGAGCCGCCAGCGCAAGTCGAAGCACTGCAAGTTGCACCAACTAACGAGCCGCCAGCGCAGGTCGAAGCACCACAAGTTGCACCAACTAATGAGCCACCTGAGCAAGTCGAAGCGCCGCAGATAGCACCAACGAATGAGCCGCCTGCCCAAGTCGTTGAACCACAAGTCGAGCCAACTAACGAGCCGCCGTCGCAAGTCATCATTACGCAAGTCGTCGTGCCGCAAGTTGCCCCAACCAACATACCACCAGCCCAAGTCGCCGCACCGCAAGCCACGCGACCTGCCGAGCCCGAATTCCGCATGTGGACCGACCACAACGGAAAGAAGATCAAGGCCCGCTGGCTCGCCACCGCCGACGACGGCGAGCACATCACGCTTGAAACGCCGTCGGGCAAAAAGATAAACGCAGTCCTCCGCAAGTTTTCTGCAGAGGACCGCGCCTATATCCAGTCACAGCTGGACGCGAACCGTTAGCCGTTCTTCTTCTCGAATTCCTTCATGAAGGAGACGAGAGCGTCGACACCCTCCATCGGGAACGCGTTGTAGATCGACGCACGAAGACCGCCGACGGAACGATGGCCCTTGAGCGAGCTCATGCCGAGCTTCTTGGACTCGTCGAGGAACTTCTTCTCAAGCTCCTCGTCGCCGCCCTTGATGCGCCACGTGACGTTCATGTTGGAGCGGAACTCCTTGAGCGCCGTGCCAGTCCAGAACTCGGAGCCGTCGATGACGTCGTAGATCTTCTTGGCCTTCTCGGCGTTGAGCTTGAAGAGGTTCTCCTTGCCCATCTTCTTGACCCACTTCATCGTCTCGCCGAAGATGTAGATGCCCCAGGTCGGCGGAGTGTTGAAGAGCGAGTTCTCGTCGACGTAGGTGCGGTACTGGAGCATCGTCGGGATCTTGTCGTCGCCCTTCGCGGCGAGTTCCTTCTTGATTGCTACGACGGCCATGCCGGAAGGACCGAGGTTCTTCTGGGCACCGGCGTAGAACATGTCAAACTTGTTGTAGTCGCGCTCGCAGCTGAGGATGTCGGACGACATGTCGCAGATGAGCGGGCCTGCGACCTTCGGGAACTCCTTGAGCTCAGCGCCGGCGATCGTCTCGTTCGAGCAGAGGTGGTAGTAGGCGGAACCATCGGCCCACTTCCACTCGTCTGCCTTGGGCATGCGGGTGGGGATGTCCTTCGCGCAGTCGCAGGAGACGTTGACCGTCGCGCCGCGGAGAGCCGCGACCTTCTGGCCTTCCTTGAGCGCCTTGTTCGACCAGGTGCCCTGCTTCGCGTAATCGGCAGCGCCGCCCTTCGGGAGGAAGTTCATCGGGATCATCGCGAACTGCATCGACGCACCGCCCTGGATGAAGCAAACGGACCAGTCGTCGCCGAGGCCGCAGAGCTCCTTGAACGTGGCAATCGCCTCCTGGTGGATGGCGTCATAGTCCTTGCCACGATGGGACATTTCCATTACGGACATTCCGCAGCCCTTGTAGTCGACAAGGTCCTTCTGCGCGTCCTGGAGGACTTCGAGCGGCAGGACAGCGGGACCCGCCGAGAAGTTGTATGCACGAGACATTTTTGTCTTTCCTTTCTGTTTAGAGTTTATCCGAACCGCCATAAGAGTTTATCAGGTAGGCGATTTCTGGATATTATACTCTTTTTACCTTGCAGAGCGCAAGAGCGCCACTGGCGGCGATTTGCTTAAGACAGGATGGCGTCGGCAATGCGGGCGTAGGCGTCGCCGCTACTCTCGAGCATTTCGAGCGTCTTGTCGAGCTTCTTTGCCGCTTCCGCGCGCGACACAGGGTCGCCCAGCCAGCGTTCAAGGTAGCCGCGCACGGCCTCGACGGTGAAATTCTCCTGAAGGAGCTCTGGCATCGGACATTCCGCACCAGACTTCTCGGCAATGATGTTCGCAAGCCCCACATGCTTCACGCCGTTTATCGCGCGCCTCAGGAACGCCGCGAGAATGGGACCTACCTTGTAGACGAGAACCGTCGGGCAACGGGCAAGCGCGGCCTCAAGCGTCGCCGTTCCGCTCGCAACTGCGGCGACATCGGCACGGCGAAGAAGCTCGCGTGCGCCACCCGACTGGACCGTTAGAGTTGAAAGCTTAGATTTGAAACCAGCCACGATTCTTTCGATGGCAACTCTGGCGCGGTCGTTCGCGGCGGGAATCGCAACTCGGATTCCATCGAGCGGCGCGACGGCCTCAAGAAGCGTAGGAAGGTGCTTTTCAATCTCGCCGAGGCGCGAACCAGGAAGAAGCGCGACAAGCCCCTTCTCTCGACTTGCCTCGCCGCCGTCCGCAGCGCCCTCGAATTCCTGCGCAAGAGGATGGCCGACGAATTCGGCAAGCCCCGGGCGGAATATCGCAGGCTCAAACGGGAAGAAACAGCAGATCTTGTCAAGGGAGCGCTCTATGCGCGGTATGCGGCCCTGGTGCCATGCCCAGACCTGCGGGCACACGACGTGAACCGCTTTTATGCCCTTCGACTTCGCGTAGGCCGCGAGCTTCAGGTTCATGCCGGGATAGTCTATCGTGCAGACGACATCGGGCTTCCACTCGTCGATAGCGCGGACCATCGTGCGCTTCACCCTGAGGAAGAAGAAGATCCGCCTCAAGACCGCCCATATCCCGAACACCGCGAGGTCGGCCGTCTTGAAGCCATAGTCGGAATAGCCGCGTATCTCCACATCGGGGCAACGCGCACGTACGGCCGCGGATATCCGCTCCGCGTAGTGGACACCCGACTCCTCACCGGCGAGAACGAGCAGTTTCATTTTTTCTTGCCGTCGCGGACGCCGAGATCGCTGAGCTTCATCGAAATGACGCGGCTGACGCCCTTCTCCTGCTGGCTCACGCCGTACACGAGGTCGGAACCGGCGATCGTGTGCTGGTTGTGCGTGATGATGAGGAACTGGGAGTTCACGAGGAACTCCTTGAGCTGGTCGACAAACCTGCCGATATTGGCGTCGTCAAGCGCGGCGTCGAGCTCGTCGAGCATGCAGAACGGCGCGGGCTTGATCATGAAGATCGAGAAGAGGAGCGCGACGGCCGTCATCGTGCGCTCGCCACCGGAGAGCAGCGTCACGCTCTGCGGACGCTTGCCCGGAGGGCGCGCGATGATGTCGATGCCGCACTCGAGCGGATCTTCGGCGTTCTCGAGCAACACGAGCCTCGCCTCACCGCCGCCGAAGAGCCGCGTGAACATCGTCTGGAAGTTGGCGTTCGCCTGCTCGAACGTCTTCTTGAACATCTCGCTCGAAGTAAGGTTCAAGTTGTCGATGAGCGAAAGTATCTGCGCCTTCGCCGCGAGCAAGTCCTCTTCCTGGGCCTTCTCCTTCGCATAGCGCTCCTCGAGCTCGCGGCATTCGTCGATTGCGACCATGTTGACGGGCCCAAGCGCGGCGATCTCGGACTGGAGATGTGCCACCTTGGCCTCGAGCTCGGTATGCGGCGGCTCCACGCCGTCCTCCCACTTGGGGTCGGGCTCGCGCAGGACCGCGTCGGCAAAAAGACCGTATTCGTCCTGAAGGTGGTCGTAGATGTTCTGGCGGCGCATCGTCGCCTCTGCGGCGGCGACTTCGAGCTTGCCCCTGAAGTCACGCGCGTGGTCGAGCTCGGCGCGCTTCGCCGCGACATCGCGGTCGACTTCGGCGATTCTCTCGAACATCGTCTGGCGGCGGGCTCGCTCGTCTTCCATCTCGGCGCGGCAGTCCGCGGCCGCGGCCTTCAGCTCCTCGAGCTGCCCGAGAAGATCACCCGACTCCTCCTTCAGGCGCGCGATGGAGTCGTGATAGCGCTGGATGCCCTCGAGACGCCCGTCAACCGCCCTCTGCAATTCGTCGCGGCGGCGACGCGCAGAATCGTTCTGCTGTCCGACGAACGAAAGCTCCTGCTCCATCTGGCTCGTAGTGATGCGGCGCTCCGTAAGCTGCTGGGAAACCGACATCGTGGAGACTTCGAGCGTCCGCAGCTCGTCCTCGCTCGCGGCGATCTCGGCCATAAGTATCTCGCGCCTGTCGGCAGTCGTGACCTTTGTGCCGGCTGGCCACGTCTCGGTCTTGCCCTCGCGCGAGACTTTCGCGTCTTCGGCAAGAACGCCCGTAAGCGTAGTGTTCGCGATTTCGTGCCTGCGGCGCTGTACGTCGCTGCGCTTCTCGTCGATCTTGGCCTGAATCTCGGCAAACGCTGCCTCGCTCTCGGCGAGCGCATCCTTCGCGGTGGCAAGAGACTCGGTGAGAAGACGCGTCTTCTGGTCGAGAGAATCGACCTGCATGGCGATCTCCTCGAGCTGCGCCTTAGCATCGGCAATCTCGCGCTCGTCGCGCTCTGCAAACTGGCCGTACTCCTCGATGCGCTGCGCATTCACGCCGATGACCTCGTTGGCGCGGCTGTAGGCGTTGTCCGCCGCCGCCTGGCGCGACGCGAGCGACTGGAGACGCTCTTCGAGCTCGTGCACCTGGGCGTGGAGCTCCTGCTGCCCGCGCTCCGCCTCGGCCACGGCACCCGATGCCTCTTCAATAGACTTGTCGATGTCGCGCCTATTCGACGCGTTCTGCACAAGCTCCTCGTCAAAAGAGTGTATCTTCTGCTTCGAGACGTAGATGTCGAGGACGCGCAGCTCGTCGTGAAGTTCCTTGTACTTCTTCGCCTTGCCAACCTGACGCTGGAGAGAGCCGATCTGGCGCTTCATCTCCTTGAGGACGTCGGCTTCGCGCAACAAGTTCTGCTCGGTCTGCTCGATCTTCCTCAGGGCCTCCTTGCGGTCGGCCTTGAACTTCGTGATTCCCGCCGCCTCCTCGAACACGCCGCGGCGGTCTTCGGGCTTGGAGGAGAGAATCGCGTCGATCTGGCCCTGGGCCATGACGGAGTAAGACGACGTGCCGATGCCGGTGCCCATCAGGAGGTGCTGAATGTCCCTGAGGCGGCACGGCTGCTTGTTTAGGAAATATTCGCCCGAGCCGTCGCGGTAGACGCGACGCTGTATCGTCACCTCGTGGTAGTCGGTGCCAAGTTCCTTCTCGCAGTCCGCAAAGGTGATCGTGACTTCCGCAAGCCCGAGGGGCTTTCTCGTGTCGGTGCCGTTGAAGACGACATCGACGAGCTTCGAGCACCTGAGCGCCGTCGGGCGCTGCTCGCCGAGAACCCAGCGGATCGCGTCGGAAACGTTGGACTTGCCGCAGCCGTTCGGACCCACGATGGCTATAAGGCCAGGATCGAAGGTGAGCTTCGTCTTATCGGCGAAGCTCTTAAATCCGACTATGTCGAGCTGCTTTAGATACATTGAGGATATTTTACCAAAAATTCGGCGGGTTTGGAACCGTCACAAGGCGTTGATTCCCGCCTTAAGCTCGACCGTCTTTCCTCCGAACTCAAATGTCCCAGGAACAGGCGTAATGACCATTCCCGTCGCCTTGTCGCCGTCGAACTTTAGGTCGACCTCGATCCAGCCCTTCGGGTGGGGATGCGTCGCCTTGAGCGACTTAAGCCCTCCCGGGCACGGCGCGACGCGGACCTTCGCGAAGAATGGCGCGGCCGGCTTGATGCCCGCGAGCCCCGTCTGCATAAACCAGATCGGATGCGCGCCCCATGCATGGCAGTCGCTCCTCGACTCGTGCTGCCCGTTCTTGCCGCTGTCAGGCGCCTCCTGCGTCGTCGTAAGCCCCTTCTTCACGTAGTCGCGCCAGAGGTCGAGGCGCTTGAGGAAGAGGTCGCCGCGCCCGAACTTGAAGTACGTCTCGAAAAGATAGTACGAGAAGTAGACTGTGCAGCGCTTGAGGTCCTTGTCATCGACGAGATGCCGGAACGCCGTCTCGGCCTTGCCCGCCGGGAGGACGTCGCCAAGAAGCGCAAGCGCCTGAGCGTGCTCAGAGAAATCCTTCTTCGCAGGCGTATCGGCGAGTATGCCGCGCTTCTCGTCCCAAAACGCCTTGACAATCGCCCGCTTGAGCTTCTCCGACTTCTCTTCCCAGTATTTCGCCTGCAGCTCGTTGCCGAGGGCCTCGCCGAACCGGCAGCCGGGCGCGGTTCCGTCGCCATCCCAGCCAACGACCCAGTCCATGAAGTTCCACCCGGGGATGTTTTCAAGAAGGCCGTCTGCGTTCTCGTAGTACTCCATTCCCGCCATCGACTTCCTTAAGCCCGGAAGTCGCGCTTTCAGCCACTCGCGGTCGGCATGGTTCATCACGTAGTCGCCATACATAAGAAGATAGCAAAGCGTGTAGCTCGCGCCCTCCTGCGTGCCGCGCGTCGGGAAGTTGAACGGGCATTGCCCGTCGTCGCGCGTATTGAGGTCGTAGATTTCGATCGCGCGCTTGATAATGCGGTCATCGCGCGACATCGCCGAAAGGACGTTCAGCTGGACGCGCGTGTCGCCAGGATACATCTGCTGCTCGTAGAACGGGCAG
The DNA here is from genome assembly GCA_902780865.1 of uncultured bacterium. Taxonomy (GTDB): domain Bacteria; phylum Verrucomicrobiota; class Kiritimatiellia; order RFP12; family UBA1067; genus UBA1067. The sequence continues at coordinate 23,967 of CACZHC010000054.1, forward strand.
TCGAAAAGCATTTCGTGGCAGCACATCTGCATAGCGCGCGCCGAGATTTCGCGTATGGCACCGAGCGACGGATCGTCAGGCGCCGAAAAGACGCTTTTCATCTCGACGGGATAGCGCGACTCGATTATCGCGACCGAGTCGACCGTAAGCGGCTCGTCCTTTGTCGCTATGTCGATGCGAACCCACTTTCCGCAGCGGAACCACGGTGCGGAGAACTTCGCGCCCTTGCGACCGTCACTCACGAACGTGTCGCCGAACGCCGGCAAATAGCGTCCGACTATCAGGTCGCGTGCCTTCGGCTCGCTCGTCTTCTTGTGAGTGTCGCCGCGATGCGACGCCTCGGCGAAGCAGATCGCAAACTTTGCGTCCTTTCCGCCGGAAAGCGTCACATCGGGATAGGCGCAGTAGTAGCGGCCGAGGTCCCATGCGAGCTGCATCTTCGTGTTCGCGGGAACGGTGAACGGCTTCGAGAGGTCAACCGTCTCCTTCGCCTCGTCCTCCGTGTATACATGCTGACTGCGGAACTCGGCACCCTTCGCAACCGCCTTCACGCGCCCGGGGGCGCACGGATATTCCGTCTGATCTGGAATCTGCGACGGGAAAAGCATCCAGCCGCTCGTCCGTCCGCCGTAGATCTGCGGCCCCTTCACACCGGCACCGCCGCGCACGACCTCGGGCGTCTCCCAGCTGGAGGGATCGCCGGAATACGGGCCGCATCCCATGATCTCGAACTGCGAGCCCGTGCCCCACGCGCCAGCGTCCTTGCCGACTGGCCGTATGCCGGAAAGCCGCCCGACCTTCCACGAGCCCTTTCCTGTCGTCAGCTTCGCGTCGTACGCGCCGTTCGCCTTGAATACGAAACCGCCGCGGTACGAAAGCTGCGCGAGAGGGCCGAAGTCGCCTATCTTCCAGACAACGGCCTCGATCACGTGCGGACCTTCCGCGAGAGCGTCGACGACGTACGTCTGGTACTGCCAGTTCTCCACGGTGCCGCGGTTGGGGCCCCTCGCGACGAACTCGCCGTCAAGCGTGAGGTAGAAGCGTTCGTCTGCCGAGACGTCGAAGACGAGCGTGCCGTCGCCTTTGCCGACATTGAACTCGTTGCGGAACTTGAGGAACAAGACTTCGCCTTCGACGCTCTTTCCTTTGCGGTCGCCCTCCCAGAAATCGACCTTTCCCTGGGAAAAGCCGCTGTCACCCGGCATCCAGAGCCATGAGGCGTCGTCGATTGGCTGCACCTTCAGGACGTTCGTGTTGCCACGCGTGACGCGCGCGTCGCGGAAAACGCGGTCGGCAAACGGGACCTTGCCGTCGCCAAGCCTGCGTATGTTCGCGCAGACGGCCGCCGTCATGAGTTCTGCAGCCCTTTCGTCGGACATCCCCTCTGGCTTGTAGGGGCAGGCTTGGTTGATCTTGAATCCGAACAGCGCCGCGTCCCAGACAAGCGCCTGGAGATACTCGCCCTCGCCACGGTTGAAGTGGAAGTCCGGAGCTGTGAAGAGAGCGTCGCGGTTCTCGACGAATTCAGCCGCCGTGCCGACCGGAATGACGTCAAGCCCGTGCTTCCCCGCGAACTCTGCGTATGCGTCGTGGAGACGCGCGTACATCTCGACCTGGTCGAAGCCGAACTTCTTGAGCCGCTTGTCCCACGGAGGATAGCTCCATGTCTCCTGCACGAGTATCTTCGCCTGCGGCGCGAGCTCGCGGATCTTCGCGACAAGGTTGTCGCCCCAGGGCTGGTAGCTCGCCTTGTCCCAGCTCTTGTGGCTGCACTGCTGCACGGTCACGACGTCCCACTTGTCCATCACGAGCGCGGACGGGATGTTCGCCGTCCCCTTTTCGACGACATGCCGGCCCTCTGTCACGCGGTCGAAACGGTACGGCCTGAAGCTGGCGTTCGTCGACGCCGCGACGACATTGTTCCAATGGCGCTCGAGCGAGCATCCGCCGATATAGAGCGAGGCGAGGTCAAGTCTATGTCCGGACGCTTCGGCGACCTGCGGTAGATGACCGAGGCAGCTTATCGAAAAGCTGTTTCCAATCATCAGCACCTTGAGAGGTTTGTCTTTGTCGGCGTTCTCGGCTGAAAAACCGAAAGAGACCGCGGCTGCCGCCACGGCAAGGGTGATTATCTTATTCATGAGTGTATTATACCAAAAAACCGTCACTCGCTTATGCGGTCGTGGCGGAAGGTGAAGAAAAAAGACACTGACATCAAAAGCGCGGCAAGCGCGTATGTCCCGGCCATGAGGGCGAACGCGAGGGAATAGGAACGCTCCCCGAAAGTCTCGAACACCCAGCCCATCAGTTCGCCCGAGAAGAAGGCGCCGATTCCCATCGCAAGAAGCAGCATGAACCCGACAACGGACGCGCGGTGGCGGGCAGGCACCACGTCAAAGACGGACGCGTGGGTGTTCACCTCGAAAAGCCCGCGGAAAAGCCCGTACGCCGCCGTCATCGCCATCGCCGCGGCAAATGTGCCGCACCGCCCGATGAGCAAAATCGCCGGCGCGCCAAGGAGGAGAGCGCATATCTGGAAGCCAAGCCGGAAGCGCGGGAAGTGCGACACGAAGCGGTCCGTCACCCAGCCGCCCGCGAGAATCGCAGCAAACGCTACGAGATGGTGGTAGAACATCGCGTGCGCCCCGGCAGTTGCGCCGTCCATCCCGAACCTCTCGTGAAACATCTTGGGGGCCCATGTTATGTAGGTGTTGTTGACGCAGCAGATGGCGATGAAGCCGGCAGTCGCGCAAAGCGCCGACGGGCAGCAGAAGAACGCCTTGAACGACTCGGAAAGTCGCGCGCTCTCCTTCTCCTGCGCGTCGTCAGGGCTGGCGTTTCGTCTGTCGTCGTGCAGGAAGAACACGAACACGACGCCAAGGAGGAGCCCCGCCGCGCCGAACGCGACGAAGACGCGACGCCACGTCCCAAGTAAGTCGAGGACGCGAAGCGCAAGAACGCCGCTCAGCATGAGCCCGAGGTACAGCGCCGCCTGGTGTATCGAAAAAGCGAGCGAACGCGTCTCTCGGTGGTGCGAGGCAAGGAGCGACATTGCGCTCGGCCCGTAGAAGCTCTCGCCGCCGCCTGTCGCGACGGAGCGGAGCATCACGACAGCGAGGAACGACGAGGCGAAGCCTATCCCCATCGTGCTAAGCGACCAGAAGACGAGCGAACAGGTGATTATGCGCTTGCGGTCGAAGCGGTCGCCGATAAAGCCCGCGATGAACGTTACGACGGCGATCGTGAGGAAGAGGACTGTGTTGACATGCCCGAGCTGGCGCTCGGTGAGCGCAAGGTCGGACTGTATGTACGGTACAAGTACGCCGAAGATCGCGCGGTCGGCCTGGTGGAAGAAATACGCGCATCCGAGCAGCGCGACGACGGCCCACTTGTACCAGCGGCCCATGCGATCAGACGAGCCCGCGCTTTACGAGGTGTTCCGCGATCTCGACGGCGTTCAAGGCCGCGCCGCGAAGAAGCTGGTCGCCCGAGACGAACATCTCGAGCCCCTTCTTGTCGTCGCGCGAGATATCCTGGCGGATGCGCCCCGCAAGAACGTCGTACTTCGCCGTCGCGTCCAAGGGCATCGGATAGCCGCCGTTCAGCGGATCGTCAACGACCCTCACGCCCTCGCACTTCGAGAGAATCTCGCGCGCCTCGGCGGGCGTGATGTCGTTCTCGAACTCGAGGTTGAGCGACTCGGAGTGGGCGCGCGCGATCGGGACGCGCACGCACGTGCACGAAAGCTTCAGCGTAGGATGGTGAAGCATCTTGCGCGACTCGTTGAGCATCTTGAGCTCCTCTAGCGTGTACCAGTTCTCCTCGTTGAACTTGTCGATGTGGGGAATGAGGTTGTACATCAGCTGGTGCTGAAACGCCTTGACCGCGAGCGGCTCGCCCTTCGCGTAGGCGCGGATCTGGTCCTCAAGCTCGTTGAGACCCGGCTGACCTGCGCCGGACGCCGCCTGGTAGGTCGCCGCGACAACGCGCTTCAGCCCCTTCGCCTTGTGGAGCGGCGCGACGGCCTCGAGCATGATCGCGGTCGTGCAGTTCGGGTTCGCGATGACGCCCTTGTTCCAGTCGAGGTCCTCGGCGTTGACCTGGGGGACGACGAGCGGGACTTCCGGGTCCTGGCGGAACGCGCGGGAGTTGTCGATCATCTTCGCACCGGCCTTGACGACGGCGTCCTTGAGCTGGATCGCGACGTCCGTCTTGCCAGCGAAGAGGACGATGTCGAGGCCGTTGAACGAGTTTTCGTCGGCCTTCTTGACATGATACGTCTCACCGAGTATCTGCTCGTCGCGTTCGCGCGACGCAAACACCTGTACCGCCCCCTTGAGCGGGAAGTTCCGCTCCTTGAGGACCTTGATCATCTCGGTGCCGACGGCACCGACGCCCACGAGACCTACTGCGTACTGTTTCATAGCCGCATATTATACCAAATCGGCGGCAACCGTGCATACGGCTACATTTCCGCACGGTTTCGAAGCAATTGCGTTCAGGATCGTCGCTGGCGGATCCAGACCCACATTAGGACAAGGACGATGGCAGCTACAACGCCAAGCCGGCCGCGGCGAAACGCCGTGTCCGCATCGACTGGAGGAGGCGGCGGCGCGGAAGGAACGTTTTCGACGGCAAGCGCACCAGGGTTGAGGAAAGCCGGTGGAGGCGAAGGAAGCGAAGCGAGTGTTCCACGCTGGCGACGCACCGTCGGCAGAGCGGTAGCACGCGACCACTCGCGACGAACTGAATCGCGCTGCACAGAAAGAGTTACATCATCTTCATCGGCAGAGTTCATTGCATCAGTCCCCCGAAGAATTCACAAGCGCCATGTATGCCGGGTTCAGCGACTCCGGGACCTCCTGCCATGACATTGTGTACGGCGTTTGCGGGCCGACTGGGAGGGAGAGCGCGGAAGTCACGCGATTGTTGGCTTTCGGCATGAGGCGAATGTCCCAGTTGAAGCTCACGCCATTGCCGGAGAATATAAGCGCCTCGTCTCGGCATACCAGCGATCCGTTCAGATTGAAGCGCGAAGAGCCGCCATTTGGAGTTCCGAAAATCCCATGGTTGTTGTAGAGTATCGCATCAATGCAGGCAACGTCGGAAGAGAACGAGGACAGTATCGCGTCATCGCAAGCCGTCTCGTAGTATCGCCGATCCATACTGGTCTCCATCGCCTTTCTGTGCTTCGTGACGGGTCTCGTTCCCGTTTGGCGACCCCGCCAGTCGTACACCGGCTCGTACTCGACGTAGGTTTCGCCCGTGTCGACGGCCCGTACCTTTCCGAAACTATTCCCGTCCACGCTCTCTACTGCAGTGTAGTCACCGCCAAAGACCGCTGGATAACCTATGTTGGCGTCGCTCTCGTCACATGCATATGACTCTACGACGCTTGACGAACTTCGTCCATCTATGTACTTGCCGACGCTGCTGTACCAAGAGGAGCTGGAGCAGTCGCCGACGACGATGTTGCCCTTCGCCACGAGACCAAGCATGTCCTTGGAGGCGTTGTTGCTCTCGTTCTGCACGTCGTTGGAGTCTGGGTGGCTCCACGACGGCGGGTTCTTGTAGCGCACGCTCTGTACAATGTGTACGTTTCGCCCAGCGTAGATCGTACCTTGTCCTTTCACATATCCGCCGATTATCACATCGCCGTCCACGACAACTGGGCCGTTGATCGTTATCGGATTTGAAGCCGTGCCTATAAGGACAAGAGACCCCTTGTCTGCAAGCGACTCGTCGCCGGACGGCCCCGCGCCGCTGAAATGGGCGTTCACCGTCCCGCCCGAGACCGTGCGCGTCGCGCCAGCACTGTCTGTATAAGAGTACCCGGGATACGAAAGCGTCCCATTCTTCTCCTGCGCATATTCGACATAGTCGGCAAGATCCGAGACAAAGGGCATGGGCAGCGGATCTGCCGCCTGATTGCAGATGGGTTTTCCCGAAGACGCCCCAACCGTACCCGAAATTACCTTCCCCTCAGCGTTGAATGCAGGGAGCGATATGACCGTTGACGCGGATGGTGCATCATACGCACCGGCAGTATCGTAGTCGTCCATGTCGGGGCGCGACTGCGTTGTCGCATAGCTGCGCCGATATTCGCTGAACTTCTTTATCTTCGGGCTGTTCCTGAGACTTATGGAACCGTCCGCCCCAACCTCGTCGTTGATCGCACCGTACACGAAGCCGTTGACCGTGCTGCCAGAGAGAGATATGTTCCCGTTCGCGCGCATGTCGCCGTTGATCGTAATTGTCGAGCCGTTCATCCATCCGTAGTTGTTGACGAAATAGGCATAGTTGAACACCTTGCTCTGCCCTGTTGCAAAACATACCGTCTCCTGTATCGTCACGCTCACCGAAAGGCCGTCTGGATAGACGTACGTCGCGGTCGCGACGACAGGAACCGCCGCAAACGACGAGTTTGTCTCGTGGTCGACAAACATGCCGATCCCCACGACAACGGTACACCCATTGACCGGAACAGACGGGTCTTGCAGAGTCACGGGGTTCTGCGAACCTATTGTCCTGTAGTCTCCCGACACCGTGTCGAACCAATTGTAGGACGCCGCCTGCTTTGGATCAATCCTCACAGATGTGCCGCCGGCGCCGAGAAAATCGGAGAAACCGTGCTGTATCTCGGCCTTCGCCTGCTCAATCGCGCTCTGAGCGGCGAAACGACAACGATCCTTGGCTAGAAAAACGCGCGTCGAACGGGCGGCCCAGGAAACGTAGCCTGCAACAGAGGCGACGACGATTCCCACGACGACTACAATCCCCATGGCAACCGGAAGCACAAAGCCGTTTCTATAGTTCATGCGTTTCATTGCGTTTCGTCGAAAAACACGCTCCCCGAGGAACTCAGATTCTTTACCTGCACGGAACCGAAGATAGGAACCACTATGCGTTCGTTGGAAGAATGCCCATTCATCGACGCAGAGATGTTGATGAAGAGCAGCCGATGCGAGAGAACCTTGTCATCGTCCGCCCAACCATCGCCGAGATATCCAAAAGGTGCAGAGTGAAGCCATCCTAACTGCCCGTGCTCCGCCGAGCGGTCATCGTCATTCCCAAGCCACTTCAATGTCTCGCCACCTGCGGTGTCGCTGCGCACTACAAGCTGCACATTGTGGCGAGACGTCGTGTCCGACGCAATCCCGACCGCGTCTATAGCCGCAGAGCCCCAATAGTGTTTGCCGTCTGCGGTTCCCGTTCCATACACTTTGGCCAATATCTTGGCTCCATCCTCCACAATATTCCCGTCGCTTCTTGAAGGGCTTGCCGAGAGCAGTCCCGGCCAAACCGTGCCTCCAGACGGAGGCAATACGTGAAAAAGCAATTTTTCCCGTAGTTCCCTCGTGCGGATCGAAAGCTCCGCCTCCGCAAATGCACCCTTGACCAACCGATTAGAAACAACGAAGAACGATGCGAGCCCCCCAAATACGAGCGTAGCGATAACCGTAGAGAGCATTACCTCTACAATCGTGAAGCCACGCCTATGCACTTGGCTTACCATGTCGGGCTCCTTTCAAGCGGTCCCCTGTAGACAAAAGTCCTCTGAATGTCAGAAAGCCGCTTGCGGCGCCCAGACGGCCCCCATTCAAGGTCGCCTTCGATGCACCGAAGCTCGTCAAAACCCTCGGCTTGTGGGATCGTCACCGACAGCGTGAGTACAGGCGCGGCATAACCAGACCGTACGAGGTCCGGCGCGGCATTCGACGTGACAACCCAGGTAAATGTCTGCGGCCCCATCTTGTCGTAGTCCTCGTTGAACTTCTTCCACACTGCGTCCCAGACCACCGCCTCCGCCTTCAAAATCTCGGCATTCTCGTGGGCAATCCGCGCAGAGACAAGAATACCCTCGAAAACGGCCAAGGACGCAAGCACCATGACACTCCCCGCGAGCATCACCTCGACCAGCGTCACTCCCCGCCTCGCCTTCATGTCGTCCCCTCCCCGGACGGATACATCTTGGCAAGAGCCGCTTCGACAGACGACGGCAACGCCAGGTAGAATCTGCACGGCATGACTGCGGAAAGTTGTGCCCGCAAAGAGTCGTCGGCAGGATTGAGAACCGCCACAAGCGCATCCTTGCCAATGGACGCAAACGGAACCGCCCCGTGAATCCGCAGGGGAATCGACGGAAAAGCCGTCAGGAAGCTCTTCGGTGGGTCAAACGCGGCGAGCGGAACAGGCGGAGTGCCATGCCGGTCTGCAAGATACGCCATGCATTTCTCAAGAGTAGTGGAATTCTCTTTTTCGAGAATCTGCAATGCGGAAACGAGAAACATCTGGCCCACTGTCGGCGTTGCTTCGATCTGCGCCTTGATGTGCCCCGCGTCCTCCTCGGAAATAATGCCCCCGTCCACAAGTTCGTCTACAAGCGCAGACTCTGCCAATACCGCCGCAGCGGAAGCCGCCTCGACAATCTCGCTCTCCGTCATCTCCTTGGGGACTTCGGGCGTCAGGTCTGGCGCTGGGGCCACAATCATCTTGACCTTGAGCGAAAGCGCCTTGGCCTCGGGATAGTCGCTCTCTTCAAGCCGTGGCAAAAGCCCCTCGAGCGCAGCCGTATCATGCTCCTTTATCAGTATCTTTGTAAGGGAGACAAGGGCTTTTTGGCCATCTTCATGCCTGCCAAGCTGCTCATACGCGACAACAAGGAACTCAAGGGTGACGCGATCCTCCGGCATAAGCTGGAGCATCTGCTCAAAATACGCCACGCCTTCGGCAAGTCGCGCGTCGAATTTAGGTTCTTCCGCCATATACAAGTTAAATAGCAAACGCCATGCCAGCATATGGCACGCCATGTGCTAATAGATGTTGCACATGGCAGAACATACACAGACGAAAGGCAGATTCCACGTCCGTCGTGGCGGTGCGACCGAGATCAAGAAGATAGAAGATCCCGCCGAGTTCGCGTTAGCCGCGGCGGACTATCTCGGGGTACAACCCATTTCCATTCCGCAGGGGTTCACCCCGGCGCAGGAGCTACTCTGCGGGATGGATATCGACGCTTGGAACCGCGCGAAGGCCCTTCCCCTCATGAAAGTGAACGGGCGTCTCGCAATCGCGTTCTCCGACCCGTTCGACCTTCCTACCCAGGAAGAGGTGTCTCGATGGACGCGCGGCAAGATATGGACGCTAGTCGCGCCAGCGCCTGAGCTAAACGAGGCGCTTCTGCGGCTAAAGAGCCAGGCAGACGCCTCGAACCCCGCCCTCGCGATGGAAAACATCATGAAGGGCGACGACAGCGACATCGAGATGTCCGCCGGCGAGGACAAGGGCGCGGACGCTCTCGACGCGACACTCGACGCAGCAGGAGAGGCGCCGGTCATCCGCATGGTCAACACGATCATGATCGAGGCCCTCAAGACAAAAGCATCGGACATCCACTTCGAGGCGATGGAAAAGACGTCGCGCCTCAGGTACCGCATCGACGGCGAGCTCGTCGACCGGCCGGCGCCGCCAAAGGCCCTCCATAACGCCGTCGTGTCGCGCATCAAGATCCTTTCCAACCTCGACATCGCCGAGCGCAGGCGTCCTCAGGACGGCCGCTTCAAGGTCAAGGCGCTCAAGAAGGAAGTCGACGTGCGTGTCTCGATTCTCCCGACCGTCCACGGCGAGAAGGTCGTCATGCGTATTCTCGACAAGGCGAACCTCGCGCCCGGCCTCGCGTCTCTCGGCCTCGACGAATACGCCTACAAGGCGATGAAGTTCGCCATCGACCAGCCGCACGGCATCATCCTCGTTACGGGGCCGACGGGCTCTGGCAAGACGACTACGCTTTACTCCTGCCTACAGGACCTCAACCAGCCGAACGTCAACATCGTCACGGCCGAAGACCCCGTCGAATACGAGCTTGCCGGCGTGAACCAATGCCACGTGAACGTGGCGCAGGGCCTCACGTTCGCCGGGATCCTGCGCTCGGTGCTGCGCCAGGACCCCGACATCGTGCTCGTCGGCGAAATCCGCGACGGCGAGACGGCCGACATCGCGGTCAAGGCCGCCTTGACGGGACACCTTGTGCTTTCCACGCTTCACACGAACGACGCGTGCGGCGTCGTGGCGCGTCTGTTCGACATGGGCATCCAGCCCTTCATGCTCGCGTCCTCGCTGATCCTCGCGCAGGCCCAGCGCCTTTTCCGAAAGCTCTGCCCCTTCTGCAAGCAGCCCGTCGACGTGGATCTCGAGATGCTGCAGATCAACAACGTCGACCCGAAGCCGTTCGAGGGCGTGACCATCTACGGTCCGGTGGGCTGCCCGAAGTGCCATGGTTCCGGCTACAAGGGACGCGGCGCGATGATGGAGGTTCTGCCGATTTCCCCGAAGATTCGTGCGCTCGTCGAGAAAGGCGGAGACGCCGATCTCCTAAGAAAGCTCGCGCTCGAAGAGGGAATGGTGACGCTAAAGGAAGCCGGCATGATAAAGGTCCGCGCAGGGCTGACATCGCTTCAAGCGGCGTTTGAGGTGACGGGAGGAGAGTAATAGGGGTCAGGAGTCAGGAGTCAGTAGTCAGTAATAGGAGATAGGAGATGGCAAGCATACCGAAGATCAAAGGACAACGTAAGATCGCAAAGACGGAAATCGTGCCGTTCACGAGGCAGCTTGCCTCGATGATCGGTGCGGGCATGCCAATCCTCTCAACGATACAGACTCTCGAAGAGCAGTGCTCCAACCTTGAATTCAAAAAAGTCCTGACCCACCTCAGGGAAACGATTGAGGGCGGCGACCCCATCTCCAAGGGGCTCGCTTCGTTTCCAGTCCTGTTCGACGAAATGTACGTCAACATGGTGATGGCCGGCGAGCAGTCTGGCGAGTTCGCGGGCATCCTCAAGCGTCTTGGCGCAATCATACAGGCCACGGCCCGACTCAAGGGCAAGGTAAAAAGCGCGATGACATACCCCACCGTGATCGTCTCGATTGCGCTCCTTCTCGCCGGCGGCCTCATACAGTTCGTAGTGCCGATCTTCGCAGAGATGTTCTCCGGCTTCGGCAAGCCCCTTCCCGCGCTGACTCAGACGCTCGTAGACATCTCAGATTTCGTCAAGGCATACTGGTACATCATCATAATTGTCGCCGGCGTGGCGATATGGGCATTCAGGACGTGGAAGAACACGGAGCGCGGGCACTACAAGTTCGACGAGTTCAAGCTCAAGATGCCTGTCTTCGGAGTCCTTAACCTGAAGAGCGGCATAGGCAGGTTCTGCCGCCTTCTCGCGCAGATGACGAACGCCGGCGTGCCGATCCTGAAGTCCCTCGAAGTCGTGGCGGGGTCGCTCGGCAACCGCGTCCTCGAAAAGTCTATCCTCGACGCACGCAAGGAAGTGGAGCAGGGCAACCAGCTTAATGTCGCCCTCGACGGCAAGCCGTACATGCCTATAATAATGGTCCGCATGATAGCCGCGGGCGAAAAGGCCGGCAAGGTCGAGGACATGCTGGACTCCGTGGCGGACAGCTACGACGAAGAGGTCGAAGCCCTTCTCAGCACGCTGACGTCGCTGATGGAGCCGTTCCTCATGGTGTTCCTTGGCGCAATCATCGGCACCATCGTCCTTGCGATGTTCCTGCCGATCTTCAACATGGGCAGCCTTGCAAGCTGACAACGCCCGCAAAACCGGAGTGACGACATGACAGACGAAATCAACACAACGGAAGAAACCAGCCGGCGCCTCGCAATAGCCGAGATGCAGGTCGAGAGATCGAAGGTCGTGATGGAGTCGCTCGCGGGCTTTTGCCACGCGCTCGGCCAGCCATCGACCGTCCTGCTGAGCTCCATAGAGCTTCTCAAGATGGACGGCATCGACGAGGAGACGAAGCGCCAGGTCATCGACATGTGCCACGAAGCCGTCCTCGAGATCAAGTCGCTGCTCGCCGAGATGAAGACGCGGCGCGAATACGTCGCCGAGGCCTATCTCGCCGGAAAGGCCGAGGCGGGCAACATGATCTCGCTCCCCGAATGGCGCGACAAGGCGCCGCCAAAGGCGAGCTGGGACAAGAAGTAGCGGCTAAAGGACGCGGTTGTCGATAAGCCGCGTCTTGCCGCAGAAGGCGGCAACGAGGACGCAGCACCCCTTCTTCGGCGTTTTGCGGGGCTCTAGCGTCTCGGCGTCAACGCACTCCACGTAGTCGACTACAAGGCCTGCCTTTTCAAGCGACTTCCTGAGCGCCGCGAGAGTCTTTGCGCCGCCTTTTGCGCCAAACGACATGAGCGCACGGGATATCGCGACCGCCCTCTCGCGCTCCTCGGGCGAGAGATACGTGTTGCGCGACGAGCGGGCGAGACCGCTTTCCTCGCGCACGATCGGCGCGACGACGATCTTGAGGTCGAAGTTGAGGTCGCGCACCATGCGCTTTATGACCTGCGCCTGCTGATAGTCCTTCTGCCCGAACACCGCGAAGTCGGGATGGGCGAGGTTGAAGAGTTTCGCGACGACGGTGCACACGCCGCGGAAATGCCCTGGGCGGCGCGCGCCGCAGAGCCCGCGCGAAAGATCCTCCTCGTTCACGTAGACGCTGTGGCGGTCAAGGTACATATTTGCCGGCGTCGGGAAGAACACCGCGGTCGCGCCCGCCTCGCGGCACTTGGCGAGATCCGCCTTCTCGTCGCGCGGATACTTTTCGTAGTCCTCGTTCGGACCGAACTGGACGGGATTCACGAAGACGCTCACGACAATTTCATCCGCACCGCGCCGCTTCGCCTCGCGGATCAATGAAAGATGTCCGTCGTGGAGATATCCCATCGTCGGGACAAGCGCGATCTTGGCGCCTGCGAGCTTGCGCGCGCGGCACCACTTCTGGAGTTTCTGGGGTTCCTTGAAGATTTTCATAGTAGGAGTTGGAGTTCAGAGTTGGAGTTGGAGAATGGAATTGATATCTTTTTTAGTAGAATTTTTAACGCAGAGACGCAGAGGCGCAGAGGGAGTTGGAGAGTGGAGGGTTAGGGGGCGCGAGGGAGAGCTACGCGGTTGCCGGGGAAGAAGCGTACGCGGCCCTTAAGCCGCAGAGCCATGCAAAGCGCATTGACCTTCTCGGCTGGAAGACCCGTCCGTCGGATGAGAACGTCCATGTGAACGCCCTCGGCATCCACTTCACGCATGATAAGAGCTTCCTCTACGGAATACTTGGGAGCTGGCGCCGACGAAACCTTGCGCGCCGCCTTCGATGGCTTGCGCTCCTCAGCGGGGACAAGCGGCGAAAGCTCCTCCTCGACGTCTGCGGCAGAGCGAACGAGCCGCGCGCCGTCGCGCAGCAGCGCGAGGCATCCCGCGCTCGAGCGGCTGTCGACACGCCCTGGAACCGCCATCACGACACGCCCCATGTCGGCCGCGAGCGAAGTCGTTATGAGCGTACCGCTCTTAATCGGCGACTCGACGGCAACTACGCCAGTCGCAAGCGCAGCAACGGTGTGGTTGCGCTGAGGGAACGTGTTCTGGTCCGGTGGTCGCCCAAAAGGAAATTCGCTCACTACCGCGCCGCCCTTCTCGACTATCTCGCGCGCAAGCCCGCGATTCTCCTCGGGATAGAACTCGTCAAGTCCCGAGCCGATAACGCCGACCGTCTTGCCGCCCGCGTCCAATGCGCCTCGATGGGACTCGGCGTCGATGCCGAGCGCAAGTCCCGAAAGCACCGTCCATCCGCTTTCGGCAAGGCCCCTCGCGATTTTGAACGACTGGTCGAGTCCGTAGGCAGTCGCGCGGCGCGTGCCGACTATCGCGACGGACGGCGACGAAAGGACGCTCGCATCGCCTTTGACATAGAGAGCAAGAGGGTGCGACGGCTGCTCGAGAAGCCGCGGCGGATACGCCGCGTCGACTGGGGTGATGATCTCTACGCCGTATTTCTTCGCGAGAGAGAATTCCCTTTCCCAGTCAAGCTTGCCGCCGGAACGCGCGACTTTGTTAGGATACGCCTCGAACGCCGCGGCGACCGAGCCTGCGGCCGCTACAAGTCCGGCGACCTTTACTGAACCGACTTTGTCAAGAAGGTTGAAGGCGACATAGGCCTCGCGCTCGCTCAAACTGCCCACTTGATTCCCCGTCCCTCGATATGATATACTATGCGCGTTTTTGGCCCCATCGTCTATCGGCTAGGACACGAGCTTTTCATGCTTGGTAGAGGAGTTCGACTCTCCTTGGGGCTGCCACCTCACGACTTGTGCTTAAGCCTCTGGCTGACCGCAAGCATGCGCTCGCCGAGATCCTCGAAGCCGAC
>CACZHC010000055.1 GCA_902780865.1 uncultured bacterium
CGTGGAGATAGAGTGCTTCGTCCACGGAGCGCAGTGCGTCGCCGAGTCGGGCCGCTGCTTCATGAGCCACGACGTCTTCGGGAAGAGCGCCTGCCGCGGTGAGTGCGTCCAGCCGTGCCGCCGCCGCTTTCTCGTAAAGGCCGTAGACCTCTACGAAGACGCCGACGGAAACCCCGTCCACTCCGACGCGAAGGCGCAGTATGTCGTCGAGCCGCATACAGTCCTCTCCGCGAAAGACCTCTGCTCTTTGGGCTTCGTCGACAAGCTGATGGACGCAGGGATCGCCTCTTTCAAGATCGAGGGCCGCGCGCGCAACGCCAACTACGTGATGACGACCGTGCGCTGCTACCGCCGCGCAGTGGACGCGGTTCTCGCGGGAACGTATACGCCCGAGTTAGTGCAGGAGCTTACCGAGGAAGTGAAGACGGTGTTCCACCGCGAATTCGCGGACGGCCTCTATTTCGGCCGCCCCGGTGCGCACCAGTTCGCAGACAGCGAGGACTCCCTCGCTACGACGGTGAAACGGCATGTCGGCATAGTCGTCGACTACTTCCTCAAGGCGGGGATTGCGCAGGTGAAGATTCAGGACCACGCGATCCGCCCTGGCGACGCTCTCCAGATACACGGGCCGACGACCGGCGTCGTCGAACTGACGCTCGGCGAGCTTCGCCGCGACGACGAGACGCCGCAGGTCGGCGAGAAGGGAACATGGGTCACATTCAAGTGCCCGCGCTGCCGTGTCGGCGACAAGGTGTTTTTCATCGAGCGGCGAATTTGATATAATTCCCGATATGAACGTAAAACTGCTTCTCCGCCGCGGCGCATTTGCCGCGGCCATGCTCGTGGTCTCGCCGCTCGTCGCGGCCGACCTTTCCGAAGTGGCAGACCTGAAGCCGCTTGCGATGAAGGTCTACGGCATCAGGAGCGTTGAGCGCAAAGGCGACAATACGCTCGCCGTCACGCTCGGCGCGAGTTCATCGGCCGGAGCCCTGCGCCTCGCGAGCGCCTGGCGCGTGACGAGCCCGGACGATCCGGCCTACGCGTACTCGAAGTTCGTGAAGCCCGCTTCCGTCGCGGAAGTCTCGTCGGAGGTCGAGTTCAAGTATCCCGACGGGATGGCCGAGCAGAAGAAGGCGATGCCGTCTCTCACGCGCACCGTCGTCGAACTGAAGCTGCCGACGCCGATGAAGAAGAACTGCAAGTATGCCGCTGTCGCATACGGCGCGGAAATGGAAGTCGTGACTTCCGGCCGCACAGGGCTCTACGCAGGCGAAGACGCAGTTGACGCAGATCTCGCCGCGGCAATCGTCGGGCTTCGCCGCGTCTCGTCCGTAGGCGAGGGGAAGCTCCTCTGCGAATTCGGCGCGGGCTACAGCCCCGCGGGCGGGAACTCCGCCGCGAACTGGAAGGTGACGGTTAACGGAAAGCCGCGGCCAGTCCTCGCGCTTGGCCGCCGCTCGAAGATCGACTGCTATGTTCCGAAGGGCTGGGGCGGAACGTATCCCTGCCTCATGCAGCACGACGTATTCCTCGACATAGGCGAGACGCTCAAGACTGGCGACAAGGTTGCAGTCGAAGCTACGGCCGCGGTGTCCGCCGGCGCACGCACGGCGTCGTTCGCGTTCGACGAGTCGAAGAGCGTGACGCGCTCGATTCAGGCAAACCAGGTCGGCTATCTTCCCGATGCGCCGAAGTTCGCGTATGTCGGCTGCTGGTTCGGCTCGTTCCCGGACGCGAAGTTCGCGGGCGGCGCTGGTGCGCGCAAGTGCGCGAATACGAAGCTCGCCGCCTCGTCGCTCGCGTTCGACGCGCCGCCGCAGTTCGAGATCGTCGACGAGAAGAGCGGCAAGCCAGTCAAGAAGGGGACGGCGAAGTTCGTCTTCAGCGGAAACGAGAAGGAGTCGAAGAAGGCGTCGTACGCCGCGTCGAACGTCTGGGAGCTCGACTTCGCAGACGTGCGCACGCCAGGCCGCTACTTCATAAGGATTCCAGGCGTCGGCCGCTCTCTTTCGTTTTACGTCGACAAGGCGGTCTACGAAAAGGCGCTCAAGGTGCAGGCGCTCGGCGTCTACGAGCAGCGCTGCGGAATTGCGCTCGACCCGAAGCTGACGCGCGGCTGGGAGCGCATCGCCTGCCACGCGGGCGGTGTCGTCGCGTCGACTTGCGCGCGCGTGAAGAATCCGGAGTTCGCGCCGTTTGACAAGAACGTCGTCAACGGGGCGGACGGAAAGCCCCTCGTCCTCAAGGCCTCCGGCGGGCACCACGACGCGGGCGACTACAATCCTCGCTCGCATCTCGATGTCGCGCAGGCGCTGTTGAACTGCTACGAGCTGAAGCCGACAGCCTTCAGCGACGGACAGTTCCTGATCCCCGAGCGCGGCAACGGAATCCCCGACATTGTCGACGAAGCGCTTTGGCAGCTGAAGCTCTGGAAGGGGCTTCAGGACGAGGACGGCGGCATTCGCGCAGGAACGGAATCGCTGCGCGATCCCGGCTTCTTCCAGACTGTCGAGCTTGACGACACAGGCGACTACGCATGGGCGAAGGACAGCAAGATGTCGTTCCAGTGCGCGGGTGCGTTCGCGCAGGCGGCGCGAATCCTCAAGAAGTGCGGAAAGGCGGCGGAGGCAAAGGACTTCCTTACGAGTGGGGCAAGGCGAATCCGACGACGGGACTCAAGGATGCGCAGGACAAGGAGTATAATTCCGATCCGCGCGCATACGCGGCCGTAAGTCTCTACCACACTACGCGCGAAAAGAAGTACCACGACGACTTCAAGGCGATTTCGCCGTGGGCATCTAATCCGAAAGCCGAAGTCTCGACCTGGGGCAAGTACGATCTCTCCCTTGCGGCGAGGCAGTATCTCCTTCTTCCAAAGGATCTTGTCGACGCCACTCTTAGGAAGACGATAGAGGAGGCGATGTTCGCGGAGTTCCGTATGTTCAAGAGCGGGTCGGCGAAGTGGCCCTACAAGTTCCTCAGGAATCCGTGGGCTCCTATTACGTGGGGCACAGGCGCATACGAAAACTACGCCGTCACCGCCGCGCACCTCTACGCGCTGACGGGCGACAAGGAATGCCGCGAATGGCTTGTCCGCACATGCGACAACACGCTTGGCGCGAACCCGCTTGGGCTTAGTTGGATCACGGGGCTTGGCGAGCGGACGATTCGCTGCCCCTTGCACAACAGCCGCTATCGCGCGGCGGGTGGTCCTGTCATTGGTCTTCAGGCCCAGGGACCGATGCAGCGCGGTCACGGCTATTCGTTCAAGGAGACTCTCTACCCGGCGTGGAAGGAAGGCGAAGCCGTTCTCCACGCCTTCATCGACAACCACTGGGCGATTGCGATGGACGAGCCGACCGTCAACAACATGGCGAACACGCTCCTCGTATTCGGCGTCCTTTCAAAATAACTTGTTCGGAGGAACGAAATGAAGAAAATCCCATTGATGGCGCTGGCGCTTCTTCCGCTCGGCGCATTTGCCGCGGTTGAATCCTTTGGCGATGTTCCCGACCTCAAGCCGGAAGTGATGCGCGTCTACGGCTTGAGAAGCGCGATGTCGCTCGACGACGTGACTATCAAGATCGTGCTCGGCACGGCGACTGGTCCTGCGCGCGACAAGGCCGAGGCCTATCGCATCATAAGCGACGACGACGCGGAATACGCCTACGAGAAGTTCGTATGCCCAACGAAGATTGTCGTCGCGAAGCCGCCGAAAAAGGAATTCGACATTCCGCCAGGTGGCAGGCCGAAGGGCGCGGTGGCCACTCTTACTCGCGCGGAAGTCGTCTTTGAAGTTCCGCATCCGCTCAAGAAGGGCGTGCGCTATTCCGTCGTTGCACAGGGCGAGAAGGGCGGCGGCATGGTGACGGCTGGTCTTTGCGGTGCGTCGTTCGTCCACGGTGGCGCACCTGAAATCGACGGCGACAAGATCGCCGCGCGGATGACTGGCTTCCGTCGCGTCACGCCTGTCGGCGACGGCAAGATCCTCTGCGAGTTCGGCCACGGCTATTCACCGGACGGCGGGCTCAAGCTCGCGAACTGGAAAGTCACGGCGAACGGAAAGCCCGTCAAAGTCGCCGCGCTCGGCCGTCGCTCGCGCCTCGAATGCTACCTTCCCGCCGGCTGGCCGTTCCAGGGCTTTCTCGAGCACTGTGTCTTCCTCGATCTCGCACGTCAGCTTTCCGACGGCGACGCAATTTCGGTCGAGGTCGCGCCGGCAGTTTGCGCGGGCGAGCGCTCGGCGTCGTTCGTCTTCAATTCCGCCAAGTCGCTTTCGCAGTCAATAAAGGTCAACCAGGTCGGCTATCTTCCCGATGCGCCGAAGATCGCATACGTCGGTCGCTGGCTTGGCTCGTTCCCAGATGGCGGTGCAGTTTCCGCCGATGTAAAAGCAGGCGCTGTCGAAAACTACACGAAAGAAGCGTACTACGCCGAGGCGGGCAAGGGCACGCAGGAAGAGCGCGAGAACGCGCGTCTCGCCGCGGAGGCGGAAGCCGAGAAGGCCGCAGAGGCCGCGAAGGCGGACGCGGCAAATGCAACACGCGGAGAATACGATTCCCTCGCCCCCTACGCGCTCAGGTTCCGCGAGATCCCCGGCTTTGCGCTTCTCGACGCGGCAACGGGGAAGAAAGCGTTCGATGGTCGTCTTGCGTTTGTCCACAATGGACTCGAGATGGACGGCAAGAACAACTACTCTGGGGAGAATGTATACATCGCCGACTTCACCGCGTTCAAGACGCCTGGACGGTATGTCCTCTCAATCGCGGGAGTCGGGCGTTCGCTTCCTTTCGAGATTTCGCCGAGTGTCTACGAAAAGGCGTTCAAGGCGCAGGCGCAAGGCGTGTACATCCAGCGGTGCGGCATTGCGCTCGACCCGAAGCTCTCTGGCGGATGGAAGCGCATCGCCTGCCACACTAACGGCGTCGTCACGACGACATGCGGTCATTGGGAGAGCAACGAGTGGGGCAAGTTCACCGAGAACGTCGAGATGATTCCGAACCCTGCGTGGCCAGAGGTAAAGGCGAAGCGCACGAAGATCATGGGCGATGCATCGCGCGCGAACCTCAGGGTCGAGACTGTCGGCGCGACAAAGAAGAATGGCGACGAGTTTGTGACGGGAGACGGCGAGAGGAACGGCCTTGTCGCGCCGATTGCGTTCGACGCGGCGAAGGGCGCGACCGTCGCGTTCTCTGTGAAGCGCGACGACTCGGTCGCGGGCAGCAAGTGGGATGGCGAACTTTTCTCGCTCGGCCGCAACGTCAGCATCAACATAGGCTGGGGTGTCGTAAAGTTCGGCAACGCGTATGGCTCTCGCATCAACGACAAGAAGTGGCATCGCTTCCTCGTCCGCGTAAGGCCAGCGGACGAAAAGGGCAATAGCGAAATCGAACTGCGCGTCGACGGAACTTGGCGCACAGTCGACAAGAAGACCAAAGTCGAACGGAACCTCTCGAAGGCGCCGGTCGACGCGATTCGCCTCGCGCACGTGAAGGGCGCGGCCGAGGGGCTTTCGGTGCGCGATATTGTCGCGTTCACGCGTCCTCTTGAAGACGGCGAGATCGACATCCTCGACTCGTCCGTTCCCGAGACGCTGCCGCGCACGCTCGCCGCCTCGGGCGGGCATCATGACGCGGGCGACTACAATCCGCGTTCGCATATCGACGTCGCGCAGTCGCTTCTCGACGCCTACGAACTTAAGCCCGGCAACTTCTATGACGGGCAGCTTTCTGTTCCCGAGCGCGGCAACTCGATTCCCGACATTGTCGACGAGGCGATGTGGGCGGTGCGTGTCTGGGCGGGGCTCCAGGAGGAAGAGGGAAGCGTCAGAAACGGCACCGAGTCTCAGGGTGACCCTAACTTCGTCCAGACCGTCGAACTCGACGACAAGGGCGACTATGCGTGGGCGAAGGACACGAAGGGCTCGTATCTTGCCGCCGGCGTCTTCGCGCAAGCCGCGCGCGTCCTCGGCGGGCTTGGTCGCAAGGACGAGTCGCGCGAGTGGCTCTCTCGCGCACGCCGCGCCTACGACTGGGCGGTGAAGAATCCGACGAAGGGCGTGAAGGGCCTCCAGAAGTGGGGCGAATACAACCTCGCTCTCCGCGCCTACGCCGCCGCGCAGCTCTACCACACGACGTGGGAGAAGAAATACCACATCGACTTCCTCGACGCGACGCCCTGGCGCGAGACTCCCGGCACCGAGCTTATGAGCAACGGCTTTTTCGACCTGCGTCTCGCCGCCTACGCGTATATCCTCATTCCACGAGAGAAGGCCGACGGTGCAGTGTGGGACGCGGTACTCGGCTCGATTCGCAAGGAGGCCGAGATGTACGAGCGCGGCTCGGCGACGATGGCGTACAAGTTCCTGAAGCATCCCTTCGCGCCGGTCACTTGGGGTACAGGCGCATACGAGAATTACGCCGTTCCCGCGGCGTTCCTCTGGGTGCTGACGGGCGAGGGGAAGTGGCGTGACTGGCTTGTGAGGACGTGCGACAACACGCTCGGTGCGAACCCGATGGGGCTCAGCTGGATCACGGGACTCGGCGAGAGGACGATACGCTGCCCGCTTCATAACAGCCGCTACCGCCCGGAGGGGCTTCCCGCGGACGGGCTGCAGGCCGAGGGGCCGAACGCTCGCTTCGCCGGCTACTCGTACAAAGACACTGCGTACCCGCGCTGCACCGAGCGCTTCGCCGTGCTCAACGAGTTCGCCGACGTCCACTTCGCGATTGCGATGGACGAGCCAATCGTAAACAACATGGCGAACACGATGATGGTCTTCGGCCTTCTCTGCGGGAAATGACGCGTAATTCTCGTTGACGCGACGCCTTTAAAGTGGTACACTTCGTACCATGAAATACATGCGTTGCAACAGGGTGGGCGTTGCGTCCAGGGTTTTTCACGCGACGGTCTTTCTTGCGGTTTGCTTTTTCGCAGGAACGGCTTCTGCCCAGACGACCAAGGGCGTCTGGTGGTGGCGCGGCGAAGATGCCGCGAATCCCGCCGAGGCGGCGCGGCGGATGGAGTTCCTCAAAAAGCACGCTGTTACCGAAATTTACTTCTGCACAGACCTGAAGAAGGAGCGCCAGGCGGACGTCCGCCGCTTCGTCAAGGCGGCGCGCGGGCAAGGCATGCGCGTCGCGTACCTCAATGGCGACGTGTCGTGGATAAGGCCGGGGAACCGCGGTTTCGCCGAGACGCTCGCCCGCTACCTCTCGTACCAGAAGTCCGCCGCTTCCGACGAGAAGTTCTACGCGATCCACCTCGACGTCGAGCCTCATCAGGACGCGAAGCTCGCAGACGCGCGCAAGTGGCAGCTCTACGCCGATTTCGTCCTTCGCGCCGCCGCGGACGTCCATGCCGCCGGAGAGAAAGTGGAGTGGGACATCCCATTCTGGCTCGACGGAATCCGCGTGACGTACGGCTATCTTGAGAACGCTCCGCTTCTCGAAGTCGTGATGTCAGCTGCCGACGGCGTCGCGCTTATGTCCTACCGCGACACGGCGGAGGCGACGCTCGACGTTTCGAAGGCCGAAATCGCGCTGGCGAAAAAGCGCAACGTCCGCGTCATACTCGGCGCGGAGACGGGGGAGACGGGAGAAGGCAGCGTCGTGACCTATTTCGAGGAAGGGGCCGCGAAGATGGACGCCGAGCTCGCGAAGGTTTCGGCGGCGCTCGACGCGGAGAAGGTGCCCGCCGGCGCCGGCATAGCCATCCACCATCTCGGCGGATGGGAAAAGCTTGTTGAAAAGGAGAATGGAAAGTGAAAAAGTTGCTCACTTTTGCAGTATGCGCACTTGTCGCCGGTCTTTTGCAGGCGACGCAATTGGATGTTTCGGGCTTTGCGAAGACAGTTGTCATCACCGTGTCGCCGTCGCTCGGGAATCTCGGCGCCGACATGCCGATGCTGGTGCGGCTGTCGCCGGCCATCGACGGCTTCAGCTATTCAGATTTCCGGCAGCAGAACGGCGGCGACCTTGCGTTCGCCGATGCGGGCGGAGAGGAGATCCCTCATGAAATCGACGAGTGGAACATAGACGGCGAGTCTCTCGTGTGGGTGAGGGTACCGAACCTGAACGGTGGAACGGTCATTCACTGCTACTATGGCAATGCCACGTTCTCGCGCTCCACTTCTGCCGCCGACGTTTGGGGCGGCTACGCCGGCGTCTGGCACATGAATGCGTCGGGATCTACGACCGAGCCGGATGTTTCCGGGAACGGGCGCAACGCAGTGCCGACAAGCAACTCGACTGCCGGCGACACGACTGATCAGATGGCCTCGCAAGACGGCGTGATCGGGAAAGGCCGGCGCAACCAGACCTGCTATGACGGCAGCGTGCACAACAGGCTGCTTGTTCCGGCATGCGCGCTCGGCGACAAATTTACGGTGTCCGGCTGGTTCAAGCAGCAGTTCATCTACAGCTGGCACAGGATCATCACCTGCAAAGACGCGGCGGGCGAAAGCGATGGCTGGCATGTTGAGTGGAACTTTGAAGGAGCTGAAGGGCAGGGTACAAAGATGACTGTCCTCGGCGGCGGCGGAGCGTATGTCGACGTGAATGTCGGGTCGATCAAGGAGAAATGGGTGCATCTGGCGTTTGTCTTCAATGCTTCGACGGTCAGTGTCTACACGAATGGCGCGCTTTGTGCCGCAGGTGCAATCAATCCGGTGACAGACAGCAGCAATCCAATCGCGATCGGCGGCAGTCCGGCCGGCGCGCAGCCGTCGTTCGAGGGCTACTATGACGAGGTGCGCCTTGGTTCGTCGGCTTATTCGGCGGAGAGAATCGCCGCAGAATACAAGATGGCTGCGGACGCGTCGTTCCTGTCGTTCGGACCAGCCGATGCCGTACGTACATACGTCGATTCTGGTGCGTTCGCAAAGTTTGTCGACATAACCGTGTCCGACGAAGCGCTTCCTGCCAACGTCACGCTTCACCATTTCCAGGCGCTTGTCCGTCTCGCTGAGTCAATCACCGACTTCCACTATTCCGACTTCAGCTCCACTGCCGGTTCGGATATGGTGTTCACCGATGCGGATGGGCGGATTCTCGACCACGATATTGATGAATGGCACACGGACGGCACATCGCTTGTCTGGGTAAAGGTTCCTTCTTACAGCCGAGGCACGCGCATTCGCTGCTATTACGGCGCACAGGCGACACCCTCCGTTTCGCCGTCCGCCACATGGACTGGCTTTGGCGCCGTCTGGCACATGAACGAGTCCGATCCAGTGGCAAATCTGACCGATTCGACCGCGAACGGATTGCATGCGCAGCCTGTTGTCGAAACCGGCAGCCAGTTTTCGTGCCAGAGCGGTGTCGTCGGCGGTGCACGGCGAAACCTGGAGCAGGTCGACGGCTATGCCGGCGCGCACAACTACTGGCTGGCGCCGAACTACGATTCCCTCGATTTTGGCAGCAGGTTTACCTTTTCGGGATGGGTCATGCGCAATGACCACAACCGCGAATGGTGGGAACGGCTGGTGAGCCGCAAGAGGTCCTACGATGACGCCAACGGCTGGGAGATCGAGCAAGTTGCCAACTATGACGACATCTGGCGGTTCGACGTGCGCGGCGCGTCCAGCGCGGCACCCTACGTGAATGTGCCGGCGATGACCAATGCCTGGGTCTATTTGGCCTTTGTCTACGACGGGACTTCTGCCAGTTGCTATACGAACGGCGTGCTGAGCGGAACAGTGACGGTCGCTGCGCCTACGGACAATGGACAACAGCTTGCAATAGGCTGTAATCCGTCCGGGTCGGAAATGGCCTACGGCGCGACCTTCGACGAACTGCGACTTGCAGGCGGCGCGGCAACAGCAGAACGCATTGCGGCGGATTACACCACGATGCATGACGCGGCCTCCCTCGCCTACGGTCCGGCGCAGACATCGGCGGCCGATCAGCCGGAACTCGGCGACGCGACGATGGAGGCAACGCCCGCAGGCGTACGCATTTGCTTCTCGCTTCTTTCCGGCAAGGCGATTCGCGTCGAAGTCGTGTACCGGCCGGGAAGCGGCGAACCGGTCGTTCAGACCGTCGCGGCGGACGCGGCGGGAATCACAGTGCCAGCCGTCTTCACTGTATTGCCGGAAGGCCTTGCCGCGGATACGACGTATGCGGTATCCGTCCGCGCTGTAAATGTGAACGGCGGAGTCGTCGAGCTGGCACTGAATGACAATCTCTACAGCGGCGAGGTGTCTGTCGCAAAAGCGGCGGATGCCGCGGAGAGCAGGCTGACGCATGGCTCGTTCACCGTATCACGCGCGTCGGGTGCGGCGTCCGTCGGTCTTCCCATCGTGGTCAATTTGGCGTTTGGCGGTGATGCGACGGCCGGTGCCGACTATGTCGCGCTGCCGACGTCCGTCACGATTCCGTCCGGAGAATCGTCTGCCACGATCGACGTCGCGCCGCTCTACAATGCGGCCGTGCAGTCAGACAGGACGCTGACGGCATCGCTTGCTGACGGATTCTACTCGAAAGGCGCGGCGTCGGCATCCCTGATGATCGCCAATTTGGCTCCGCTGACCAACAAGGATTTTCGCAGGGTTGTCGCGTTTGCCGCGCAGGCATCTTTCCTCGGAAATGGCGTTGTGACGGAGTTTCCTGCGCTTGTGCGCCTCTCGACGGCGATTCCCGGCTTCTCCTACCGAGACTTCTGCTCGAACGACGGGTCGGACATGATGTTCCTCGACGGCAGCGGCACGCAGCTCGCCTATCAAGTCGATGCGTGGAACCCCGACGGCGAGTCGCTTGTCTGGGTAATGCTGCCGAGGCTGACCGACGGTGCCGAGGTGCAGTGCTACTATGGAACCGAGCTTGACCCGAACGGCGGACTCGCCTCGTCGAACTGGCCCGGCTACGCCGGCGTCTGGCACATGAACGCCATGTCCGGCGCAGAACTGGACATGACGGGCAGCGGTTTCGACGCCGTTCCGGCGGAAGGCGACAATTCCCAGCCGGCATTGATGGTACGTGATGGAAACGCTGGTGTGGTCGGGTATGCGCGTGTGAACCAGCCGTCTACGACGGAAGACTCCGGTGTCCGCAATGCGCTGCTCGTTCCTGACTACGACCGTCTGGCGCTCGGCGGCACATTCACGTTCTCCGGCTGGTTCAAGGCGACGGCCGTGAAATACTGGGAGCGCGTTGTTTCCCGCAAAACCGATTACTTGTCGCGCGGAGGCTGGGAGATTGAACTCGACAACAGTTCCACCAGGGCGTATATGCGCGGCGGCAACAATTCGGGCGGGTATGCCTCCTTCCCCAACCTTTGCGACGGATGGGTGAATCTCACGCTTGTGTATAACGGATCAGCGGCTACCTTCTATGCGAACGGCGAGGTGGCGGCGTCGGTCACGGTCGACGAGGTGCAGGACAACGGTCTTCCGCTCGCCATCGGCTGCAATGTGAACGCGCGGGAAAATGCATTCGCCGGGTCGTACGACGAAGTACGACTCTGGTGCGGTGCATCCGACGCGCTGCGCGCCAAGGCCGACTACCTGACCGTCGCCGATGCGTCGTTCATGAAGGCCGGGGCGGCGAAGAGTGCGGTTCCGGGGCTGATGATTTTCGTCCGCTGACGCGGCAAGGGAGGTGAGCTATGACGCGACAGATGTTCCCGATTGTGGCGATCTGCATGGCCTGTGCCTTTATGCAAGTTGGGGTCGTGCGGGCGGAGAATGGCGCGCGGGTCTATCCGACGCCGAAGCGCTTTGAAATGACCGGGGGCGTGTCGAGCGCCAAGCCGAGAGATGCGAAGGTGCGCAAGGTGGAAGGTCTCGGCAAAGAGGACTACCGCATCGTCGTTGGCAAGGATGCCATCACTGTGGAGGCATCTGCCAAGACAGGCGGATTCTACGCATTTCAGACCCTGCGGCAACTTGCTTCCGGCGGAGACATCCCCTGCTGCACCGTTGAAGACTCTCCCGACGTCCCTTTGCGCGGCGTTGTCGAGGGGTTCTACGGCCGACCCTGGGGAACAGAGGGTCGGCTTGATCTGATGGACTTCATGGGCCAGTACAAGATGAACTGCTTTATCTACGGCCCCAAGGACGACCCCTATCACCAGGGGAAGTGGAAGGAGCTGTATCCCGAAAGCATGATCGCGGACTTCCGTCGACTTTTAGATGCGGCGCGGAAGAACCACGTGAAGTTCTACTGGGCCGTGCATCTCGGCGACGCCTTCAAGGATCCTGAACCTGCCGCCCGCGAGGCGGAATACGCCGCGCTCTGGCGGAAGCTCGATTCCATGTACGACGTCGGCTTCCGCTGCTTCGCCGTCTTCTTTGACGACTTTGGAAATGCCAACGCCGAACTTCATGCCGAAATCAGCAATCGCGTAAAGCGCGACTTTCTCGACCGCAAGGGCGACTGCGCTCCGCTGATCGTCTGCCCCAACGACTACGTCGGCGACGACAACAGCAAATACAGCCACGTGATCGGCGAGAAGGCCGACAAGGACATCCTGATCATGTGGACGGGAATGGGCGTTTGCAGCGACATAACCGCCGATGCCACGGCCAAGCGGGCGAAGGCGCTGCGGCGCACGCCTTTTGTCTGGTGGAATTGGCCTGTGAACGACTTCGTTCGGTGCAAGCTGCCCATGGGCAGGACCTACGGTGTGGAGGAATACCGGTATCCCGGTTTTGTGTCGAATCCGATGGAGAACCTTGAGGCGTCGAAGATCGCGCTGTTCGGCATTGCGGACATGCTCTGGAACAGGCATGACTTCGACTCCATCCGCAACTGGCACGACGGGATTCGGCGTCTCTACCCGTTTGCGGCGAAGGCGATGATGCGATTCTGCGAGCACAATACCGACCCGCACAAGGAGCCAGAGGCGATGGGCGGCTTCTATCGCGAGGAATCGGAGCGCTTCGTGGCGGCGTGGAAGGCGGAAGGCAAGGCCGCGCTCGTGCGCGAATGCGAGGAAAACGCCGCCGCCGCGGAAGAGCTCTCTAAAGTTCTGCCGGAGAAGGCCCCGAAGCTTTGGCGGGAGATCCGCTACTGGGTTGCGTACTTCGGCGCGCAGGCGCGCGAGGGACTTGCGGCGGCCAAGGGCGATGCGGACGCATACGCAAAGGCGAAGGACGAGGGCAACGAAATACAGCGGCAACAAAAGGCCTATTTCCAGTCGTTGGCGCCGGAGTGGGATCGTGGCCGATGCATGGGATGCGTGACGGCGACGCGTCATCTGCAGAAAGCCATCGATGACTGTGCGCGTGCGGCGTTTCGCGGACAGCCGGAGGTGTATGCGCGTTATTTCCCGACCGTCGGCACCTCTATCGGCACGGTCAAGGCTGTTGTGGGCAAGGGCCAGCACTTCGAGCGCGGCGAGGCCTTGCTTGTCATGGATGACATTCTGGAGCAGCTTACGGCCCAGCCTGGCGACTGGATCGGGATGAAGATGGCGAAGAACGTGACGTTCAACTACGTCTGGCTCAACTTCGGCGCGAAAGATGTCGTGGACGCCGGACGCGTCGAAGTGTCGAAAGACGGTGGCAGCACCTGGCAGACAGTCGCCCTAAAAATGGAAGAAGGTCTTATCCATGGCCATGTGGATACCGAAGCGGGCTTCAACGCCGTGCGCTGGATCAACACGTCGGATCATCAAGTCGTCTTCAAGATTGTGCGCTTCAACGTAGACATCGTCAAATGAAGAGAGCGGTTTGCGTCGGCAGTCCCTTATAGAGGCGACCTTGCCTTGGCGTTGCTCTTATGGTATCATTGGCGGTATGAGAACGAAGACGATATGCCTGCTTTTTGCCCTTGCCGCGGCGTGGGCGTTTGCGGACGAAGACCCTGCGACGCGGGAGCACCAGTATTTCAGGACATACGGCCCTTCGCCGCTCTTCGCGGAAAACACATTCGTGAACGAGACGGTCGAGGACAAGGCGCTGCCGGACGCCGGGGCGTGGAAGACGCGCGTCCCTCGCGCCGTCTGGGACGGCCATCCGCGCGAGGTCGCCGCGTTCGCGGATGCATGGCGCATGGTCGGCGAGAAGCTGCACAAGCCCGAGAAGGGGACGAACTTCAAGCGCAACTACGTGTACACGCCGTTCGGGAAGAGTGTCTTTGTCTGGGGGTCGTGCTTCATCACGATGTTCGGCCAGTACGCGTCGAACGTCTTTCCATTCATCGAGCAGCTCGACAACTTCTACGCGGCGCAGGACTCCGACGGCTTCATTCCGCGGCAACTCGGCATCTACGATGGCAGGAGCCAGTTCGAGCGCAGCGACCTCTCGTCCATCGGCGGCAACATCTTCGCGTGGGCCGAGCTCGAATGGTACCGCTACTCCGGCGACAAGTCGCGTCTTCGCCGCGTCTATCCCGTCCTCCTCGCCTACCACGAGTGGATCCGCCGCAACCGCACGTGGAAGGACGGCACCTACATGAGCTCGGGCTGGGGCTGCGGCATGGACAACATCCCGCGCTTCGACACGAAGCGCTACTCGGCCGAGTTCCACCACGGCTTCATCTCGTGGGTCGACGTCACCTTCCAGCAGGTCTTCGACGCGAAGTGCCTTCTCGAAATCGCCGACGCGGCGGATCTGCCGCGCAACGCAGATCTCGAGGCCGAGATCGTCGCCTTGACGCGCATCGCGAACGAGCGCATGTGGGACGAGGAGACTGGGCTCTACCACGACCTTGACCGCGACGGATCTCGCGCGAAGGCGCGACACATCGGTGCGTTCTGGGCGCTTCTCGCCGGCATTGCGCCGCCCGATCGTGCGCGCCGACTCGCCGCTGCGCTCGAGGATCCCGCGACTTTCGCCGCGCCGTGCGGCACGCGTTCGCTCGCGAAGGACTATCCCGGCTACGAGCCGGACGGCGGCAACTACTGGCGTGGGGGAGTGTGGTGCATCACCGACTGGATGATCGTCAGAGGGCTCGATGCGTGCGGGCTTTCAGATGTCGCTCACCGTCTCGCGTGTCGCCATGTCTCGGCTATCGCGAATGTTCACGCGGACACAGGGACGATCTGGGAGAGTTACGACCCCGAGCGCCTTGCACCAGGCAAGCTCTATGGTCAGCCAGTCCGCCGCGAATTCGTCGGCTTCTCTGGCGTGACGCCGATTGCGATGCTTGTACGCGATGTGTTCGGGATGGATTTCACGCCCGGGAAGGTGACATGGAAGGTTCGCCTTCTTGAGCGCCACGGCATAGAGAACCTGACGCTTCCCGACGGCAATGTCGTCTCGCTCATTTGCGAGCAGCGCAAGTCGGCCGACGAAAAGCCGGTCGTCCACGTGACGTCGACGCGTCCGCTGGAAGTCGTCTTGGAGACGTGTGCAGATGCGTCGCAAGCGGCGGACGACGTGCGTAACCTTGCGGCGATATTGCGCGACATGCGAAAGGACGTGGCCGGGCTCAACTTGAACGTGGGATACCCTGGGAAATTCCTCGAGGTGCCGGACGACGTTCCGGCGAAGAGGGTGCAGAAGTTCGTGACGCGCGTCGTCGACCTTCGGCGCGACGGCGAGCTTTACGACGTCGGCGAAGAATCGACCGGCTACGTCGAGGCGGAGTGTACTGCGAAGCCGACGCTTTATTTCGGAGAGTCGAAGGCCGAGGCGATGAACGAGAACCCCGCGTTCTTCGAGCAGACGAACCTCGTCGTTGAAGTGAAGAGCGGCGTCTGGCGTACGCCGCTTCCATTAGCGCTGCGCTACTTCCGCTTCAAGGGCGAGCAGCCAAAGGTCGTCCGCTTCATCGAGGAAATCGCGGACGTGAAGGAGCGCGTTACATTCTCCGGCACCGAGCGGGAGATGGCGATGCACAAGGCGGCGCTTCGTACGCTTCGTCTTTGCATGCGCGAGTTTCTTATCGACGGCGTTAAGCGTGACCGCCTTCCCTGGGCCGGCGACCTCACCGTTTCGCTTCTTGCAAACGCCGCGTCCTACCGCGATGCGGAAATCGTAAAGCGCACTCTTGTTGTTCTCGATTCCGCAGGGTGGAAGGCGGGCGACATCAACGGCATCATCGACTATTCGCTGTGGCACGTGATCTCGCACGACATGTTCCAGGAGAACTTCGGCGATCTTGATTTTCTGCGCGAGCAGTATCCGAACATCGCCGGACGGCTTGAGTCGTTCGTCGATCGTGTGAGTGAAAGCGGGCTTATCGACGGCGCGGCGCTCAAGCGCAATCCGACATGGCTTTTCATCGACTGGACTGGTTCCAAATTGGAATCGACGACTGCGCTTAACATGATCTACTACGGCGCGCTGCAGGCGGGCGCGCGGCTTGCCGACCGTCTTGGCGAGAAGGCCGACGCGGAGCGCTGGCGCGAACGCGCGCATAGCGTAAAGGCGGCGCTTATGGCGAAGGCCTGGGATTCGGAGCGAGGGCTCTTCAGGTTTTCCGTCGATGAAGACGATGCGAAGCCGGGGCACTTTACTCGTCACGGCAACATATACGCCGTCATCTTCGGCGTTGTCGGCGGCAGCGAGCTCAAGTCGATAGGCGCCGCGCTTGCCGGCGAAGAGCTGTCGCCCGTTGGCACTCCTTATGTCGCGGCGTATGAAGCGATGGCCCTCATCCGCTGTGGGCGCAAGGCAGACGCGCGGCTGCTTGTCGAGAAGGTCTGGGGCGGAATGCTCGACGCGGGCGCGACGAGTTTCTGGGAGGGCTTCGACGCCAATGAGAAGGGCGACGAAATGTGGCGCTTCTACGGACGTCCCTATGGAAAGAGTCTCTGCCACGCCTGGAGTTCGGCGCCGGTCTTTCTCTTGCCGATGCTCAAGGAACCTTGAGCCGTTTATGCTTTCTTTGATATAATCTAGCTATGAAGTCAATACTAGGATTTGTCGCAGTTGCCGTCGTCTCGCTCGCCACGTTTAACTGTGTGAGCGGAGAGCTTGTCATTCTCCAGCCGACCGGCACCGAACCCGTGTGGCTCATGTCGAAGCGCAAGATGGACTATCTCTCCCTTCCGCTCGCCGAGCGCGTGAAGAAGTTTGCCGACGCCGGCGAGCGCGGCATACTTGCCGCGGAGCCTAACGCACCGACGAAGACGCTCGTGTCGTGGCGCTGGTGGGACGGCTTCTCCGGCATGTCGACGGTTCAGCCGGTCTTCGAGGTCGCGCTTCGCCGCTGTTTTTCGGACGGTTCCTCGGCTCCCGTTGACTTCGCCTGCGCGCGAGAAGTCGAGGTTTCTGCAATCGCTGGCGGTCGCCGTCTCGCGACTGCGACGCGGAAGTTCACGACCGACGCGACTGCGCCGCGGCTTATCAATGTTCCAGGAATCCCCAATGTGCGCGACCTCGGCGGGCGCGTTGGTCTCGACGGCAAGCGCATGCGTCAGGGACTCATCTACCGAACAGCAGGGCTCAACGACAATCCAGAGGAGATCGACTTCCTCACCTGGGCCCAGTGCCGCGCCGAGTTCGACGCGGGCACGCTAACGAACCGCCCTTGCTGGCAGGCTGGGCACATGGCGAACGGCGAACACGACGCGAACGACTGGCATCGCGTACCGATCGACTGGGACCGCGGGCGCGAGCGACTCACCGACGAGGCGCGCAAGATAATGCTCGACAAGCTCTGCATCCGCACCGATCTCGATTTGCGAGGCGCGGGCGAAGTCGCGGGAATGAAGGTCTCGCCGCTCGGCGACCGCGTAAAGTGGGTGAACGTCGCGATGACGGCCTACGGTGGACTCGCGAAGCCACGCGGCAAGGAGCTCGTGAAACAGTGTTTTGATGTCTTTCTCCAGCCCGAGAACTACCCGATCGCCTTTCACTGCATTGGTGGGCAGGACCGCACGGGTACGCTTGCGTTTCTCATCGAGGCGTTGATGGGCGTCGACGACGACGAGCTGAACAAGGACTGGGAGTGTTCTGGCTTCACGAACGCGGGGAACTGGTTCCGCCACGAGACGCTCTTCAACCAGATCTACGACGTG
>CACZHC010000056.1 GCA_902780865.1 uncultured bacterium
GACTCCCTCCGCCGCGCGTGCACATCTGCCGCGGCCACCGCGCGGCCGCGCGCAGGCGTTGCAGATGCGCCGTAGAGACCGTAGGTTTACACGACAATCGCGCCGTTCTTCGCTGTGACCTTGATCTCGGCTCCCGGGAGATACTTCCCCGCGATGATGTTCTTCGCAATCGGGTTCTCGAGCTCTCGCTGGATTGCGCGCTTGACGGGCCTTGCGCCGAACGCGGGGTCGTAGCCGTCCTTTGCGAGCTGCGCGAGCGCCTTGTCGTCCACGACGAGCTTGAAGTCCTGCTCCGCGAGGCGCTTTGCGAAGTCCTTCAGCTGGAGCTTCACGATTTGCGCTATCTGCTTTTCGTTAAGCGAGTCGAACTCGAGTATCTCGTCGAGGCGGTTCAGGAACTCCGGGCGGAAGATGTCCTTGAGCGCGTCCTTCGGCGCGTTCGACGTCATGATTATCACCGTGTTCTTGAACGAGACAGTGCGCCCGTGGCTGTCGGTGAGCCTGCCGTCGTCCAGTACCTGGAGAAGCAAGTTGAAGACATCCGGGTGCGCCTTCTCGATTTCGTCGAGAAGGACGACCGAGAACTGCTTCCTGCGGACTGCCTCCGTGAGCTGCCCGCCGTCCTCGAAGCCGACGTATCCGGGCGGCGCGCCGACGAGCCGCGAGACCGCGAATTTCTCCATGTACTCCGACATGTCGAGGCGCACCATCGCGTTCTCGTCGTCGAAGAGCTCCTGCGCGAGCGCCTTCGCGAGCTCCGTCTTGCCGACGCCCGTCGGCCCGAGGAAGAGGAACGCGCCGACTGGCCGGTTGCGGTTCTTGATTCCGGCGCGAGACCTGAGTACTGCGTCCGCGACGGCATCTACCGCCTTGTCCTGGCCGATTACGCGCTCGTGCAGCACGTCGCCGAGGCGCATAAGCTTTTCGCGCTCGCCCTCTACGAGCTTCGTCACGGGAATTCCGCTCCAGCGCGAGACGACTTCCGCGATTTCGTCGGACGTCACGACTTCGCTTAAGAGCGCCTCGTCGCCGCACTTTACCGCCGCTTCGTGCTCCCTGAGGCGCTTCTCAAGCGCCGGGATGTCGCCGTACTGCAGCTTCGCCGCGGCGTTGAGATCGCCCGCGTCCACGGCCTGCTGGTGGCGGATGCGCGCCTGCTCGAGGTCTGCGCGCACCTTGCGCACCTCCTCGATCGCCGCCTTTTCGCGCTTCCACTGCGCGGTCATCGCGTCCATCTTCTCGCGAAGCCCCTTAAGTTCTTCCTGCAGCTCCTCAAGCCTCTTTTTGGACGCGTCGTCCTTCTCTTTCTTGAGCGCGATCTCCTCGATCTCGAGACGCCTGACGTGGCGCGAGATCTCGTCGAGTTCCTGCGGGCAGGAATCCATCTCGGTGCGGATCCTCGCGCACGCCTCGTCGAGAAGGTCGATCGCCTTGTCTGGGAGAAATCGGTCCTGGATATAGCGCGACGACAGGACAACCGCGCTCACGAGCGCCTCGTCTCGGATGTGCACGTTGTGGTATTTCTCGAAGCGCTCCTTTATGCCGCGCAGTATCGAAATCGCGTCCTCCTCGCTCGGCGCGTCGACTTGCACGGGCTGGAAGCGGCGCTCAAGCGCCTTGTCGGACTCCATGTACTTGCGGTACTCGTCGAGCGTAGTTGCGCCGACGCAGTGAAGTTCGCCGCGCGCGAGAAGGGGCTTGAGCATGTTGCCTGCATCGGACGACCCCTCAGTCTTGCCTGCGCCGACAATCGTATGGATCTCGTCGATGAAGAGGATTATTTTCCCCTCGGACTCCTTTATCTTCTTTAGGACGGCCTTTAAGCGCTCCTCGAACTGGCCGCGGTACATGGCGCCTGCCATAAGCGCGGTCATGTCGAGTGAAAAGACGGTGCGGTCCTTTAGCCCTTCCGGCACGTCGCCTCTCACGATGCGCTGCGCGAGTCCTTCGACGATGGCCGTCTTGCCGACGCCCGGCTCGCCGATGAGGACTGGGTTGTTCTTTGTCTTTCTCGAAAGTATGCGGATTACGTCACGAATCTCCGTGTCGCGCCCGATGACGGGGTCGAGCTTCCCGGTCCGCGCAAGCGCGGTCAGGTCGGAGCCGTACTTCTCCAGGCACTTTTCGTTGTCTTCTGCTGGTTCAAAACTTGCGTTCATAGGATTATCTCCTTTTCATAGTCTACATTCGGTGTCATAAAAGCAAATTTAATGCCATGTAGATGAATCGCAAGTTTTGCATGAAAGTAGCGACATTATGTCTCTTATGTGTCGTTTTGTCCCTATATGTTCTATGTGGTTGTCGGCACTGAGGAAATTTTGCTATAATACCTCTCTATGAAGAACTGTTGCATGTTCGCGGGCCAGGGGGCCCAAGTTCCAGGGATGGGCAAGGATTTCGCCGAGGCTGACGCCGAGGCGATGGCCTTGTTCGACAAGGCGAATGCCGTTCTCGGCTTCGACCTCAAGAAAATCTGCTTCGAGGGCCCGGCCGAGGAGCTGACGAAGTCCAATGTCTGCCAGCCGGCGATCTTCGTTACGAGCTACGCGGCGTATCTTGCGCTCCAGAAGCGCAGGCCGACTGAATTCGCGTGCGCTGCGGGCCTCTCGCTTGGCGAGTGGGGCGCACTCTGCGCCGCCGGAGTCCTCGACTTCGACTCGACGCTCAAGGTGCTCGAGGCGCGCGGCCGCTTCATGCAGGAGGCGTGCGAAGCGACGCCGTCAGGCATGATCGCCATCGTCGGCGCGTCGGCAGACCAGCTTAAGGCGCTCTGCGAAAAGACTGGCTGCACTGTTGCCAACGTCAATTCCGCCGCCCAGCAGGTCCTTTCCGGCTCCAAGGACGCGATTGCCCAGGCGGCGACGGTCGCCAAGGAGCTTGGCATCAAGCGCGCGATTCCGCTTGCGACGGCCGGCGGCTTCCACTCGAAGTTCATGCTGCCCGCGCGCGAGAAGCTTGCGCCGATCCTCGACGGCATCGCGTTCTCCGCGCCTAAGTTCCCCGTCCTGTCCAATGTCACTGGCAAGCCACATTCGTCCGATCCGGGCGAGATCAAGGCAACGATGCTCGAGCAGGTGACGGGCACGACAAACTGGGCGGCCGACGTCGAAGCGGCGAAGGCCCTCGGCTGCGACTCGTTCGTCGAGTTCGGCCCTGGCAAGGTGCTCTCCGGGCTCGTGAAGAAGATCGACCCTGCGCTCGTCACGACGAACGTCGCCGACCTCGCGTCGCTCGACGCGACTGTCGCCGCGCTCGCCTAACCACTAATCACCAACTACCAATCACTAAAACTATGAACAACTTGAAGGGCAAAGTCGCAATCGTCACAGGCGCCGCTCGCGGAATCGGCGCGGCCATCGCAAAGAAGCTCGCCGAATGCGGCGCAGACGTCGCAATCTGCGATCTCAAGGAAGAATGGTGTGCCGAGACGGTTGCTGCGCTCGAGGCGCTTGGCGTCAAGGCCAAGGGCTACGGCGTCAATGTCGCCGTGTCGGCCGAGGTCGATGCGTGCGTGAAGGCCGTCATCGCGGACTTCGGCAAAGTCGACATCATGGTCAACAACGCGGGCATCACGAAGGACGGTCTTCTCATGCGCATGTCCGACGAGGACTGGGACGCCGTTCTCAACGTCAACTTGAAGGGCACGTTCCTCTTCACCCGCGCCGTCTCGCGCCCGATGATGAAGAACAAGGCCGCGGATGGCACGCAGCTCGGCGGCTCGATCATCAACATCGCGTCCGTCGTCGGCATCATGGGCAACGCCGGCCAGGCTAACTACACGGCCTCGAAGGGCGGCGTCATCGCGCTCACCAAGACGACGGCGAAGGAGCTCGGCTCGCGCAACATCCGCTGCAACGCTGTCGCGCCCGGTTTCATCCAGTCGAAGATGACCGATGTCCTTCCCGACGACGTGAAAAAGGCCTATATGGACACGATCCCGCTCAAGCGCTTCGGCACCGCCGAGGACATCGCGAAGGCGGTCGCGTGGCTCGCTGGCGACGAGGCGGCGTATGTCACCGGCCAGATCATCTCCGTCAACGGCGGAATGATTGGCTGAGTTCGCCATTGACAACGGCGCGTCGATATGAGATAATACGCGCCGCTTCTTTCTTATTGGGGATATAGCTCAGTTGGTAGAGCGTCTCAATGGCATTGAGAAGGTCAGGGGTTCGACTCCCCTTATCTCCACCAGTTCAAAAGGCCGCGTCAAGCGGTCTTTTCTGTTTTTTCGGATTGGGGCGATTGCCTCTATGTGGACGACGCGTTTTTATGGTAAAATATCAGACAACGTCTTTCAAGTCATAATCCAAGGAGAATTAAAATGAGCTACAGCTGGAAATGGTTCAGGGCCGGAAGAATGCAACAGGTTTCGCTTACGTGCGGTGCCGATGTCGCCGCGCTCGCGGAACTCGACCGCAAGCAGTGGATCGCGCTTTCGATGCCGACCACGGGCGTCAGGTTTGACCTTCGCATGCTCGAGCTCATGGACACCGACCATGACGGCCGCATCCGCACCCCCGAGGTTCTCGCGGCGATAGATTTCCTCAAGGCGAAGAACGTTGACTTCGATTCGCTCTTCACCGCCGGCGAGGCGGAGGAGAAGGCTCTTGCCGACGTCACCGCGAAGCAGGCCGATCTCGCCGCGCTCGCGCCTTCCGAAGAGGACAAGAACGCGCTTGCCGACTGGGATGAGAAGGGACGCTCGCCGGATGTCGCGGTCGCGGGCGATGCCACGGCCGACGCGAACGCGGCTCTCGCGGCGGTCGAGCCGGTTGTTGACGCTTTCTTCCTTCCGCCGGAGGACATGCCGCTCGTCACGGAGGAGGCTGACAAGGTTCTTCCGCTCAAGGACCATCTCAATCCGAAGCACCTCGAGGCGATTCTCGCGTTCGCGGAGAAGTGCGTAAAGCCCGTGCTCGGCGAAAAGGATACGCTTTCGCGCCTTGAGTGGAAGAAGGTGAAGGGTGCGTTTGCCGTCTACCGCGCGTGGGTCGCCGCGAAGCCGGTGATGAACGCCGGGAAGAAGGGCGAGCTCGACGACGAAGAGCGCATCCTTCGCTACAAGCTGCACCTCGTCGAGTTCCTCGAGAACTACGTCAACATGCGCCGTCTCTACGACCTCAAGGAACTCGCCGTTTTCCAGACGGGTGTTCTCCGAATCGACGCGAAGGAGATGAACCTCTGCTTCCACGTCGAGAGCGAGGCCGCTCACTCGGCGCTCGTCGAGAAGTCGAACTGCTGCGTCATCTACCTCAAGCTCTCGCGTCCTTCCGAGGGCGCGACGCGCCAGATCTGCGCCGTCGTTACGGCTGGCGCTGTCGCACAGCTCTACGTCGGCAGGAACGGTGTCTTCTACGACCGCGACGGCAAGGACTGGGATGCGGTGATCACCAAGGTCGTTGAGGCGCAGGTGTCGCTCGCCGAAGCCTTTTGGGCTCCTTGGCGCAAGCTTGGCGAGGGCGTCGCGGCGGCGGTGAAAAAGTTCCTCGGCGACAAGCAGGCGGCGGCGCAGAAGAACGTCGAGGCCGGCACGCAGAACGCGCAGGCGGGAGGCGCCGCGATGGCGAGCTCCGTTGCGGCGATCGGCATTGGCGTCGGCATGGTCGGCGCGGCTGCTGCATCGCTGATGGCCGCGATCTCGAACATGACCGCGCTTCAGATTGCGATCTCGGTCGTCGCGCTCATTCTCGTCGTGTCGCTCCCGAGCGTGATTCTCACGTGGTTCAAGCTCAGGAAGCGCGACATAGGCGCGATTCTCAACGCGTGCGGCTGGGCCGTGAACCGCCCGATGCGCTTCTCGATGAAGCGCGCGCGCGCGTTCACGATCTGCGCTCCGTGCCGCATCTGCCGCATCATCTGCTGGCTCGTCGTCATCCTCGCGATAGTCGGCGCGGCACTCTGGTTCTGCTGCCCGTGCACGAAGAGGTGCGCCAAGGCAGCCGCGCCGGCCGAGAATTCTGCTCCGGCATCTGCTGCAGAGGCGCCGGCTCCGACCCCGGCTAACTGAAGCGGAGAAAGGAACACTTAAATGGGCGGACTTTGCGGCGTTGTTTCGAAGGAGGATGCGGTAAGCGACCTCTTTTTCGGAACCGACTACCATTCACATCTCGGCACCCATCGCGGCGGAATGGCCGTCTTGGGGCCGAACGGTTTCCAGCGATCCATCCACAACATCCAGAATTCGCCGTTTCGCTCGAAGTTCGAGCATGACGTCACGCGCTTTTCGGGCAATGTCGGTATCGGCGTCATATCCGATACCGACCCGCAGCCGCTCGTGATGTACTCGAAGCTCGGCGCGTTCGCGATAGTGACCGTCGGGCTCATAACGAACGTCGAGGAGCTGAAGCAGGAGCTGTTTGCGCATAACGCACAGCTCCAGTATTCGACGACGAGCGGAATGGTCGGCCCGACCGAAGTCGTCTCGGCGCTGATCGCCACCCAGGATTCGCTCGTTTCCGGCGTCCGCTACGTGCAGGAGAAGGTGAAGGGCAGCTGTTCGTTGCTGCTCGTCTCCGCCGACGGGCGGCTTTTCGCCGCGCGCGACCGCTATGGGCGCACGCCGATAGTGATCGGCCGCAAGGAATCTGGGATGATTGCGCTCATGGAAAGCTGCGCGCTCCCGAATCTCGGCTACGAATATGTCCGCGACCTGGGACCTGGCGAAATGGTCGAGATGACGCCAGATGGCATGACGACTGTCATCGAGCCGGGCGACAAGATGGCGATCTGCTCGTTCCTCTGGGTCTACTACGGCTATCCGGCGTCGTCCTACGAGGGGCGCAACGTCGAGATGGCCCGCTATCGCTGCGGCTCCGCGCTCGCGAAGCGCTATCCGACGCCGGTTGACGCCGCGTGCGGGATCCCCGACTCCGGCACTTCGCACGCGCTCGGCTATGCGCACGAGGCGGGCATCAAGTTCGCCCGTCCGTTCGTGAAGTACACGCCGACCTGGGCGAGGTCGTTCATGCCGCAGGACCAGCGCCAGCGCGAGAAGGTGGCGTCGATGAAGCTCATCACGATACCGGGGCTCATCAAGGACCGCCGCCTCGTATTCTGCGACGATTCGATCGTGCGCGGAACGCAGCTCGGCAAGCAGGCCGACCGTCTCTACAAGGAGGGCTGCAAGGAAGTGAACGTCCGCATTGCATGCCCGCCGCTCCTCTACCCGTGCCGCTTCATCAACTTCTCGCGCTCGAAGAACGAGTATGACCTTATCACTCGCCGCTACGTTCGCGGGCACGAGGGGGAGAATGCCGACATCGCGAAGTACGTCGATCCGAACGGCGAGCCCTACAAGGGCATGGTCGAGTTCATTCGCGAAAAGCTGAACCTTACCTCTCTTGCGTTTCAGACTGTCGACGATCTCGTCGCCGCGATCGGGCTCCCGCGTGACCGTCTCTGCACCTACTGCTGGACGGGCGAGGACGTCTCGATGCCGGGCTCGTGCGCGCACGGCTGCTCGTCCTGCCCGCACGCGTGCTCCGCGAATCCGAAGAAGTGACGGGCGCCGGCATGGCAAAGCGCGTCACATTGTTCGCGGGACACTACGGCAGCGGCAAGACGAACGTCGCGCTCAACTTCGCGCGTCTTCTGAAGCGCACGGTGCCGCGCGTCGCCGTTGCAGACCTCGACATAGTCAATCCCTACTTCCGCACGAAGGACTCGGCTGCCGATCTCGCGGCCGAGGGCATTGAACTCGTTGTCAGCGACTATGCGAATTCGAACGTCGACTTTCCCGCGATGCCGAAGGAGGCATACGCTCTTTTCGCAGACCGCGGGGCAAGCGTCGTCGTCGATGTCGGTGGCGACGA
This sequence comes from uncultured bacterium, assembly GCA_902780865.1. Lineage (GTDB taxonomy): Bacteria > Verrucomicrobiota > Kiritimatiellia > RFP12 > UBA1067 > UBA1067. The sequence continues at coordinate 7,812 of CACZHC010000056.1, forward strand.
CCGTGGGGCGCTTGCGCTTGGCCGGTATGTCGACGACATCCGTGCGGAGAACGACTACGACATGCTCGCCGTCATAAACGCGTCCCGACCGCTCACGTCCACGCCGGACGACACTCTTGACGTCCTGCGCGAGATAGAGGAGGCGTGTCGCCTGCCTTTCACTGGGATAGTCAACAACACGAACCTCGGGCCCCAGACGACTGCGGAGACCGTTCTTTCTTCAATGCCTTATGCAGACGCAATAGCGCGAGCCCTCGGCCTCCCTGTGAAGTTCACCTGCTGCCCAGCGTCGCTTGAACCCGAGCTGCGCGGCAAGGTGCCTGGGCTTTTCCCTCTTGATATCCAGAAAATCTACTATCAGCTCGACGCGAATACTTAAAAAGGCAGAAAATAATTCAGCGGCTGAAGATAGCGAAGATGAGCGCGCCGAGATTGTAGACGCCGTGTATGGCGACAGCCGCGATTAGGCGCGGCATCGCGACGGACATCTCGAATTCGGCGCGTCTTTCGCGGGCGCGGCTCCAGGCGCGAGCAAGTCCGCTGCAGGCGAGCGCCGCGCAGCCGACATGCATCGCGGTGCAGACGATGAGTCGCCAGAGAATCGTCCCCTGGGTCAGCTTTTCGGAGGGGATATAGACGAAGAAGTATAGCGCGTTTTCGACAGACGCGAACACGGCCCCTGAAAGCAGCCCTACGAGGACGATGGACAAATATGACCCGAAGAACCACGGACGCTTCTCCAGCACCATCAGCGGCAGAATTGCCTTTGCCATCTCCTCCGCCACAGGAGCGGCGACGACAATCAGAAGGGCGCCGTAGCCGAACGACTCCTTCAGCACCGCGCAGGGAATGGCCGCAAGCCCGGAAAAGGCGCAAAGGAGGAAGAAAACTCCAAAGCGCGTTTTTGCCGAGGTGCGAGCCCACTGCTCCGCCAGCCAAGCGCGATGGCGACTGCGTTCCGCGTCGGCCGCAGCTGTGTCGACAAGCGCCGGCTCGCCCCAAATGCCATTGGAACCGGCTTCGGCGCGGGACTGCGCCACGCCGCACAACGCCGGTTCGTCGCTTATGTCGTCCATTACGCTATGCCCGCACGTATGCCGTGCCGGAAACGGTGCAGGCCGCCATCTTGAGCGTGTTCTTCCTGCCGCCGCTGGTCGCGGCGTTTCCCGCGATGTCCGCCGATTCATAGCGGACGTTGCAGATCGCGTTGTACCCCGCAAGGCGGGCCTGGTCTATCATCCGCAACGTCGCCTCGCGGCGTGCGCGTTCGAAGAGGAGCGTAAAGGTCTTCGACTCTCCGCCGAAGAACGCGATGAAGCCGAACAGCCAGTTCTTGAAGTAGTCGCTGGAGATCACGGCTTCACCAGTTACAAGCATCGGCGGACGGGACGACGAGACGGTTCCGGCCGGCGGCTTCTTGAGCGAAGTGACGAGGAAGCCGTCCAGCATGCGCTCGCGGGTGGCGAGCATCTTGAGATGACGTCTCTCGATCGCACCCCCTATCAGCCATTGCGCCGCAAGAAGCACAAGCGGCAGGCCGATGTAGAACGCGAGCACGAAGAGGCCATCGTTGTTGGCGGAAGTCTCCATAAAGGGAACTCCACCGTCAGTTTGCCTGGCGGACGAGTACCGCCGTGCCGTAGGACATCATTTCCGACGCGCCGGACGTGATTGCGCTCGTCGAGAACCTGACGTTGACGATTGCGTTCGCGCCAAGCTGCTTGGCCTGGAACATCATCCGCGAAGTCGCCTCACGGCGCGATTCCGTCAGCAGTTCCGTGTAGCCCTTGAGCTCGCCGCCGACGAGGTTCTTGAATTCGGCGGCGATGTCGCGACCGACATGCTTCGCGCGGACGGTGTTGCCCTGCACGAGTCCCTTGATCTCGACGATTTCAAATCCTGGTATTGTTTCCGTGTTTACGACTATCACAGCGTTCTCTCCTTTGTCTTGTCGATGGTCTTCCGCTTCTCGGTTTGCCGTTTTCCATAGTTTACCAAAACATCTTCTTCACTTGCAAGAGACGCCGCTTCTGGAGTATAACCATTTTTGATCCGCTGCCAATCCGAACCACGTTCAGTCCGCCGAATTTAACTCCGATCAGCAGGGCTCTCGCTACCGCTCCGCAGAATTTCATTTGCTCAGCGCCCATAATTCATGCCTTGCTGAATGATAGTGATCGTTTTTAAGCTGGAGGAGTGTCCTCCAGACCTCCTCTGCCGAAGGCAGCCCCAAAAGACAATTCAACGCGCAGAATCGCCGTTGAGACATCGCGAAGCTGCGGAGCGGTAGCGAGAGCCCTAACGCTCGGAGTTGCTCCTTCTCAATGGCTATTTTTCGATTATGCCGCCGCAGAGGATAGTGCCATCTTCTCCGTAGAGGACGGCGGACTGCCCCGGTGCGACGCCGAAGAGATCGCACGATGCGCGTAGGACGCCGTTCTCAAGCGTGACAGGGCCGATTGGCCTGCCGGTCGAGCGAATCTTTACGAAGCCAGTCACCGGCTCGGCAGTCTCGGCGATTCCCTGCCAGTTGAAGTCGCGGACGACGAGCGAACTTGATACGGCATCCTCGCGCCGGCCGACTACAACCTCGTTTCTGCAAGCGTCTACGCGCACGACATAGAAGGGCGTTCCTCCGCCGATGCCAAGCCCCTGGCGCTGGCCGACCGTGTAGTGCCAGTAACCGCGATGCCGCCCAAGCTTCTTGCCGTCCGTCGTCACGATGTCGCCCGGGCGATCCTCGGTGTCGAGAAGTTCGTTGCTGTCGCCGGAATAGAAGTCCTGCGAGTCTTGCTTGTCCGCCATTGGGAGCCCAGCTTCTCGCGCGATCTCGCGCACTTCGCCCTTCGAGAGCGCGCCGAGCGGAAACATCGCGCGCGCGATCTGCTCCTGCGAAAGCCCCCAGAGGAAGTAGCTCTGGTCCTTCCCCTCGTCTGCGGCGCGGGCGATTGCGAGACGGCCATCGCGCTCGACGATTCTCGCGTAGTGGCCCGTTGCAAACTTGTCGAAGCCGATTTCCCTCTCGGCAAGCTTTGGCAGCATCCCGAACTTCATGTTGCGGTTGCAGACGATGCAGGGATTTGGAGTCCGCCCCGCCGTGCGTTCGCGGCGGAAGTAGTCGAGGACGATTTTCTCGTATTCCTCCGAGCAGTCGAAGACGCGGTAGCCGATGCCGAGCTTCGCGGCAAACGATTCCGCCGCCGCGATGTCCTCGGCTTCGCCCGGGCCGAAGCATGCGTCTCGTTCGCCGCCCATGTAGCGGCCTTCGCGCCAGAGCTTCATCGTGATGCCGGTGACATCGTGCCCCTCGCGCTTCAGGAGGAGCGCGGCCACTGCGGAATCTACTCCGCCCGAAAGCCCAACTGCGATCTTCATCTCTTTCTCCAGTGCGGCGAATCGCCGCGTGCGTTCCAAAGCGGCTCTTCGCCAATCGACTTGATGCGCCGCGCCATGCAGCCACGGCAGAGGTCTGAGGCCTCGCCAATGCAGGGCTTCCCGGTGTACAGCTGGTAGTCGGCGCGGTATTGCGTGTCAGTGACGTTCGGCATTACGACGTTCGCCCCCGCGAGAAGCCCGCGTTCGCGCCCGTCTTCGGCAAGTGCCTGTAGCGCAGTCGCCGCGGCGATGTTTACGTCGTGGAGATAGAGCCGCGTCGCCGCGATCATCCTTAGCCCCAGCTCAAGGCGCTTTTTCGCCGCGTCGCCTGTGAGCGACTGGCCTGCGCCAAGGGGAGTGTCGGGGTGCGGGATGTATGGTCCCATGCCGATCATGTCGATGTCTTCGGTTGCGAAAAACTCGATGTCTGCGGCGAGGTCGTCTGTTGTCTGCCCAGGAAGTCCCGACATTATCCCTGTTCCGACCTGGTAGCCGCATCGCCTGAGCGCCCGTATGCAATCGCGCCGCGCTTCCCAGGAATGGCTCGCGGGATGGAGCTTTGCGTAGAGCTCCGGGTTCGACGTCTCAATGCGAAGGAGATAGCGGTGCGCGCCTGCCTCCTTCCAGCGGCGGTACGTTTCCTCTGTCTGCTCGCCGAGACTCAAAGTTATTCCAAACTCGTCGCCTGCGTCTTCGTGGATGCGGCGGACGATGTCTTCTGCAAACGCGACGCTCGCCTCGCCTGTAAGCTCTCCCGACTGCAAGACGACGCTGCCGTACCCCGCATCCTTCGCGCGTTTTGCGGCGGCGACGATTTCGTCGGCCGTCATGCGGTAGCGGCGGACGTTCGCGTTCGACTTGCGGATGCCGCAGTAGAAGCAGTCCTTTTCGCAGACATTCCCGAACTCGATAAGTCCCCTCAGAGAGACGCGAGGGCCGATCTCGCGGAGCTTCACTGCGTAGGCTGCCTTGAAGAGCGCGTCTAAGTCCGGCCATGCGATGAGCGCGGCAAGTTCGCCGCGCGTAAGCGCGCGCGCCTTTGTGGCCGCCTTTTCGAGAATGCCGTCGTCGCTCATGCGCTCTCTCCCGTCTTTGCTGCGCTTGATTCGTCTACGCCATATCCGAAGAGCGCGAAGTCGCCTCGGCACGGATCGTCGGGAAAGACCTCCGCGAGCTTTGCCGTGAGCCGCCGCGCGACGGACATCGAAGTGCAGGCGCTTGTTAGAAGCCCGAGCCGCCTCGCTTCCTGCACGACATGCGTGTCGAGGGGTATGACGAGCGTGCGGCGGTCGATGAAGTCGGCCCAGAGCCCGAGGTCGACCGGCGAGTCGGTGCGGACCATCCACCTCAGGAACATGCAGACGCGCTTGCAGGCGGAATGAGGGTCTTTCGGCACGACGCCGCATGGCTCGCCTTCGTTGAAGCGGCGGCAGATCGCCTCGACCGCCGCGGTGGCGTCGCCGTTCGCGACGCCGCGAACGAACCCGCCGAGCGAGCCGTGCTGCTCCATTATCTCGCGGTAGCGCGCAAAGAAGCGGTGCATGTCGGAGTAGGTGAAGAAGCGGTAGAAGCAGCGCGAGTCGCCGTGCTTCATGTCGCGCTCGAACTCGCCTGTCCTGATCCAGTGGTCCATATTGCCGCGAGCGCGGTCGAGAAGCCACTGTATGCGCGGCAGGAACTGGCTTCTCGCGCCGAAGCTTAGACCAGAGGCGACGAAAGCCGTCGCTTCCTGGTTCGCCGCGCCAGTCACGAGATGCATGAAGCGCGACGGATCTCCATCGAGGAATTCCGCCTTTTCATACTTCGCCGCGTACTGCCGCAGGAGTCTCTTTGCTTCTCCGTCCATAACAGGTGGCGTAAATTATACTAAAATCGTCACTTGCAGTAAATTGCCACAGCGGCGGAGCCATTTGGTATAATATAGCCTATGTTATTTTTTGGAAACAGGTTCAAGCTTTGCGAAATGTTCGGGGTGCCGGTGTATCTCGACTGGTCGACAGTGCTCCTCGCGCTCATGTTTTTGCAGACGGGGTCGCTTTTTCTGGCATTAGGCCTCGCGATTGTCCTTCTTGCTTCTATAGTCTTACACGAGCTTGGACACTCGCTGACGGCGCGTTGTTTTGGATGTGAGACACGATACATCACGTTGACGGTTATCGGCGGATGTGCCTCTTTGGAGCAGATGCCTCGTAAGGCTTGGCAGGAGTTCCTTACAGCTGCGGCGGGGCCGTTTGTGAGTTTCATTCTTGGCGTAGCGTTTATTGTGGCGTCGTTGTTTATGCCAGAAGGCAGCATCCTCGGCTTGCTGTTCTGGTGTGGCGGACAGATGAACATCGGCCTCGGACTCTTCAATCTTTTGCCTGGCTTTCCTATGGATGGCGGACGCATCTTTCGCAGCACGATGCGTCTTTTCATGACACGCACGAAAGCGACTTACGCTGCCATGGTGGTGGGTCGCATAGCTGCTGCGTTCCTCGTCTTTGGACCGGCGCTTGGCGTGACGCATATCTGGATCATCCCAATCGGGGGTAATATCGTAATCCGAATTCTTATCGCGGTGATGATATGGACCGAGGGCTATCGCGAATACCAGCTTGCGCTGATGGAGTCGAGCTGGGACTACCAGGATTTTCGCGCACGCGTCTCTCCGCCTCCGTACGGCGGCGAAGGAGACGACTGCGACGTCACGAGGAATTGAACAAACTGAAACGGAGGAAGGCATGGAAGGGCTGAAGGTAAAGCCGGCTGGAACGGCCATGTGGGATGCGGCGAGTCTCGGCGAGATCATGCTTCGCCTCGATCCGGGCGACGGGCGAATCCACACCGCTCGTGAATTCAAGGTCTGGGAAGGTGGCGGCGAATACAACGTCGTTCGCGGGCTCCGCCGCTGCTTCGGCCTCAAGACGACTGCGGTGACGGCGTTTGCCGACAATCCCGTCGGGCGTCTCGTCGAGGACTTCATGCTTCAGGGCGGCGTCGACACGAGCCATGTGAAGTGGGTCCCCTATGACGGTATCGGCCGCACGGTCCGCAACGGCCTCAACTTCGTCGAGCGCGGCTTCGGCTGCCGCGGCGCTCGCTCTTGCGCCGACCGTGGTCTTACGGCTGTCTCGCAGCTAAAACCCGGCGACATCGACTGGGAGCAGATATTCGGCAAGGAGGGCGTCAGGTGGTTCCACACCGGCGGCATATTTGCCGCGCTTTCCGAGACGACGGCCGACGTCGTGATCGAGGCCTTGAAGGCCGCGTGGAAGTCCATCGGTGGCCAGGCGAAGGCGCAAGCCGTTAACAAGGAGATCGCGAAGTACGTCGACGTCATGATCGGCAACGAAGAGGACTTCACCGCGGCGCTCGGCATAGAGGTCGAGGGTGTCGACAAGAACCTCACGACACTCCCGATCGAGGGCTTCAGGAAGATGATCGAGAAGGCCGTCTCGATCTACCCGAACTTCAAGGCCGTCGCGACGACGCTTCGCTCCGTCAAGTCCGCGACTGTCAACGACTGGTCGGCGATCTGCTGGTACAAGGGAGAGCTTCACGAGTCGATCAAGCGCCCGGGGCTTGAGATATACGACCGGGTCGGCGGCGGCGATTCGTTCGCTTCGGGGCTCGTCTACGGCTTCATGACGTTCGACGACGCCGAGAAGGCCGTCAACTACGGCGCGGCGCACGGCGCGCTCGCCATGACGACTCCCGGCGACACTTCGATGGCGACGAAGGCGGACGTCGAGAAGCTTGTCGGCGGAGGCTCCGCCCGCGTCGACCGCTAACCCAGAACTTCAGACTTCAAACTTTGAACTTCAAACATCAAACTTCAAACCTGACTTCATGGATATCGTTGAAACACTCAAGTCGGCGGGGATAATCCCGGTAATCGTTATCGAAAAGGAGGAGCAGGCAGTCCCGCTCGCGAAGGCGCTCGTGAAGGGCGGACTTCCAGTTCTCGAGGTGACTTTCCGCACCAAGGCCGCCGCCGGAGCGATCGCCGCGATCAAGCGCGAAGTGCCCGAGGCGATCGTTGGCGCCGGCACGATTCTCACGGTCGAGCAGCTTCGCGCCGCGAAGGAGGCAGGAGCCGTGTTCGGCGTCGCGCCTGGGTTTGATCCCGTAATAATGGCGGCGGCGAAGGCGGCAGAATTTCCGTTCTGCCCAGGCATTGCGACGGCGAGCGAGCTTTCGCAGGCGCTCACGGCGGGTGCACCGATGGTCAAGTTCTTCCCAGCCGAGGCTGCTGGCGGCGTCAAGATGATCAAGAACCTTCTTGGCGCGTTCCGCTTCACCGGCGTGAAGTTCATGCCGACTGGCGGCGTCAACCTCTCGAACGTGGGCGACTACCTCGCCGTTCCCGAGATCGTCGCCTGCGGCGGCACGTGGATCGTCCCGAAGGACGCGCTTGCGGCTGGTGACTATGCCGCGATCGAGAAGCTCGCAGCCGACGCTTCGGCGCTTGTCAGGAAGGTCCGCGGCTAAAGGACGCGGCGAGTCACGACAGGAGGGGAGAGCATGGTACCGCGCAAATACCTCGGCATATTCGCGATGCTCGTCAGCTGCTTCGCGCTCTGGGGGCTTCTAAACAACATGACCGACAACCT
>CACZHC010000057.1 GCA_902780865.1 uncultured bacterium
CTCGGGGATGCGCCCCGCGAGGTCAAGGCCGCGCGAAAGCGTCCATGCCCACGCGCCAAGCGACGTGATGTTGTCGTTGCGGCTTTCGTCGCGCTTTGGCCACAATTCGAAGATGCGCGTGTACGCAAGCTCCTCGGGGTTGCCTCTTCCGACTTCCACGTCCGGCGAGACCTGCGCATAGCAGGCCGTGAGAAGCGCATAGCCACGAGCCGTAATAAAGTCGGCAAGGATGACGGAACCCGCCCTGGTATCGCGCATCGCCCCGTTTTCTGACTCCTCAGGCGACAATTTGCTCGACGGCTTGCGCCATTCGCCCTCCGGCAGCTTCACCTCGCTTTCGTCGAGAACCGACTGGTTGCCGCGATAGTTGAGCATAAGCACGACAGGAACCTTGCCTATGCCCTCGCAGACGACCTTTCCGTCTTTCTTCACGGGGTCATCGCCCTCGGGACGATTGGGCAGGATGAGCAGCCAGTCGACGAACGGCCCTGACTTGTCGACCCTGAACCACATTCTGTACTGGCGGCGCATGCCGAGCCCCGCGAACGTCGGCCCTTCCTCGACGAGTTCCGTCACGACCGCCTCGGGCGCAGGCGGCTCCATGCCGTACATCTCCTTGGCGAAAATGCCAAGTATCTCGGCCCGACGCGCCGGCCATTCCTCAGGGCCGGAAAGCTTGCGTCCGTCTGCGAAAGCAAGCGGGTCTTCAAGCGCATACGGCGCGACCTTCGACTCGTCGTAGTTCGGCGGACGGGCCGATGCGTCAAATGAGGAAACGGCGAACGCCGCTGCGAATGCGACTGCGGTGAATTTGTTCATTCGTAACTCTCTCCGACATGCCTTAATTTGCGACAATTATACCATAATCTGCCGTGTGGACGCACGGAAGTCATCGGGCGCAACCGCCCCGAAAATGACGGCTTATGATCATATCACAATCCGACAGTTGCCGCGCTCAACAACCCCCATCCACCCTTCCAGACATTAGAAAACAGGTCAGACCTAAATTCTAATGTTTGGAATTATACCAAATTCCCATACGGCGCAAAAGCGGTATTTACAAATCTCCCGCGCGGCAAAAGTGCCGTAAGACAGGCCAAGTTCGCTACTTGATGGTCACGGCCCACGGTTCAGGCGAAAGCTTAGGGCACAAGGCCTGGCCGTGCCCCACACCATTAACCATGACGCCTATGACCTTGGCCATGTACTTTTTGCCCATGTAGGGGTAAAGATCAAAACCGCCTTTGAAGATGCCTGTCTTCGGATTGTAGGTCAGCTTGAGTCCAGGCAGATTTGTCTTGTCTCCACTTGAATCAACCTGCCAGTCAATGCCGCAAGTGGCACCTTTCGGGCATTTCAACTTCTTGACAACAGCCTTCTTCGGCAACTTCCACTTGCTTCCGCTCATCACAACTGTTGCGTCGGTTTCCTCAAACATCCAGAACATAATCGGCACATCGCCATTGGGGATATCTCCGAAATCAAACCACGCCGTCTTATTAAACGATCCGCCAACATCTGCATTCCAAACGGCATTGGGCGAACAGGCCGGACGTATCCATTCATAAATGGGTTCGCCAAAGAAACCGTCCCCATCGATTGTGACAGCATATTTCTGCTGCGGCCAACGCACTTCGATGCGACCGCCCTGCGACACATCCACCGAGACGCTTTTGTACGTGCGTTTCTTCCCGACGAACGGCTTGATTGTCAACGACACCTTCGCGACGCCTTTCTTGTTCGCCTTGCCGCACTTCAGCTGCGCCGTTCCCTCAGCACCATCTACGCCGCCCCAGCAGCCTTCGCCGTAAAGACCGTTCAATGTCCGCGCCTTCTGCCATTCGACCGGAATAAAAACAGCGCCGCCTGATTTTTGCAGAACCCCCTGGACGGGACAGGCCTCCCACTTGTCGTAGGATGGATCCTCGTCACAGTATTCCAGCGTAACTACCCCGGCAGAATTGCGGATGTAGATGTTTGCGGGAATGGTTTCCATATATCGGCCATTCTCCGTCCATTTGAAATCATGAACCAGCCAGACCTCACTGTCCGACACGGCTTGGATAGAGAAGTTGCCAACCGGCTTGGCGCGCAAATCGTCAATCTTGAGTTCTCCAGACATATTGCCATCCGCAGCCATGGTGAAGCTGGCCTTGCCGTACCACGGCCCGATGTCATCGGGATCGTCATACACATAGCACCAGTTCTCGACGTCGCCCTTGAATGTCCCGACCGCCCATGACGGAAGGGTTTCCGCCGAAGATACCGCACAAACCATCGCCCAGAAGAAAGCCATCATCAGTTTTTTCATTTTGTGCCATCCTTATTATCAACGTCGACCTTGACAACTGCTCCGCATTACTTCGCGGTGTAGTGGCGCTTCACCGTCGTCGCCGCCAGCTTGGCGTTGCGGTGCCGGTCGAAGAGCCCGGCCATGTTGTAGCCGAGGGGCTTCGTGCGGATGTCGCTTCCGCCGCGGAAGAACGTGCGCGCGTCACAGAACTGCCACACCGTGAAGCCGCTCATTTCGGGCGATTCGGTGACAGCCGTCAGCCAGTGGTCGAGGTATTCGCTCTGGAATTCCTCGGTCCATTGCGCGGCCATCGGGTCGTGGTTGCCGTAGAGCGAATAGCACCCAGTCTCGCTGACGATGATCGGCTTGTCCTCGCCGAACGTCTTGCGCAGGTACTTGACCGCGCCGTCGAACTCCTCCCTGATGGCCTTGTCGAGCGATTCGGGCGTCGTGGCGCGGCCGACGCGGCCGTGCCAGCCGGGATAGGCGTTGAACGAAATGAAGTCGGCGTTCGCGAAGCAGATGTCGGTCGAGTTGAACATGCTGGCGAACGTCACGAGATGCCCGGTGTCCTCGGCGCGGATCGTGTCGATGAGCTTGTCGGCGAGCACACGCCCCTTCTCCGTGTTCGAGCCGAATTCGTTGAGGAAGGCGCTGATCACGACGCATGGATGGTTGATCGAGTTGCGCACCGTCAGCCGCGTCTGCTCGATCTGCCCCGCCATGAATCCGGGGTCGTCGAGGTCGTTCTTGTTGCCCCAGCCAAGCGACTCCTCCCACACCATCAGCCCGAGCTCGTCGCAGAGCGAAAGGAAATCGTCACACTGCGCATAGTGCGAACCGCGCACGTAGTTGCAGCCGATCGACTTCATGAGCTGGATGTCGCGGAGCATCGTCGTCCGCGTCGTCGCGTAGCCGTCCTCGGGATGGGACTCGTGGCGGTTCACGCCCTTGAGCCATACCTTCTCTCCGTTGAGCCAGAACGCCTTCCCGTGCGCGGCGAACTCACGGATGCCGAACCGCGTCTCGCAGGTGCCGAACTCCGTCTCGACCCGCACGCGGTGGAGGTTGGGGCTCCCGGGGCTCCACAGCTTGAACGCCGGCACCGCGAGACGCGCACGTCCGTCCCTGAAGCGCACGCCCTTCGCCTCGCCGCCGTCAAACGCGACTTTCGCCTCGACGTCCGCCGGAAGCGCGCCCTTCGCCTCAAGCGCAAGCTCGACCGTGCCGGTCTTGTAGTCGCGCGTCCTCACGACGACGCGGTCGAGCTCCACCGCCGCGTGCTGGAGCTTGAGCTCCACGCCGTGGTAGAAGCCGCCGGAGAGGAAGAAGTCGTAGTTCGGCTTGAAGACGAGCTCCTTCGAGCCGTCGAGACGGTTGTCAAGCGCCACGACAAGCACATGATCCCCCGCCGAAAGCGCGCCGAGCGGCACCTCGAACGTCACGTATGGATACTTCACCGTCCCGGCCTCGCGCCCGTCGATGAAGAACTTCGCCTGAAGTCCCATACCCTGGACCCTGAGGAACGCGGCGGTGCAGCCGCGTCCAAGCGAAAACGTGCGGCGGTAGTGGGCGAGACCGCGCTGCGCGTACCACTTAGGCATCAGGTCGAAGCACCCCGGAACAACCATCTTGTCGGTCGCCTTGAAGTCACTCGTCGCGGCGGAGAGCTTACCCCCAGGCGAGAACGTGAAGTCCCAGGTTCCGTCGAGCGAAACGCATTCGAGTTCGGCACGCGCCGAGAACAGGGCGCCGAACAGGGCGGCGCAGATCATAGTCTTTTTCATGTCGTGATTATACACCCGCCCGCCCCCATAAGTCAAGCGAAGGCGACTACTGCACAAAGATCTGCAGGCCGATAGACTTCACATAGGCCACTATCTCGCCGTCTTCCACCTTGACATCAATAACCCACTTCGGCTTATCTGGTCCGTCGTAAAGAGAAACATTGACGCCCGCAAACTTCTGGCCGGCAGTCAGGACATTCCTACCTCCGTTGTATTTGGCCCGAGCGCCGTTCTCAGCGGAAATCTTGACGACGACATTCGTCGTCTCGCCCTCGTCGAACATCACGTCCTTGCCGGTCAAGTCAAGGATAGGCGCCGCAGAGCTCGTGTAGTTGAAGCGAAGACATGCGTTGTCCCCAAGAATGAGGTCGCAGCCAAGTCCAAGCGTCCCGGACTCGGCAACCGCCAGCGTCGCGCCGGCATTGACGGTAATGTTGCTTGTCGTGAGCGACGCACCGGGCTTGAACGCAAGCGTCGCCGAGTTCGTAACCGTCACCGGCGGCTGGGCATCACCGTAGCATTCGCTGTTCACCCGAAGCGTGCCGGTGCCAGAAACGGTAATCGTCGGCGAACTGTAGTCCCATGTGTTCGCATTGATCGTAATCGTTCGACCGACGCCGCTCTCGTCATCCGTGCAGAATGTAATGTCGCGATTGAACGCGAGAGCTCGGCCGTTATCGTTACGCGCGGCAATGGTGAAGTCTGAATACCACGGACGAATCGTCTCGGCGTTATTGTCGGCGCCTCGTCCGATGCAGTAGATGGCGCTGTCGTTCGCGAAATTCAATCCGCCTTCGCCAATATATACTGTGTGCTTTGCCGCCGCGTTTCCATCCGCAAAATAGAACCAACCGCCGGTCATTCCATTCGTGATGGAATTGATCTTGAAGGTGCCAGGCGTAGAAGTGCCCTGCCCGTAGGACAAATACCTGTCGCCCGTACCTGTGAGCGTCAAATTGGTGACTACCATCTCGCCGAGGACTCGGTAGGAAAGACGTCCCCCGTCGAGCGCCATGTCGCCGACAAACGCCTTTGCATTGCTTCCGACATAAAGTTCCGTCAATCTCCCGGCGTATTGCACATAGAGCATAGAGTCATCTGCAACGGCCGGACGGCAGCTGGAGTACTGCGTAGCGGCCCATCGTGCGTTTGCCGCGCTGTCAAGGTAATAGCTGCCGAACATGCAACGCGACCAGTTAACCGTAGCGCCCGTCTCTATCGACTTGCCCTCCGCCGCGTATGCTCCGCCCGCGAAGACGATGTGCGACTTGGAAATATGATCGTAGTAATCCGCATTCTGCGTTACTTGAATGTTGCCCGTGAAGCGAACCGGCACGTTGATCGTATGGGATACAGACGAAAGGTTCGTAATTGAAGTAACACCGGCAATGGAGCCGTCGCCGGAAATCGTTGCAGCCGCCGAATTCGCCGCAAACGTAATGGAACCGGGCGAGAAATTGCCGTCACAGACGAGAGTTACGTCGCTCGGCACGCTGATCACCGCATTCTGCTCGGACGAAGGAACAGAGCCGCCGAGCCAGTTCTCTCCGTCGTTCAAACGCTCGCCGTCACCCGCGCCTGTCCATAATATGTCGTTCTCGCCCTTGACGATAAGATTGAGCGTATTGTCCGAGACCTCCCATTCCGCGGACAAGCCTCCAGACAGGCTAAAATCGAACTTGCCCTCGACATCTGAGACCGCAATGCCTGGCATCTCGAAAATCGCGTATCGACCCAACGCGAACGCTCCGTCGTTCACAGTGAGCGTCACCGAGCCGGAGCCGGGAAGCGCGAGCGGAGTGGCCGCGATGGCTGTCACGCCAAACGTCGGGGAGTCTATGTTGAGCGTCGCGCCAGCTTCAAGCGCCAGACTCGCGAACGAGACTTGGCCCGTTCCTTTTGTCGTAAGCTTCGTGCCGCTTTCCATCGTCACGGGGCGGGCCACCGAAAGTCCAGCGTCGAAAAACGTCTCGCCTTCTTCGCAAACAAACGCCGCAGTCGAGGTCTGTGAGCGAAAGATGGTAATTTTGCCAGACCCCTTCTTCGTCACTGCGCCAGTGCCACCGAAGTCGGCACGTATATTGCCAGTGTAGCCCTGGCTGTCGAGAACGAGGCCGTCGGGGCCGACTACAATTACCGGCGTGTCATTCGTCGCCAGTATCCAGCCGCTGTCCACGCCTGTGCCATTGTTGTTGTCCGTCAAGACGAGCGTAGAATTGTTGAAGCGCGCGCCGTTCGCCGGACGATCCATGTATACGCCAAACTGCTTGGCCGTGACGACGCAGCTATCGAAGTCCGCCGTGGCGTGCCCAGCCGTATTGGACTGGCGTTCGTTGTGTCCAAGGTATATGCCGCCCTTGCCGACATCAAGAACCGAGTTGGTCATCGCAAGCTCGAAAATGGGCTCCCTTGGGTTTTTCCTGTTGCCCGGCCCTCCGTCGTCGTGTCCAAGGAGGAGGTTGTTGTTGTTCTTGACCCGGAATGTAGAATCGTTGAACGTTAAGCGAAGACCAGGCGTGTCGTTTGCCGTAGTGCTGTCGCGGCAAGGCAGCATATAGACCCTGTTCGCGAACTCGAGAAGACCACCATCCGACACATTGAAGACAAGCGTTCCGCGTCGTGAATTCTGCATGATCCAGTTGCGAGCCTGGCCGGTCTGTGTCGAAACAAGCGAACCACCGACAATGTTGACATAGTTCGTGGCATCGGCATCGGACGTATCGCACATGTTCCATGAAAATCTGTCAGAAGCCGTCATCACGGCGCCCTTTGCGATAGTAAGCGACTTTGGCATTTTTGTCACCGTCCAACTGGGATTCTGTGTTGTCGAGAACGTGCCATTCGAGAGAGTGATGTCCATGCCGGCGGCAAGATAGTCCGTCCATTTTCCTGCAAGCGTCTGACCGCCGTAGTCGAAAACGACGGGCTTCGCGGCATAGGCGCCAAGCGTAAGTTTGCTGCTGTCAACCGTTGCGCCACTCATAGCAAGCGCACCTTCGTCCACGATTGTCCGCTCCGTGCGGCTCGCACCAAGCACGAGCGTACCTTCGCCCGTCTTTGCGAGCGCGCCCGTTGTTGGCGCATCGATTGCCGCGGAAACGCCATTCGAGACCGCTATGGTTTCCACCGCAAGGCTCGCCGCGCCGCCAACCGTCGTGTTCGCCTGGAACACGATCTCGGGCGCAGCAACAGCAGCATTGACAACCGCCGAGGCGCCAGGCGTGCTGAAGATCGCCTTGCTGCCGTCCTCCCAATCCGTCGGGCCATTTCCGTCGTCCCACTTCCCGGAGGCCGTCCAATTGTCGTTCACGGTGCCGATCCATACCAACGGACTGATCGCGCCCGATTTCACAACGACCGTCTTGCCGTCTGCCGACAGCCCCAGATAGAGATCGGAAATGTCTGCTGCATCGCCAATCACGACGTCGTTCGCCCCAAGCAAGGCAGGATTGATTCCACCCGTGCCGGTAAACGAGAGGACAACCATGCCGACGGGATCGCCGCCTGCCGAAATCGCCACGGAAAGACCGTTCGTCAAGATGTTAGCCACATTGTCCGCGCTGGCGACGGAAATAACCGTCGAATTCGTAATCGTAGTGCCGCCCGTCCAACCCACTGCACCGGAGAGCGTCACGGTGCCCCCGCCCGCGAAGGTCATCGCGCCCGACACGTCGCTCGCGTCGTTTATGGCGACAGGAATGGATATTCCAAACCCGCCGGTATGGATCGTGCCACCGTTTGCGCCGACATAGACATTGATACCGGTGCCGGACCCGCGGTAGAACAATCCATTCGACTGCACGGCATTGGCCTGCAATGTACCGCCATTGAAGTTAACCGTAAGCGAACCTCCCGCCACTTCGTCCCGGAAGCACTTCGTCTTGAATGTTCCCCCGTTCAGGTTTATCGTCCCCGTTCCGATGCCGATCTTCGTCCATTTGTTGCTGCTGACATCAACTGTGCCGCCATTCACAATGAGCATCCCAGTGCCGCCGGCTGTCGAGTCTCCTTTATCGCCCAAGATGCAATCCCCGCCCAGGCTCAACGCGCCGCCATTGACCGTCAAAGTCCCCTTGCCATTTGCACCGTTCCTACCAATATAAGTAGCCTTGTCGCTGGCGACATTCAGAGATCCAGAATTGATTGTCAGCGATCCCTCGCCTGGGTTCCCCACAAACAGCTGGCCCTTGACTTCAATCAAGCCGCCGTCCTGGACCATCGTGGCGCCACCATTGAGCCCGACATGCATATTGCCATTCATTGTCCAAGCACCATCTTTCTTGTAAACCATCACGCTCTTACCGCTTTGACTACCGAAGTAACAGGCGTCATTTACAGTTAGCGCCGTGTTCGTCGCAGAAAAAGACCCGTTCCTCAACCAAAACTTATATCCGCAGCCCATCGTCACGCCATAGCAGGCAACGACATTGCCGGCATAGCTGTCGCTGCCTATAAACCAATGTCCCTTGCTCCCAGTGTTGTAGGTTCCTTTTTCAAGGCGCAACCAAGCATCGCCCGTATCATACGCAATGTAATATCCAGTATTGTCGCCTGAGTTCGCATTACCCGCGGTCACACCATGGGCATCCGTATCGGCTTTAAACACCACAGGCGCGCTTTCTGTGCCGAATTTGCGCACATGCAGCTTCCATGTTGTCGAATACGTGTCGTCTATTTCCACAATTGGGTTATCCGCAAAACTTTGCGCCATTTTTGTCGAAGGCCAGAAATTGAGGTTGTGGCCTCCGGACGGAACTGCCGTCTGTTGAGCCCCAGCGCTCGCAACACGCCAGTTTCCCGCCGTGCCCCACTTGTTGTCCACCTCTCCGGTGAACTCATAAGAGCCCCCCCTCGCCGTCTGCGTTGCGGCGAGCGCACATAGCGCAATGCAAAATACGATTTGTCTCATAGATGTCCGCCCTTTCATGATGTCCTAACAGCAGATACCGCAATTACCATACATACAGCAAAGGTGGGCATTGTCTTTTCCATGTTTTTACCTCTGCCGCATGTGCCTACCTGACTATGATTATCAGCGGATTGGCAAGTTGATCATGCAGAACCTTAAGCACGCCGGGGCCGGAGAAGTAAAGATCGTCAACATGATCAGCGGCGCTCTCCGACGAACCCCATGTGCCGCGTGCGAAGGTAACCGTCTTGCCGTCCTCGGTTTCGTAGAACGCCTCGTAGACGGTTCCAGTGACGCCCTCCGCGACATAGACGCCGCCCACGGCGTTTCCGCTGCGCTCGAGCGTGATCGTATGCTTGCTCTCCGCGCCATACGCGAGCACAGGCGCATCAACGTCGTTGCCGTCGCTGTCCACGCCCTGGTAGCCCGCGCTCGCGAGCGCGAGCACCGCGCCGCCGCGCACGACAAAGTCGCAGTCAGTCGCGCACCCGTGCATCGGCCAGTTGTTCTGGGGGTGGCCGTAGGTGTAGAGGTAGCCGTTCTTCTTGTAGGCCGGATAGCCGAGCCAGAGTTCGCCGCCGTTCACGGCGAGCGTCCCGCGGATTCCGCGCTGGTCGCCCGCGAGGCCGACGGAGCCAGCGCCGCCCTTCACGAGGTCATTCTCCGCGACGAGCGGCACCCAGCACATATTGTAGTCCCTCCCGCCGCCATCGGAGCCGGAGGAAGCGTAGTAGAGCCCCGAATTCACGTGCAGGTAGGCGGGATTGCCCTGGAGGACGATCCGCCCGTTGCGCGTCATGTCCGCCGGTTGCCCGAGCCACTTGTTCTGGCGGATGATCGCCATCGCGCCGCTCGTGATCGTGAGCTTGTGTCCGCCCTTCGAGGTGTCGAGGTAGAAGTTGCCGCCCGCCGCGTAGTGCGGCGTCTCCGCCGTGGCGTAGACGAGCGAGAAGAGCGTCCGGTCCGCGTCGTTCAACGAGAACCCGGGCTTGTCGGCAAAGTAGAAGTTGTCGTTCGCGCCGCGGTTGGAGAGGGTGCCCGACCCGCGGTTGCTCAGGTGCAGGAGGAGCCGGACGCATCCGTCCGTCTCGCGGACGCCGGGGAAGGTCTGCTCCTGACCCCAGTCCGTGTCTGCGAGCCCCTGGTTGTTGTCGTTGCAGTGAACCGTCATCCACGGGATGATCGCGTAGACGTTGCCGTCGTAGTCGGCGGGGTCGACACCGGGCGGGCGGCGGATGTGGTCGCGCCAGTTGTCGATCGTCAGCGTTCCCTTGATGTCGTTCGTCCGATCGTCGCCGCGGCAGAAGTTCAGGGAGTTTGCCTGCGCCGTGGACCAGCGGTCGGCGAGCTTGAGGTCGCGGATGTGGATCTCGTGGGTGACGCGGCCCTTCTGGACGCCGTCGGAGTCCGTGTGGCCGGAGTCCGGGCCGTAGGAGGTCGGCCCCCTGAGACCGACATGCCCGCGGATCGTCAGTTTCGGCGCGGCGTTCGTGGCGTAGTAGAAGTCTCCGTGCGGGGCATAGGCGCCGTTCTGCTGCAGTTCGTAGTTGCAGCCGGAGAGAAGGACGGACGGCGAAAGCCAAGCGTTCGTGGCTCCGGTGTCCCAGTAGTTCCGGAACTCCGTCTGCGGGTTGAGGTTCGTCGGGCAGTGCGCGGAGAGGATTTCAACCGGGAGGGACGGCACCGTGTTGAAGCGCGTCACGAAGCGCGTGACGTTGTTCTCGGCGGAAAAGGGCGACCATCCCGTCACGGAGCGGAAGAGCCCGACGTCGAGATACGTGTCGGGATCGGAGCTTTGCAGATCGAACCCGGCGTCGGAGACCTCGACCGTCCCCGCGCCGAAGATGCCGGACCCCTGGCGCAGGCGCGAGAGCGACACGGCATCGGTGCCCTTGGTGAGGCGGGAGCCGTTCCCGAAGCGAACGGTCTGCCCCGCTGCGACCTGAATCCGCCCGCGGCCGAACGCAAAGTTGAGAGCGCCCATGCGCACATAAGACCCTGCCGAAACCGAATCGCCGCAGAAGTTCACTTCAAGAATCTTCCCCGTAAAAGAGACGTCGAGCACGTTCCCGCCATTGTCCTGATCGTAATTGCCAAGGCGGAACTGGTAATCACCGTCGCCCGACGAAACGGGGCGGGAGAGATTGATGCGCGGCACGGCGCCGTCAGTGCGCTCGAACCGGAGCGGAGTGATGGTGCCGGACGTGTGGTCGAGTGTCCAGTTCTTCGTCATGCCGACGATAAGCTGCCCAACCGTGACGCCGGAGGCCGGCACCGTGAGAAAGCCGTAGTCGCCGCGCGCGACGCGGATCATCGCCACGTCATCCGCGTGGTCCGGGTAGGTGCGGTCCGAATTCTGCGTCACCTTCGTCCACGGCGCGGTCGCCCAGCCGTAGTTGCTGTTCGCCGTCCAGTCGAAGAGGAAGACGTCGCCGTCGCCGCCGGGCGTCTCATAGACCCCGAACCGGTACTCCGTCCCGCCCGTGTCCTTGAGGAGCGTGAAGCCGGCGTGCTTCATCGTCAAGGTCTGTCCGGCGAGCGTCGCGACACCATCGCCGAGCACGGCGGCGGCATCGCCGCCGGAGACCGTGACCGTGTCGCCCACGGCATAGCATTGCGATGCAATGTTGGCAGCAGTTTCAATTGTGACATCTGCCGCCACAACCTCGAACGAAGCGGATGCAAAAAGCAGCGAAATGACGAGTGTTCGAATCGAAATCTTTTGCATTTTAGTCTGCTCCTTATTTCACAATACCCAATACCACCATTGACATGCTGAATTATAGCACAACACGCCTATCGCCGCAAGCCTCTCCTACAGCCCGGTCGGCAGTTTGGCTCACCCGCAACTCAGCGGAGAGCTGGCTCGGGCAGGAAGAAGCGCTCGAGGCGGCCCGGGGCATCTCCGTCGTCGAAATCGTGCGGGAGCGGATGCACAAGCGGCTTGAACGTGCGGTAGCCCTTCTCGCACGGGCGGTTCCCCGAGATCTTCGCGACGCCGTCAGCCGGCGTTTCGCCGAACGCAACCACGAGCGACTCGATCGTCTGCCTGCGGCATGCGCTCGGCGTCTCGTCGAAGTCGGATGCGTGGCGGAGCCAGCCGCCTGACTCGGGATGCGACGACAGCGCGGCCTTCACGTCATCGGGCGAAACGCGACGCTCGCCCTTGACGGAAAACGGATACGACTCGTCCGTCCATTCCTTTCCAAGCAGAAGCGACGTGACGTACCGCTGGCGTCGGGTGTTGTGCGGAATCTTCACCCACTTCGGGTCCTGGTACGCGAGCGCGAAGTCGAATTCCCTCTCCTTCGGCCACCACCCCTTCCCGACCGCATACGCCATGACATCGGTGGAAAAGAGACAGTCCTTCGTCGGCGATTCCGGAATCGCGTGGATCGTGTAGTGGTTCGGCATCACGGCAATCGCGTCGTCAGGGCAGCGCATCGCGACCCAGTGCCGTCCACGCACGACCTGCACCATCCACCCCTCCTCCGCGTCCGCGACGGTGTACGTGCGGCCGGACGGACGGTATCCCCACTTCTCGACGAGCGAGCCGATTATCTCGACCGCCTCACGGGCGCTCTTCGCCCGCTCCGCGACGGCAAGGCGCAGCGCGAACCAGATGCCGCCGTCTGTCAGCACGTCGGCGTCGGGCGAGTTCTCCTTCGTCGGCCCCGCGTTGTCCGAGACTATCGCGACGCCCTTCTCGTTGACGAACGACACCGCGCTCCCCGCGCCGCACTTCGCGTCGCGCACCTCGGTCCAGAAGAAGCCGAGGGAGCGGGGCCCGCGCGGAACTTTCGCGCAGTCCGTATGGTCGACGAGCGTCGCGTCCGCCGGCCATTCGCGCGGCGGGACGTATCCATGCCGCACGACAAGCGACGGGTCGTCGTCCTCGTTGTGCCCAAGAATGACACGCCCCGTCGTCGAGGCATCCTTCCCCACCAGAACCGCCGTGCAGGCCGCAGCGTCCATGGCGAGGCAAAAGACTGCCGCTGCAGGCATCACGGTTGCAAGGCACCTCGTCGACATCGACCTCATGAGTATAACTGTTTCTGCCCCCGGAGATTTCTGAGATTTAAAGGTGCTACCTAATCACAATAACCATGCCCGGAAGACTGGCGAGATAACGCACGATTAGGACGCCGCAGCCGCCGCGGCCGCCAATGCCATCGGACTGTCCGCCGCCACCGCCACCCGATCCCGTGCCGTCGCGGCCCGAATGTCCCCATGGCCGCCGATAAACCTGGCTTTGCAAGGCGGTTTCGCCGTCGCCGCCTATGCCGGAGCCGCCTATGCCGTGGCATCCGCGCGCGCTCGCGCTGCCCGAGTATCCGGCACCGCCGCCGGCGGCGTAGAAACGCGACTCGCCCGTGATGTCGAACGCGAGGCCGTCACCGCCGTTGCCGAGGCAGTCCGTGGTCGAACCAGCCTTGCCGTCCGTGCCGGGAGAGCCCGCGCCGCCACCGCCGCCAGGGTTGTAGCCGCTCGGGGCGGCGTTTCCGCCGGCGTGGCCGATCACGATGCCGTCGTCCGGAACGGCCGCTCCGCCGGCCTTCTGCACGGCCCCGCCGCCGCCGCTTCCACCAGGATGGCCCGCGTAGCGCGCCGAACCGCCCCCATAGCATCCGCCGGCGCCGCCGCCGGGGGCGGAAAGCGAGACGGATCCACCCCGCGAGACGAGCGCCGATGCGCCGCCGTCCCCGCCGTCGGCGAGGCCACCGGCTCCGATGGTGACGTCGTAGACGCCGCCGACGAGGTGGATGCCGTTGGTGTGGATGAGGCCGCCCGCGCCGCCGCCTGCACCGGTTGCCGTGCCGCCCGAGCCACCGCCGCCCACGAGCAGCAGCTCGGCGTCGAAGCCGTGTTTCACGACAAGCGTTCCGCTGTTGCGGAACTCGTGGACGACCCAGTTGCGCTTGAGGGTCGGGTCGCGCCACGTGGAGACCGTGCCGCCGACGGCCCAGACGCTTTCGCGATCCGCCGGCTCCTCGTCGGCGGCCGCGGGGGCGACGAGAAGGATCACGACGCCGTCGGCGCCGTCGGCGCTGTGGAGCGTGGTGCCCGTGGCGTTCCAGCCGCCGCCACCACCACCGCCGCCGCGGTTCGGGGCGGCGGCCGTCGCCTCGATGACCGAGTTTTCGAACAGCCCCGCGCCACGTCCGCCGCCGCCGAGGCCGCCTGCACCACCGTGCTTGAAGTTTGAGCGCCGCACGCCGCCGCCGCCGCCGTCGCCATAGGAGACCGCCGCGCCCGTGATGTCGGAGACAACGCCCGGGCCGCCGTCGCCGGCATGCTCGTAGTTGCCGTCCTCGTCCTGGTAGGCGTCGTTGTTTTTCGACGTGTGAAGCACCTGCGAATCGCCGCCGGGGCCACCCGCGCCCGCGCCGCCGCCGCCGCCGCCGCATCC